>CALUIJ010000042.1 GCA_944320675.1 uncultured Prevotella sp.
TGGTAACTGTCATGCCGCACCCCGATGCGGCATGACAGTTACCAACCGTTTGGATTATAGTAGGATGTAGTCATAAACAAAAAGGATAAGCTTATGGATTAATATTTATGAATATCCGCAATCGGCCGAATACTTACTTGCATCCTCTTTTAAGAAGTCGGCAGCATACTGTCATTCCGGGCCGGGACCCGGAATCCAATGTATGCAACTAAGTAGTTGACAAAAGTGTTTTTCCTGGATTCCGGGTCTAAGCCCGGAATGACGGTATGCTGCCGACTTCTTAAAAGAGGATGCAAGTAAGTATTTGGCCGATTGCGGATATGCATTTAATATTTATTCTCATCCAACCGATTTGCGGATGAACCGCAAAAGGTTGTCTTTCGGTGTGCAGAAGGTTGCCTTTCGGCTTGCAAAAGGCTGTCTTTTGCAAGCCGAAAGACGGTCTTTTGCAACGTGTTGGCTGCCAATGCGTTACGCACGCATGGCACTACGAAAAGGGATGCGGCGGCGTTTTTACGCCGGAAACGTTGCCGAAGGACGGGAAAATTTATTACTTTTGCATTATCTCTAATTAAAAGCAAATGGAAATAAACTATAAGATACAGTTTCCCGAAATAATGAAAGGGAAGAAGATGCTCTACGTCCACGGCTTCGCCTCGTCGGGACAGTCGGGCACGGTGGTAAAACTGCGCGAGATGCTTCCCGGCGCGACGGTCGTCGCCCCCGACCTGCCCATACATCCCGGGGAGGCCGTGCAGCTGCTCAGGGACACTTGCCTGGCGGAGAAGCCCGACCTTATAATAGGCACCTCGATGGGCGGCATGTACGCCGAGATGCTTTACGGCTATGACAGGATACTGGTGAACCCGGCGTTCCAAATGGGCGACACGATGCTGAAACACGGCATGGTGGGCAAGAACACGTTCCTCAATCCGCGGCGGGACGGCGTGCAAGACTTCATCGTGACCAAGGCGCTGGTCGAGGAATACAAGGCCGTCACGGCGCAATGCTTCGCCGGGGTGACCGAAGAGGAGAGCCGAGAGCGCGTCTACGGCCTTTTCGGCGACGAGGACCCCGTGGTACACACGATGGACATCTTCGCCGCCCACTACCGCAACGCCGTCAGCTTCCACGGCGGGCACCGCATGAACGACAAGATACTGCTGCACTCCGTCATACCCGTCATCCGGTGGATAGACGACCGGCAGGAGGGTCGCACGCGCCCGATAGTCTACATCGCCGTCGACGCCCTGCGCGACGCGCGCGGCAACCAGCAGTCGAGCGCGATGAAGGCTTACCGCTTCCTCTTGGAACACTATACCATATACGTGGTAGCTCCGTCGCCGGCCGGCGCGCCTGGGTATTTCGCCGACACTATGGCCTGGGTGGAAGAGGTGGTTAACGTGCCTGCGTGGAACCACGTAGTGTTCACCAACCGTAAGGACCTGCTTTACGGCGACTACCTCATAGACCCGTCGGCCGACCTCGGCGCGGCCGACTTCGTGGGCACGCGGATAGCCTTCGGCGACGACACGTTTAAGACATGGGAGGAGATAATCGAGTTCTTCGGCAGGCTGGGAGGACAATAATTAATTCATAATGCATAATTCATAATGCATAATTGGGCTGCGCAACAATTCATAATGCACATTGCGTAATGCATAATTCGACGGATGTTTACCCTTGATGCACAGCCCAATTATGAATTATGCATTAAAAATAGGTGAATTATGAATTACTTGTATGCCCGCATCGCGGAAATAATAGGCCTTTACGGTTCGGTAAAGTCCGGCACGCTCAACAAGATGGCGCACGAGACTCTCGTACTGGCGTGCCACGAGGGGCTGCGCGGCACGGGGCAGGCCTACGGCAACTTGTTCTCGCAGGTCGACCATCTCTGCCGCAAGCACCACGTAAGGCTGGCCGACAGGGTGCAGATACAGGCCATGCGCAGCCACACCAACGGGGCGGAAGATATTGGCCGTGAGGATTTCATGTACGACATGCGCGCCTTGGCCCGCTTCGTCTCCGCAGTCACGGGCGAGGGCGTGCCGGGCGGACTGCTCCGCGTGCTGCCGGCCAACGACAGGCCGCACGACCGCGCCGAAGGGCTCGACGTGCGCTATGTGCGCTGCATCGTCCGCGGCTGGGACGACGCCTACGTGTATGTTTCCGCCGAGAAAGGCGTTTCAGGGCGTATGCTCGCCGTAGACGTTTCGGGCGAAGACTTCGCTTACGTGCGCAAGTTGTTGCGCGAGGGCATGCAGCTCAATCTGCTTGACTGCAAGATGTGCGGCGGCAAGGGGGCGACGACCGGAGGCGTAGGCTGGACGGTTTCGCCCGGGCTCGTCGTCGTCGAGCCCGACTATCTGGTCGACATCAGCTCGATAGCCGCATGCTTCAAGGACTACGGCCATCATCCGTTGAATTACATTATCGACAGGATGGGGCCGCGCGCCAACGGTCAGGCCGTCCTCCTCGGCAACCTCGCCGGAGCCGTGCTCGACGGTGTTGTCAACGAGGGCGACGGATTCAGCCTCGCCGCGGCCATGCGTTCAAGCTTCGCCGACAAGGCGCTTGAGTATTGCTCGTGCCCGGGGTTCGACGCGGCGAAGTTCAAGCAGGACGCGGCCGCGCAGGCCGGCAACATAAGGCGGGCCGCCGGCGTGATGTTCGGCGTGTACGACCGCGGCCGCGCCGTGCTCGAACCGTCGTTCATCTGCGAGAAACTCGGGCTTCAGGGGCGCGTCGACCTGATGACGACAGACTTCCGCCTGCTCGTCGAGCAGAAGTCGGGCAAGAACCTGAACATCAGTACGGGACGCCCTGGCAGCCACGGCAGCCGCCAGCTTGAGCCGCACTACGTGCAGTTGCTGCTCTATTACGGAGTGCTGAGGTATAACTTCAACCTCGGTTCCGACCAGACCGACATGCGTCTGCTTTACTCGAAGTATCCGCCGGAGCAGGGACTTGTGGCCGTCGCCTTTTACCGCAAGCTGTTCCGCGAGGCCGTGAAACTGCGCAACCAGATTGTCGCCACCGACTACATGATTGCGCGCGACGGTTTCAATAAGGTGCTGCCCATGCTCTCGCCCGACACTGTCAACACGGCCCGCCTCGACTCTCCATATTATAATAGGTGGCTGCTGCCGAGGATTCTCTCCGTCACAGAGCCGCTGAAAAGCCTCTCGCCGCTCGAGCGCGAGTATTTCTGCCACATGATGACGTTCGTCTATCGTGAGCAGTTATTGTCGAAAGTAGGGTCGCAGGAGGGGGTGGCCCGCTGCACGGCCGACCTTTGGAACATGCCGTTGGCCGAGAAGATAGAGACAGGCAACATATACACGGGGCTTACGATAACGGTCAAGAGCTGCGGCGGGGACGGCAATGCGCCCGACGTGGTAACGCTAGCCGTGCCCGGACAGGGCGAAGGCTTCCTGCCGAACTTCCGCCGGGGCGACATGGTTTACCTTTACGAATACCGCAAGGGCGAAGAGCCAGACGTAAGGCGGAGCCTGCTTTACAAGGGCGGAATAACCGACATACACACCAAGGAGGTGACCGTTGCGCTGGTGAACGGACAGAAAAACCCTGAGATTTTCAAGCTTCACGAGAGCGGTTCCACCGTGCTCTACGCCATAGAGCACGCCGGCGGCGACGCTGTTTCGGGCGGTGCCGTGCGCGGACTGCACGAGTTCGTAACGGCTCCGGCCGACCGCCGCGACCTCCTTTTATGCCGGCGCAGTCCCCGGCGCGACGCCTCGGCCGCGCTTACGCGGGCCTACAACGGGGCTTACGATGACATACTGCTCGGGGTTAAGCAGGCCCTCGACTACTATCTGCTCGTCGGTCCGCCCGGCACTGGCAAGACGTCGATGGCCGTAAGGTTCATCGTGGAGGAAGAACTTGTCAACCCCTCGGCCTCGGTATTGCTCATGGCGTACACCAACCGCGCCGTCGACGAGCTTTGCGCCATGCTTGACGGTGCCGGCGTCGACTACCTGCGCATAGGAGGCGAGTATGGTGCCGCCCCCGAATGCAAGCCCCGCCTGCTGGGCGAAGTCGTCAAGGAGCGTCCACGTCTCGACGCCATGAAGGAACTGATAACGTCCGTGCGCGTCATAACGGGCACCACGTCGATGATTGCGTCGCGCCCGTTTATCTTCGACATAAAGGGTTTCACGCTCGCCGTAGTCGACGAAGCGTCGCAGATACTCGAGCCTAACATCGTCGGCCTGCTTGCCGCCCACCGCTCCGACGGGCAAGGACGGCAGGTCAGCCGCATAGGGAAGTTCGTGCTCGTGGGCGACCATAAGCAGTTGCCTGCCGTCGTGCAGCAGGATGAGAAGTCGTCGGCCGTAGACGGCGGACTGTTGCGCGGCATTTGCCTTGACAACTGCCGCGACTCGCTTTTCGAGAGGCTGCTGCGTGTGGAGCGCAAGGCGGGGCGCACTGAGTTCGTCGGCGTATTGCGCCGTCACGGCCGCATGCATCCTGACGTGGCCGCTTTCCCGTGCAGTGAGTTTTACCATGACGAGCGGCTCAGCCCCGTGCCGCTGGCCCACCAGCGTGAGACTGCGCTCAGTTATGCCGACGCAGGCGTCCACGACGGGCTTGACTCGATGCTGCACGGCCACCGTGTGATATTCATTCCGTCGCGCTTGTGCCGCCGTCCCGACGTGTCCGACAAGGTTAACACTGACGAGGCGACCGTCGTCGCCGACGTGTTGAGGCGTGTGCGCCTTATGCTCGGCGGGCGGTTCGACCCGGACAAAAGCGTCGGCGTGATAGTGCCTTACCGCAACCAGATAGCCGTCATCCGCAAGGAAATCGAGCGTTTCGGCATGCCGGAGCTTGAGTCGGTTTCGATTGACACCGTGGAACGCTACCAAGGCAGCCAGCGCGACGTCATCGTTTATTCGTTTACCGTGCAGAACGAGTGGCAGTTGGAGTTCCTCGCGGGCAGTTGCTTCACCGACGCCGGCCGTATTGTCGACCGCAAGCTTAACGTCGCCCTCACCCGCGCGCGCCGCCAGATGATAATGACGGGCAATGTAGGCGTGTTGTCGTCGAATCCTGTTTTCAGCAAGCTTATTGATTACGTAAGGGAGAAAGGCGGGTTCGTGGAGCGGTGATGACCGCTCCGCTTAGAGCCGGCGGTTAAGGGTCGGCGCTTGAAGAGTTGGCGGTTGGAAACCGTGCCGCGCCGTGTCCGCGTGCCGGTTGCCGGCCCGTCATTCGGGGGCGGGCGGACGGCGGCGAAACGTATAAAAACAAAAATGGGACTCCGCTGAGTCCCTCATTCCATTGTTAACCTTAAATCTAATACTATGAAAAACACAGTGCAAAGATAATAAGTTTTTCGTTGTGATGTTAGCTTTTGACGGATTTTTTGCTTAAAAGTGATGATTTATTGATTTAAATCAAAAATATCGGTCGTTTTGATACGAAATTTTTGCTGTTAGTGTACGTAAAACCCTAATTAGGTTCCTGCAGTATTACTGAAAGCGGGCGGACATTTGCGCATGTCCGCCCGCTTCGTCAGATGGGTTGGGTGTTATTTCTTGTAGTTCCCGAGACCCTTGTCGAGGAACTCGGTGTACTTGCTTATGTCCTCGTCGTAGCTGTAAGAGCCGGCCAGGGGCTTGCCCTTAGAGTCGATGATGACGTAGAACGGCTGCGCGTTTGCGCCGAACTTGTTGCGCTGCAGGTAGCTCCACTTGTCGCCGATGGTGCGCAGCGTGCGCTTCTTGCCGTTCTCCATTACCTCCATGGGCTTGTCGAGCGGTGTCTTGTCGTCGACGTAGAGCGATACCAATACGAAGTCGTTGTTGAGCTTGTCGGCCACCTGCGGGTCGGTCCATACGGCGGCTTCCATCTTGCGGCAGTTCACGCATCCGAATCCGGTGAAGTCGATCATGACTGGCTTGCCCTCGGCGGCTGCGGCGGCCATGGCCTGCTCGTAGTCGGTGAAGCGCGGGTGAACCTCGTTGTGGTAGAGGTTGAAGTCCTGCGTGTTCATAGGCGGAGCGAATGCGCTGACGGCCTTGCAGGGGGCACCCCAGAGTCCGGGCACCATGTAGACTGAGAACGCCAGCGAGACGAGTCCGAGCATTATGCAGGGCACGGGCATGGCCTCGGTCGAGTCGCCGTCGCTCTTGAACTTGAGCTTGCCGATGAGATAGAGTCCGAGCATGCCGAAGATTACGATCCAGAGGGCGAGGAACACTTCGCGGTCGAGCAGTCCCCAGCCGTAGGCGAGGTCGGCCACGGAGAAGAACTTAAGGGCGAAGGCCAGCTCGATGAAGCCGAGCACTATCTTGATGGTGTTCATCCATCCGCCCGACTTAGGAGCCTGCTTGAGCCATGTGGGGAAGAGGGCGAAGAGCGTGAACGGCAGGGCCAGAGCTATGGCGAAGCCGAGCATGCCGACGGCGGGGCCTATGATGTTGCCCGAAGTGCTGACCTCGACGAGCAGGAAGCCTATGATGGGGCCGGTGCACGAGAACGAGACGAGCGTAAGCGTGAACGCCATGAGGAATATGCTGAGCAGTCCGCTCGTCGACGAGGCCTTGTTGTCAACCTTGTTGGTCCACGACGAGGGCAGCGTAAGCTCGAACCATCCGAAGAACGACAGGGCGAACACTACCAGGAGCAGGCAGAAGAAGATGTTGAACACGGCGTTGGTCGACAGCGCGTTGAGCGCGCTCGCGCCGAAGATGAGCGTTATGGCGAGGCCGAGCACGAGGTAGATGACCACGATCGATGCGCCGTAGGTTATGGCGTCGCGTATGCCTTTCTTCTTGTCCTTGGAGCGTTTCAGGAAGAAGCTGACGGTCATCGGTATGATGGGCCATACGCAGGGGGTGAACACGGCGAGGAGTCCGCCGACGAGCCCCATCAGGAAGATGTAGATCATCGACTGTTCGCCCGTGTCCTGGTCGCCGTTCATGGCCTGCAGCTCGTCGATTACCGGCGTCCACAGTCCGGTGGTGTCGCTCAGGGCGGGGGCGGCCGTCACTGCCGAGTCGGCGGCTGCCGTGCCGGCGGCCACGGTGTCCTCTGCGGCCTTTTCCTCCTTGGCCTCGGGGGCGTCGGCCGGGCCTTCGCCCTTATAGTCGAACTCCACCTGCGTGGGCGGCATGCACATCTCGTCGTTGCATGCGCCGTACTCGAGGTATCCCTTCACGTGGTATGTCTTTGCCGTGATTTGGTATTTCTGCACGAACGTTACGTTGTTCTCGAAGAAGCGCAGGTTCATGCCGAACATGTTGTCGTACTGGCTGATCTCCTTGCCCCTGTGCTTCAGTCCGCCGACGGGCTTCACGCCTTCGGCGGCGTCGGTGTGCAGCGTGGCCGACGTGGGTCCGTCGGAGGGCATGCCGGTAGAGTAGACGTGCCATCCGGCGTCTATCTTTGCGGTGAAGAGTACTTCGATTTCAGTGGGTGACACCTTTTTCTGGCTCACGCTGAAATGTACCGGGTCTTGCATCTGTGCCGCCGCCGTCATCGCGAAGACGGTCAGCAGCAGCGTAATGAATGTAGCCTTTAGTTGTTTCATATCGTTATTGTTGTTTGTTGTTTACTTAAGTGGCGGGCGCGGCGTATTGGGCGTATGCGCCCCGCCTTATCGCTTTTCCGCCTTCTCACCTTTTCTTGTGCGTCATTATGTCGAGCACGAACTTGTCGGTCTCGTCCATGCCGCGGCGGCCTATCTCGGTCAGGTTGCGTATGCTCTGGTCTACGTCGTCGTCGATGATTCCCTCCACCGACGTGACGTGCTTGTTCTGTATGGCGAGCATCGCGCTGAGCACGGCCGTGCTGACGCCCGACGTTAGCTTCAGCGCGCAGCTGGGCTTGGCTCCGTCGCATATCATGCCGGTAAGGTTGGCAATCATGTTCTTCACGGCGAAGGCCATCTGGTCGTAGTTGCCGCCCATGAGGTAGGTTATGCCGCAGCTGCTGCCCGTGCTGGCCACCACGCATCCGCACAGGGCCGACAGCGTGCCTAAGTGCTGCTTGATGTATATGGCCGTAAGGTTGCTTATTATCAGGGCGCGGATGGTTTCCTCCTCGGTGTTGTGGTTTTCCTCGGCGAACACTACTACGGGCATCGTGGCGCAGATGCCCTGGTTGCCGCTGCCCGAGTTGCTCATCACCGGAATCATCGCCCCCGCCATCCTTGCGTCGCATGCGCAACTCGTGGCCGAGAGCACTTTCGAGAATATCCCTTCGCCCATTATTCCGCGTCCCAGGGGGCTGCAGAGGGTCTTGCCGAGCTGGTGGCCGAAGTTCTCGCGCAGGCCGTCGGCGGCGGCGGCCTCGTTCATCTTCTTGGCCTCGAGGATGAAGCTCAGGTCCTCCACGTCGGTCTCGGTGGCGAACTCGTACACCTTCCTCAGCGTCAGTTCCACGTCGTCGTGGTGCTGCCCGCCGTCGTCGGCGGCGCATACGGGCTTGTCGAGCGTCACGCCGCCGTCCTTGCGCAGGTAGACGAAGTTGGTGTGCTCGGTGGCTATGCGCGCCTCGGCCTCGTGCCCTCCGGCGCGGCATGTCACGCTGATGTAGAGCTTGTCGGGCGCGTCCTCGTCGAGCCTTATGCGTATGCGCCCGCCGGCTATGTAGCGCTTGCCCTCCTCTACGGCGGCGCGGTTGCAGTCCTCGAGCACTTCAAGCCCCAGTTCGGCCCGGCCTATCAGCGCGCCGAGGGCTATGGCTATGGGCAGGCCGGTCATGCCCGTGCCGGGTATGCCCACGCCCATGGCGTTTTTCAGTATGTTGGCGCTGAGGCTCACTTCTATATCCTCGGGAACGGCGCCGAGCGTCTCCCTTGCCTTGGCCACGCAGAGGGCCACGGCTATCGGTTCGGTACATCCTATCGCAGGCACCACCTGCCTGTGGATAAGAGCTATTATCTCTTTCTTTTCTTCAGGTGTAAGCATATTTGAATATTGTTTTTCCGTTGCGAAATTACGAAAATAAGTGCAAATGTTTGTCCTATTTATGTAAAAAAATGCTTATATCCGGCAATTATCTTCGGCGCCGTCGGCGCGCCGTAGGCGGCCCTCGGGCGGCGCCGCTTGAAAACTGTAACATTTCCGTCGCGCTTTACTTACACTCTTGCCCGCGGCCGTCTGCGTATGGGTGTTACGTGTAAGCAAAACGGCCTGTAATCCTTTCAGTCTGAAACTCTTGCCTTTTACAAACTGAAAGACGGTCTTTCGGGCGGTAAACGACGGCGTTCAGCAGGCCGGAATGCCGCCTTTCGGAAAACCGTTGACTGTCAGTGCCGTAACAGCGGTGTGCCGCCGGCGTTGCCCGCGGGCTGCTTGCGCCTTGCGGTGGTGCGGTTTCATGTTCCTTATGCCTGGCTTGCGTCCGGCCGGCTCCTTTCAGTTTATCCCTCAGGCTTTACATAAATCAAAAAAAACGGGTGTTTTGTCAAAAAACAACATTACAATGTACGCATTATTGAAAAACTGCGTAACTTTGCCATTGTCTTAGTCAAAGTATCATCAATTCCAAAATCAACTGAAAAACTTAGTATGAGTCTGAACATCGAAAAGGGCGGCAAGAAGCGCGTCGTGATCGTAGGAGGAGGCTTCGCCGGGCTGAAGGTGGCCAATAGGTTGAAGCGCACGGGTATGCAAATCGTACTTATCGACAGGAACAACTACCACCAGTTCCCGCCGCTCATCTACCAGGTGGCCTCGGCCGGGATGGAGCCGAGTTCTATTTCGTTCCCGTTCCGCAAGATTTTCCAGCGCAGCAGGAACGTGTATTTCCGCATGGCCGAGCTGCGCTCGATCCACCCGGGGAAGAAGATAATACAGACGTCGATCGGCAAGGTGGACTACGACTACCTCGTGCTCGCCGCCGGGACCACCACCAACTTCTACGGCAACAAGAACGTAGAGGCCGAGGCCATGCCGATGAAAACGGTGTCGGAGGCTATGGGGTTGCAGAACGCCATCCTGGCGAACATCGAGCGCGCCATAACCTGCGCCACCAAGCAGGAGCAGCAGGAGCTGATGAACGTGGTCATCGTGGGCGGCGGCGCCACGGGCGTCGAGGTGGCCGGAGTGCTCTCGGAGATGAAGCGCACCGTCTTGCCGCACGACTATCCCGACCTCGACCCGAGTCTGATGAACATCTACCTCATAGAGGCGGGCAACCGCCTGCTCTCGGGCATGTCGCCCGAATCGTCGGAAGCCGTCGAGAAATTCCTGCGGCGCATGGGCGTTAACGTGCTCTTGAACAAAATGGTCACCGACTATCAGGACCACAAGGTGATGCTGGCCGACGGCAGCTCGATAGCCACGCGCACGTTCATCTGGGTGAGCGGCGTGGCCGGAAGCGAGGTGGGCAACCTCGACAAGGAGCATCTCGGCCGCGGAAGGCGCGTCAAGGTCGACTGCTACAACCGCGTCGAGGGGCTCGACTCGGTGTTCTGCATCGGCGACCAGTGTATCGTGTGCGGCGACGAGGACTATCCCAACGGCCACCCGCAGCTGGCCCAGGTGGCCATACAGCAGGGCAAGAACCTGGCGCGCAACATAAAGCGGCTGGAAAAGGGCAAGGACCTTAAGCCGTTCAAGTATAAGAACCTCGGCTCGATGGCCACCGTGGGGCGCAACAAGGCCGTGTGCGAGTTCTCGTCGATAAAGATGAGCGGCTTCGTGGCATGGGTGATGTGGCTCGTCGTCCACCTGCGCTCAATCCTCGGAGTGAGGAACAAGGTGGTCGTAATGCTCAACTGGATGTGGAACTACTTCAACTACAACCAGTCGCTCCGCATGATATTCTATCCGAGGAAAGCAAAGGAGATACAGGAGCGCGAGGCGCGCGAGGCCGTAACGCACTGGGGCGAGGACCTGAAGGAAGAACGTTGAGAGTCTTCGGGAATTTAAGAATTAAGAGTCTTCGGGAATTTAAGAATTAAGAGTTAAGAATTAAGAAAATATGCTTTGTTGCTAAACCACAACGCTATTTTTCTTAATTCTTAACTCTTAATTCTTAATTGTTAATTATTATATAAGGGCTTTCAGCCCTTCTTCATCCTTAGGTTCAGCTGGTAAATGCCGGGAATAAGTATGAACAACGAGAACACGACGGCGAGCACGACGTTGTTTGGGTTGCCGCCGAAGATGTCGACAAGCTCCATGTCGGCCGTCTGGGGCATCAGCATGTAGACGACGTAGGCCGCGGTGTTGTTCACCCAGTGCACCGCCACTCCGGGGAGTATGCTGCCCGTGCGGTAATACATCCAGCCGAGAAGCAGCCCTACGAGCAGTGCGTGGGGCATCTGCACGGGGTTGGCGTGGACGAGGGCGAAGATGGCGGCGGATATGGCTATGGCCGCCCAATGGCGGCTGAACGAGCCGAGCAGCGCGCGCAATATGGCCCCGCGGAACACCAATTCCTCGACGAACGGCGCCAAGAGGCACAGCGTGAAGTAGCCGTAGTCGTTGCCGAGTATCATCTTGAACGTCTCGCTTTTCATGTCCGTCATATCCGGAAGCAGTCCTTGGAGCCACGCCGAGGGTATCAGCGTGCCCAAGGCGGCCACCGCGCACCAGAAGAACACGCCCCACTGGCGCGTGCGCAGGTAGGCGGGCGACACCACGGCGAACTTCCGCCACACGAACAGGGCTGTCACCGCGGCGCTCGACACGGCCGATGCCGTTACGAGCATGGGCGCGGTTATGGCATCGGGATTGCCTCCGCCGAACGTGCGCATCACGTCGTCCGCGCTGCTGCCCGTGGCCAGCATCCATGCGGCATACACTATCCATGAAAGGAAAAACTGCACGAGCACGAACCAAAAGAAGTATAATAACGCTTTTTTCATATACGTTTGTTTCAGTAATTCATTCCTTATTTTCCATCCTGCGCTCGTCGGCCAATATCCGGCAGGCCTCCTCGCGGTCGGCCTTCAGTTGGTCCATGAGCTTATATACCGAGCCGAACTTGCGCTCTTCGCGCAGCCTGCGGTGGAACTCTACGGTTATCTTGCGCCCATATATGTCGCCGCTGAAGCCGAATATGTTGGCCTCGAGCGTCGTCGCCGTGCCGTCGAAGGTGGGCCGCGTGCCGATGTTCATCATGCCGTCGTGCAGCTCGGGCTCGTCCTCAATCTTCACCCTGACGGCGTATGCCCCGGCTTCGGGCACGAGTTTCAGCTTGTCCTCCACGTCGATGTTGGCCGTGGGGAAGCCGAGCTTGCGCCCCTCGTGGTATCCGCCGACCACCGTTCCGCCTATCTTATAGTGGTAGCCGAGGCACATCGCGGCCATGTCGGTCTCGCCGGCCGAGAGGAACGAGCGCACCACCGACGAGCTTACGTTCACCCCGTTGAGCACGAACGCCTCGGCGCGCTCGACCTCGATGCCCAGCTCTTGCCCGTAACGCACATAGTCGTCGAAGCCTTCGGTGCGGTTGTGGCCGAAGCGGTTGTCGTAACCGATGATGAGCCGGCGCACGTTGAGCCGTCCGCGGAGCACCGTCTTCATGAAGTCGTAGGCCGGGAGCGATGCCGTTTGCTCGTCGAAATGCAGCATTTCGCAGCGGTTCACGCCAGTGGCGGCGAGCAGGCGCAGCTTCTCGTCGTTGGTGGTAAGCAGCCGCGGCTGGAACTCCTTGTGCAAGACGAGGCGCGGATGGCGGTCGAACGTTATCACGGCCGACTGCAACCCATACTCCGCGGCGCGGTCGATGACGCTCTTTATGAGGAACTTATGCCCCCGGTGAACGCCGTCGAAGAAACCTATCGTGGCCACGCACGGGGCCGCGCCTTGTTGTTTTCCGATGCTGTTTTGTGACATTCCTTATTATATTATGGTAGCCAGAGCGTGCCCGCCTCTTTCATTTCGGCCGGCGTATGGCAGGCCGTGGGCAGGCAGGCCGTTATGCCGAGCCGCCCGGCGGCTGCGCAGTTGGCGGGCGAGTCGTCGATGAAGAGCGTCTCGCCGGCGGCGAATCCCGAGTCGTCGAGCACCCGGCGGAATATCCCTTCGTCGGGTTTCAGCATGTGCATCTCGTAAGACAGGTAGGTCTTCTCGAAGTAGTCGCCTACGGCCAGGCCGCCCGTGGTGAAGTAATCGTCGACGGCCTTGCGCCAGTGTATCGGGTTAGTGTTGCTCAGCAGGACGAGGCGGTAGCTGCTTTTCAGCTCCTTCAGGCGGTCGAGCCTGTGGTGGGGGATGCCCGTGAGCAGGGCGTTCCACGCGCCGCAGATGTCGTCGTCGGTCGCGTTGCAGCCCGGGCAGGCGCGCCTTACGGCCTCGCAGAACCCGGCTACGCTGCTATCTCCCACCTCGAGGTCGTGGAAGAGGTCCTCCTGCCGGCACTCGTCCACGTATCCGGCGACGGCCCCTGCGCCTATCCGCTCGAACGCCTCGATACATCGCTTGCGGTCAAGGTCGACGAGGACGCCGCCGAAATCGAATATTATGTTCTTAATTACTTGCATCTTAAACGCTTTACCATGCGCCATATCTCGCCGATCCAGAGCACGAGCGAGGTGGCTGCTATGATCGTAAGCCACTCCTGCAAAGACAGCGGGTCGGTGCGGAACATCTTGCCGCCGAAGGTCACTATCACCCACTGGCCGCCCAAGATGATGAGCAGCACGAGCAGAAGGCCGTTGTCGTGGGTGAAGGCGTGGAATGCCGAATGGTTGGAGCCGAAGGCCTTGGCGTTGAAAAGGTTCCAGAACTGGAGCATCACGAACGTGGTGAAGAACAGCGACAGCTCGTGTATGTGGAGGTCGCCGGCACTCTGGTTGCAGTGTATCAGGAACGCGAACAGCACTATGAAGAAGGCCACGCCGATGCCCACGATGCCCTTGGCCATGCCCTTGGTTATGATGAAGTCTGACTGCTTGCGCGGCTTGTCCTTCATAACCTCGCGCGACGGGGGCAGCGACGCCAGCGCAAGGGCGGCGAAGGTGTCCATTATGAGGTTTACCCAAAGTATCTGCGTCACGGTGAGCGGCAGCTCAGTTCCTATCACCGAGCCGCCCAGTACGAGCAGCAGGGCGGTGACGTTGACCACGAGCTGGAAGAAGAGGAAACGCTGGATGTTCTTGTAAAGCGAGCGTCCCCACATCACGGCGTTCACTATGCTGCGGAACGAGTCGTCGATAAGCGTCATGTCGCTGGCCTCCTTTGCCACCGACGTTCCCGAGCCTAACGACAGTCCTACGTGGGCGTGGTGCAGGGCGGGGGCGTCGTTGGTGCCGTCGCCGGTCACGGCAACCACCTCGTCGTGTTTCTGCAGCAGGTTCACGAGGCGTTGCTTGTCGGTCGGCCTCGCGCGGCTCATTACGCGCAGCTTGGGCACAAGCTCGAACGCCTTCTCGTCCGAGAGGGCGGCGAAGTCGGGGCCGGTTATCTGCGCCTCGGCCGGGGTCTGCTTGTCCCAGATGCCTATCTGGCGGGCTATCTCGATGGCCGTGGCCGACGTGTCGCCGGTCACTATCTTTACCTGAATGCCCGCGCTGACGCACTGTTTCACTGCGTCGGGCACGTCGGGGCGTATCGGGTCGCTGATGGCCGTCACGGCTTGGAACTTCAGTTTCTTGCCCTGGGCTATCGCGCCGAGGTCCACCTGCTCGCCGCCGTCAAGCTCGCGGTAGGCGAAGGCCAGCGTGCGCATGGCCTGGTTTTGATATCCCGTGAGGCGGTTGCCTATCTCCTTGCGCTCTACGTCGTCAAGATCGCACATCGCGGCCACTATTTCGGGCGCGCCCTTTATCATCAGTATGCGGCGGCCGCCTATGTTGCCTACCGTCGCCATGTACTTGCGCTCGGTGGAGAAGGGCAGCTGCGCCTCTATGCATTCGTCTTTCCTTAGAGTCTTATAGTCGGTGCCGTGCTTCTCGAGCCAGAGCAGCAGGGCTATCTCCGTGGGGTTGCCTATGCCCTTGCCACCCTCGGCGTCGAGGTGGGCGGTGGTGTTCAGGGCTATCGAGGAGCGGAAGAGCGCGTCGTCGGTGTCATACTGTTGCATCTCGGCCACCTGCATCTTGTTCTGCGTCAGGGTGCCCGTCTTGTCGGTGCATATCACCGTCACGGCCCCCATCGTCTCGCAGGCGTGGAGCTTGCGCACGAGGTTGTTGTTCTTCAGCATGCGCCGCATGTTGAGCGCGAGGCTCAATGTCACGGCCATGGGCATGCCCTCGGGCACGGCCATTACTATTAATGTGACGGCCATCATGAAGTATTGCAGCACGGTCTCGGCCATGCGCAGGTAGTCGGTTGATGCCCAGACGCCGTCGGCGTCGACGATTATGTCGCGGCCGAGGAATATGACGAAGGCGGCCACCGATATGCCGATGCCGAACTTGCTGATGAGCTTTGCCAGCTTGTCGAGCTGCAGGTTGAGCGGCGTCTTGACCGAAGTTATCTCAGTGC
>CALUIJ010000043.1 GCA_944320675.1 uncultured Prevotella sp.
CTGTCATTGCGTCGCCGAATGCTTGGGTGAAGCCCTTCATCATGCCTCCGTACACTTCGCCTTTTGTGAATTCAGGCATACCCTGCGCCATTACCACGTCATGGTTGCCGGTTCCTCCGACATGGTAGTCTGTGATGCGTTTCTCTACGGGTTTCTCCAACTTGGAAAGATAGTTGTCAAATTCAGCCACATTATCCTTGAACAGAGGCTGTTCCATAGTTACAAGAGAGTCTTTGCCCTCGATGATGTAACTTGCATCGCCCAATGCATCATTGGTATAATAAACGTGCAGTTTGTAATTGCCGAGGTCGTGCACCTCGAAGCGTCCTTTTGTCTGTGCCATAGCTGTAATTGTTAAGAGATTGAATAAAATGAATAATGCCTTTTTCATCGTTTCCTCCTTTAATTGTCTTTGTTTTTTTTGCGCTGCAAAATTAGAAAGAATTTTTTAATCTTGCAAGTAGGCACTTGAGCGTCAGATACTTACGTGAAGGTAACCGTTACTGGGTATGAGCCTGTTACAGATAAAAATATTTTTAAAAAAAAGTTTCTTGCTATTCTAAGGAAATTTGATTACTTTTGTAAAGTGAATTGAAATACATTATAATATTATGGATAGGACAACGATAGAAGATGCCGTGTTTCCAAACTGTCCGATACGGAACATCTTGGCGAGACTTTGTGATAAATGGTCGCTTCTAGTTATATATACTCTGAACAAGGCCGGTAAGGATACGGTTCGTTTTAAAGAGTTGCAACGTGAAATACCAGACATATCGCAGAAAATGCTGACGGTTACTCTGAGGACATTGGAAGATGACGGCTATGTCACCCGCACCGTATATCCCGAAGTTCCTCCAAGGGTTGAATATGCGTTGACGGATCGGACACGTTCTTTGCTTCCACATGTCAATGCGCTAATAGAGTGGGCATTGGAGAATAAGGATGCTATCATGAAGGACAGAAAGAAAGCAAGTGGAAAGTGATATATGTCTAATACGTAGGGTGGGTACAATACAAGGACGATCTTGTCTCGTACGTCTGCTTCACTCTGCTGCGGCAACGGCGAATTTATGCTTAGGCTATGTTGCAGTCGGAGGTTAAAATAATAATCACATCCGCATGGATTGGGTTAAAGTTCCATACGGATGTGATTATTGGTGCAGCCTGTTAGGGCTTTGGTTATTTCTTCAGCTTGAACGAGTTCTCAATGCTTTCAATCTCGCTTGAGAACAGTTTGTCGATTTTTATCCTTTGTTCTATTTGCGAGCAACTGTGTATTACGGTTGAATGGTCGCGCCCTCCGACAAGCTTCCCTATCCGTGATGCCGGCATCTTGGTGTATTTCTGGGCGAGGTACATCGACACTTGGCGTGCTATCACATAGTCGCGCTTGCGGCTACGGCTGGTTACGGCCGCCGTGGTGACGTTGAAGTGGTTGCATACGGTGTCGAGGATGTCGTCCATCGTGAGGGGCTCGTTGTCTATCTTGACGGCACGCTTGATAACCCTTTCCGCCAAGCGCATGTCTATCTTGCAGTTGTAAACCACGGAGAATGCCAGCAGCGAGTTGATGACTCCCTCAAGGTCGCGCACGCTTCCGTTGGCAGTCTGGGCGATGAACGCTACTACTTCTTCAGGTATTTTCAGTCCGTCGCGCTTTATCTTGCTGTTCAATATGTCGACGCAAAGCTGGATGTTCGGCTTTTCAAGTTCGGCAATGAGTCCGCAACTGAATCGTGTCAGCAGGCGGTCGCTCATTCCCTGCAGGTCTACCGGAGGCCTGTCGCAGGCCAGGATGATGCGCTTGCCGTTGCGGAAGAGGTGGTTGAATATGTGGAAGAATGTTTCTTGCGTCTTCGTGGCCGACCCCCATTCTTGTATGTCGTCAACGATGAGCATGTCGATTGTCTGGTAGAAGTTTATGAAGTCGTTGGTGCAGTTCTTAAGCACTGCGTCGGTGTATTGCACTTGAAATAGCCTTGCGCTGATATACAACACCCTCTTTTGAGGATACATTTCTTTTGTGCGCACGCCGATTGCGTTTATCAGGTGTGTCTTACCGCATCCCGACGGTCCGTAGATGAACATCGGGTTGAACTGCGTCGAGTTGGGGTGTTCGGCTATCGATTGTCCTACGGAGCGCGGCAGCTTGTTGCTGTCGCCCTCGATGTAGTTTGCGAACGTGTGCCTGAGGTCGAGCTGCGAATCTATGTCCTGCGGTTTTGCTGCGTCGAGAGCGGTCGGCGACTGGTTGATGCGTGTTGTGCGCCTTGTCGACTTGTCGATGTCTGCTATGGGTTCCGGCTCTACTTCCTGCGTAATCTTATGGGTCTTGTCGACCATTATACGGTAATTAAGGCGTATGCCCGTGCCGAAATATTTAGTCAGCACTTTGGTGAGCAGGCTTACATAGTTCTCTTCGAGGTATTCAACGAAGAAGTTGCTGGGCACTTGCAGTATAAGTGTCCGGCTTGTCTCGCTGAATGATTCGAAGGCGACAGGCTTGAACCATGCGTTGAATTGCTGTTCTGAGACATTCTCCTTTATCAGCAAAAGGCATTTGTCCCAAAGTGCGTTTTGGGTGTTACTCATTGTCAAGATAAGATTATGATGTCTTTCCGTTCTATTGAAAGCGGATGCAAAGTTCGCAAAAAATATTGAAACGCACAAATAAATATTTTTGTCGCCTTTTGCCGCTTGTTGCGTAAATATCAGAGAAAAGGCACTTTATGGATTATCTTGTCATTTGAATGTAACATGTGCTCTTGCATATTTGCAAGTACTTGAAAAATAATGGATTGCAAGTCTCGGCACCTTCGGCTTGCGGTTGCTGTTTTGGTTCGGTCAGCTAAACAGAAAATGGTATGTATTAGCAACTTCCGTAAGTTTTGCCGCGTTTGAGGCCTTTGCCCTGCTATTTAGATGAATTTTAAATTAATTACAATCTGCAAGTTTTTGTGCGGCAAAAGGCGAAGTGGTAAGCGGGAAAGAGCGCGTTGGTTATGTTAATACCGTTGGCGCGGTGTTGGTGTTCTCTCGTTTCCCGCTTACTGCTTACTTCTTTTATATATGTCGTGTCTGGGGATAAAACGTCTTATTTGTCTTTCCTGCCGAACAGCGAGAAATGTACGTAGCGTTTCGGATGGGCTTTCAGGTCGATGAGAAGCGAGTCGGCGGAACGCATGGTGCTGTTCAGGTTGTTGTATAGGGCGGGGTCGCTCATCAGCAGGCCGAGCGTGCCTTCGTTGTTGTTGAGCCGGGCGGTGAATTCCTCTACGTTGGCGAGTGTCTCGTCCACTCGTGCCACGGTGCCGGCCACGTCGATGCGGTTGATGTTCTTGGCAAGTTGGTTGGCGCTGTCAAGGACGCTGTCTGCGCGGCTTACCATGCCAGGCACGCTGCTTTCAAGCCCGGCGATCAGTGTGTTCAGTCTGCGTGTGGTGACGGTAAGGTCGCTTGTCACGGTCTCGACGTTTTGCAGTGAGTTCGCTATGGCCGGATTGGCGAGCAGGGTGTTGAGGCTTGTGACGATAGAGTCGATTTTCGGCAGAATTTGCGTAACAGTGGGAATCATGCTTGACATCTGTCCCAATGCTCCGCCGTTGATGCCGCCCTGGATTGTCCCTCCGGGCATGACGCGCTCTCTCGGGTTTGTGGCGAGCAGCAGGTTCACTTTCACGTTGCCGAGCATGTCGCTCACGATTTCTGCGCTGCTGCCTTTGGGTATGCGCAGCTTCTCGTCGATTTCGGCTTCGACCATAATGTCGCCTTGCTTGTTGTAGTTGTACAGTATGTTCCTTACGACTCCCACCTTGAAGCCGTCGGCGTAGATCGCGCTCGATGACGACAGGCCGCTGATGTCCTTGAACGATATGTAGTAGATGCTTTCAGAGGAGAACAGCTTCAGCCCTTTCAGGAAATTCATGCCGAAGAACAGGATCACCAATCCGCATACCGCCACTAAGGCAATCTTGACTTCTTTGTTAAAAAATTTCATATTCAACTCTTATTTGTTAGACTTAAACTCTTTTACGGCCTGCCTTACGTCCATTTTTTCGCCGTTCTTGAAAGCTATGATGAACGCCTCGGGGAATTTGTCGAGTATCGACTTGCGCAGGCGGTATATCTCATTGTAATCGGTCGAGGCCCCGTATGTATATTTTACAAGGTTGCCTTCATTGTAAGAGTCGATGTCCTCAAGGCCTTTGAAGTGGCTGCTCGTCGGGCGCAGGCTTCTGCTGCTGGCGAGTATCTGGATTTTGAACACCGGCATGTCTCCGTTGCCGGCCTCGGCGCCGTCGTTGTTCTCGGTGCCTTGTTCTTCGGGGTCTACCCGTCGTGCGTCGTTGTCCTCTTCCTTGTTGTTCCCGTCGGTGGCCGGCGGCTCTTCGGTTTCCATCATCCGTGCGCTTGCCTTTTCTTCCTTCACTTTCCTGTCGTCTTTTCCCTTGTCGGGAACTATTGACGGAACTTCCGGCCTGCGTTGTTTCTCAGGCTTGTATGGCACGGTTACGTTTTTGTCGTATTTTGCCTTGTATTTTGCGAAGGCTTCGTATATTCCTTCCGCCAATTTGTCAATGTTGGCGTTGTTGTTCAGGTATTTCTCTTCGTCGGGGGTCGTTATGAAGCCCAGCTCGATGAGGCATGCCGGCATCGACGTTTCGCGCAGCACGAGGAAAACGTCTTGTTTTACTCCTTTGTCCGGCCTTTTTGCTATTGAGCAGACGCTGCTTTGCACGTATTTTGCCAGTTCCACGCTTTGCGCCATGTTCTTGTCGTGCATGAACTCGAACATGATTGCACTTTCGGGCGAGTTGGGGTCGTAGCCTTCGTAATGCTGTTCGTAATCGTCCTCGATCATGATGACTGAGTTCTCGCGTTGTGCGGCGCTCAGTTTCTCGTCCGATCGGCGTATTCCCATCGTATATGTCTCCAGTCCCCTTGCTATGTGCCCTTTTGGCAGGGCGTTGGTGTGTATGGATATGAACACGTCGGCCTTGTTCTTGTTGGCTATGTCGGCGCGCTTGTGCAATGGGACGAACACGTCGGTCTTGCGCGTGTACACCACATTTACGTCGGGGCAGTTGTCTTCGACGTACCGGCCGAAGGCAAGGGCCACTTTGAGGTTGATGTTCTTTTCGTAAGAAAAAGCACCCTTGGCTCCTGCGTCGTTCCCTCCGTGGCCTGCGTCGATGACGAGCGTGAACCGTTTGTCCGCACCGAAAGAGCATACGGCGGAGAAAGAGATGAATATCAGTAAAACGAATATTATCTTTTTACTCATGAGTGCTTTATTATCTTACAAAGGTAGTTATTTATCCGCGAAAAACTGCAACCTTTCAAAAAGTTTTATCATTTATTAAGTGAACTTCAACGGCTGCGCTGTCCATGTCGCCGCCCATCGGGGGATTGGTCTTGGCTATGGTGATGTCGAGCGTCTCAACCTGCGGGAATGCTTCGATGACGCTTTTGCCTATCCTGCCTGCCACGTGCTCGAGCAGGCGGGAAGGCTTCTGCATCTCCTTATTTATGATTTCAAATATTTCCGCGTAGTTGAGCGTGTCGTTAACGTCGTCGCTTCCCATGGCTTTCGCCAGGGGGTATTTCGCCCGCAGGTTTACTACGAACTCGCCTCCGGTGAGGCGTTCTTGCGGCAGTACGCCGTGGCGCGCGTGGAAACGCACGTTGTTCAGGCACACGTAGCCCGATGATAATGCATAATTCATAATTCACAATTCATAATTCACAATGCATAATTCATAATTCACAATGCATAATTCATAATCGGGTTGCTGCGGCCTGATTATGAATTACGCATTATGAATCATGCATTAATTAATTATCCGCATCTCGACGCGCCGCAGTTCTTGCATATCAGGCAGCCTTCCTGGTAGACGAGGGTCTCCTGTCCGCATGCGGGGCATTTCTGTCCCTTGGCCTCCGTGCCGTCGATGATGTATTTCTTAAGCGCACGCTCTACGCCGTTTTTCCACGTGTTGATGCTTTCGTCCTTAAGCTGTAGCGAGCTTACCAGCTTTATGACGTGTGCGATGGGCATGCGGTAGCGCAGCACGCCGGAAATCAGCTTGGCGTAGTTCCAGTATTCGGGGTTGAACTTCTCGCTCAGGCCCTCTACCGTGGTCTTGTATCCTCGCTTGTTCTCGAACTGGAAGTCGTAACGGTGCTTGCCGTTCTCGTCGGTCTGCTTGATTATCTTGCCTTTGGTGATGGTCTTAGGCAGCACGATGCCTTCCTCGTCGTCTTGCAGGCCGGTGAATATCTCGTAAGGATAGCCGTCGAGCAGGCCTACGAAGGCTACCCATTTCTCCTTGTTGTTCTGGAAGCGCACTACGTCGCATTTCAGCTCCTTCGGCCTTACCTCGGTCACTTCGGGATGGCGGCAGGGCGGCAGCTGGTGCTGCGTGCTTATATCCTCGCCTCCCTTTTCCTTTTTCTTCTCCACTGAGAGCATCACGCCCGAGCGCGAGCCGTCGCGGTAGACGGTGCATCCTTTGCAGCCCGAGCGCCACGCCTCTACGTAGAGGCGGTTTACGAGGGCTTCGTCTACGTTGTTGGGCAGGTTGATGGTGACGCTGATGCTGTGGTCAACCCATTTCTGTATGGCTCCCTGCATGCGCACTTTCATCAGCCAGTCTACGTCGTTGGCCGTGGCCTTGTAGTAAGGCGACTTGGCTATCAGGCCGTCGATCTCCTCTTGCGTGTAACGCTTGTCCGTGTCATATCCGTTGACCTTCATCCATTCGATGAACTTACGGTGGTAGACGATGTATTCCTCGAACGAGTCGCCCACCTCGTCGACGAAGTCAACGTGTACGTCGGTGTCGTTGGGGTTCACCTTGCGGCGGCGCTTGTACACGGGCATGAACACGGGTTCGATGCCGCTCGTGGTCTGCGTCATAAGGCTTGTCGTGCCGGTCGGCGCGATCGTGAGGCAGGCTATGTTGCGGCGGCCGTACTTTGCCATTTCCTCGTACAGCTCGGGGTCGGCCTCTTTTATACGGTTTATGAACGGGTTGCCGGCCTCGCGCCCGGTGTCGTATATCTCGAACGCCCCGCGCTCCTTTGCCATGTTTACCGACGAGCGGTAGGCGGCCAGCGCAAGCGTCTTGTGTACTTCCACGGAGAAGTCGGTAGCCTCCTGCGTGCCGTAGCGCAGGCCCATGGCGGCTATCATGTCGCCCTCGGCCGTGATGCCTACGCCCGTGCGTCGGCCCATGCCGCTCTTGCGCTTGATCTTTTCCCACAGGTGGTATTCGGTGAACTTCACCTCGTCGCTCTGCGGGTCGCTCTTTATCTTCTCCATTATGAGGTCTATCTTCTCAAGCTCCATGTCCACGATGTCGTCCATTATGCGCTGGGCCATGGCCACGTGGCGGCGGAACAGGTCGAAGTCGAAATACGCCTTGTCGGTGAACGGGTTCACTACATACGAGTAAAGGTTGATGGACAGCAGGCGGCACGAGTCGTAAGGACAGAGCGGTATCTCGCCGCACGGGTTGGTCGACACCGTGCGGAATCCGAGGTCGGCGTAGCAGTCGGGTATGCTCTCGCGTATGATGGTGTCCCAGAACAGCACTCCCGGCTCGGCGCTCTTCCATGCGTTGTGTACTATCTTCTCCCACAGCTTCCTTGCGCTGATGCCTTTTTTAACCAACGGCTCGGCGCTGTCGATGGGGAACTGCTGGGTGTATTCTTGGTCGTCGACGGCGGCGCGCATGAAGTCGTCGTCGATCTTGACCGACACGTTCGCCCCGGTAATCTTGCCTTCCGTCATTTTGGCGTCGATGAACGCCTCGCTGTCGGGATGCTTGATGCTTACCGACAGCATCAGCGCCCCGCGCCGTCCGTCTTGGGCCACTTCGCGCGCCGAGTTGCTGTAACGCTCCATGAAGGGCACGAGTCCGGTGGACGTCAGCGCCGAGTTGTTCACCGGCGAGCCCTTGGGGCGCAAGTGCGACAGGTCGTGGCCTACGCCGCCGCGGCGCTTCATCAGCTGCACTTGCTCCTCGTCGATGCGCAGGATGGCGCCGTAAGAGTCGGCGTCGCCGTCAAGGCCTACCACGAAGCAGTTTGACAGCGAGGCCACTTGGTGGCTGTTGCCTATGCCCGTCATGGGGCTGCCTGCCGGCACGATGTATTTGAAGTGGTCGAGCACGCCGAACACGTCCTCGGCGCTCAAGGGGTTCTCATACTTATTTTCAATCCTTGCCACTTCGTTGGCTATCCGCCAGTGCATGTCCGAGGGTGTTTTCTCGAATATGTTGCCGAAACTGTCTTTCAGCGCATACTTGTTCACCCACACCCTGGCGGCCAGTTCGTCGCCGCCGAAATAAGCCAATGAAGCCTGGTAAGCTTCTTCGAATGAGTAAGTCTTTTTATTTTCCATTTGTGACAGAAGTGATTTGCGGCTGCAAAGCTACGAACAAAATCTGATAAAAGAAAGAACTTTTCGGAAAATTTTTTGATAGAAGTTTCCTGAAAAGTTTTCTAAAAATGAACACTTTGTGCCGTCTGGTGCTGACTGTAATTCATCAAAACGTCAACAAATACGGGCATCTTGTCGTGTCTGGCTTCCGGTTCCGGTCATCGTGGCGGCTTTTTCCGTGACGAAGTTTGCATTTTTATAACCGGCGGGGTGGGGCAGTGTCTTGTTAACTTTTGATAACTTATCATCATTAATACGCGCCCCGTCAAGGTTAAACTATGTTTATCCTTATCCGGCTTTTTATCCGTTTAACGCTTCAGGAGCGGCCTTGGTGCCCACGGCTGCGGACTTTTGCCGGAACGAGGCCGAAAAATGCGGGCTTTTGTAAGTTGCTGATAAATAACCGGTTATGAGCTTTTACGGTTCTTGACGCTATTGTCCTGCTGCGCGGAAACGGCTTTTCAGGGTCTGATTGATGGCTTTAACCGCATTAAAAGGCGGCGTTTTGCCGGGTGAAAGGTGCCCTTTTGTCAGGCGAAACCTTGCCTTTTGCATGGCGTAACGTGGTGTTTTGCCGTTCCAGTGGCAGCCGTCAAGCGTATTCGGGCTGTTCTTTGCGTATCGGTTCATCTGTTTCGTGATTTCCGGATGTAAAGAAAACGGAAAGCCGCGAGTGTGAAAAAATGTTGCCGTGCGATGTCCTTTTACACTTCCGGTTTGTTGCATTCCGTGCCGTGTGATGTCCGTTGTTTTCCTGTTACGTAGGGTTGGGCCGTGCGCCACGGGCGGATAGGCTTGGCTTTGACGGCGTAAGGCGCGGGAAGACTTTGGTTGGGCGGTTCACGTCCGATACTTTACGGTTGGCGCTCTTCCGGTTCCAAGCTCACGCTTTAATCTTTCGGATTCATTGCACCTTATTATATATAAGGTAACTTATTTAGGTTTAATGATGGTGTTGCTTTTTGGATTTTATTGTCACAATGCCATAATCAGGCTTATGCCGCCTTAACGCAATATTACAATTAATGCCATTGTATCCAATGCTTTGCGTTGTATTGTGACATTCGCGGTTGTATTCCCCGCGTCAGGCCGTTGCGCGGCGTTACGCGCTGCGGCGTATGGAGTTTTGAGGATTTTAATCACGTATTTGGTGAAAATCACAGCTGAATGTCATTCTTTTCAGGAAAAAATATTATATTTGCATTCCGTAAGCGTAGTGCGGTTCATGTCTTTGCATGGTCTGTCGCGCATGATTGGGAAATGGAAAACATTTTACTGTATTAAAACTTAAATGTAATTATGAAACCAACGTTATTGTTGTTGGCTGCCGGCATGGGCAGCCGTTATGGCGGGCTGAAGCAGCTCGACGGTCTGGGTCCCAACGGTGAGACCATCATGGATTATTCTATTTACGACGCAATCAAGGCCGGCTTCGGCAAGATTGTTTTCGTTATCCGTAAGGATTTCGAACAAGACTTCAGGGAGAAAATCTTATGCAAATACGAGGGGCACGTGCCCATGGAGCTTTGTTTCCAGAGCCTTGACGCCTTACCCGAAGGTTTTACGTGCCCTGAAGACCGTGTGAAACCGTGGGGAACCAACCACGCCGTGCTTATGGCCAAGGATGTTATTAAAGAACCGTTCTGCGTTATCAACTGCGACGACTTTTACAACCGCGACGCATTCATGGTGATAGGCAAGTTCCTGGCCGACCTGCCCGAAGGCAGCGCCAACCGTTATGCCATGGTTGGTTTCCGCGTTGGCAACACATTGTCGGAGAACGGCACCGTTGCCCGTGGTATATGCTCGAAAGACAAGGACGAGAACCTTACGACGGTTGTTGAGCGTACCGAGATAATGCGTGTCGGCGGCAAGGTCAGCTACAAGGACGAGCAGGGCGAATGGGTGGCTGTCGATGACAACACGCCCGTGTCGATGAACATGTGGGGCTTCACTCCTGACTATTTCGCCCATAGCGAGGAGTATTTCAAGGGCTTCTTGTCCGATCCGGCCAACATGGCCAACTTGAAGGCGGAATTCTTCATCCCGCTCATGGTCAACAAGCTTATCAACGACGGCACGGCCACGGTGAAAGTGCTCGACACTACGAGCAAGTGGTTCGGCGTTACTTACGCCGCCGACCGCCAGGGCGTGGTTGACCGGATTCAAGGTTTGGTGAACGAAGGCGTATATCCGGAAAAGTTGTGGTGACTTTTCCTTAAACGAGCGGCAGGCGGACAAGTGTGAGTTTTTTTCAGCGGGCTTGACTGGCGGTAAGCAAAATAAGCGTGAGCCTTGTTTCCCGCATGTGTAGCTGACTGTCCGTAAGCGGCTTGCCTGCTTGCCGCTAAAAATAATAACGATGAACATTGACATCCTTTCCGCAGCGGAGCTGGAACAGTTCCGCCGGCTGGTATCAACTTCCGACAAAATCGTGCTGTGTTGCCACCGGAGTCCCGACGGCGACGCCGTCGGTTCCATGCTCGGTTTGGGCGAGTATCTGCGCGAATGCGGCAAAGTGCCTGCCATGATTGTGCCCGACGCATATCCGGATTTCCTCCAGTGGCTGCCCGGCACGGAGCGTATCATACGCTACGACAAGCATAAGGGCTTTGCCGACGGTCTGCTTGCTGGGGCCGACCTCCTGTTCTGTCTCGACTTCAATACCGTTGGGCGCACGGCCGAAATGGCCGGGGCCATAACAGGCTCGCCGTCGGCAAAGGTTATGATAGACCACCACCTTAATCCTGACATGGACACCGTGATGTGCATATCGCATTCCGAGGCTTGCAGCACGTGCGAGCTCGTGTTCCGTATAATATGGCAGCTTGGCGGATTCGACATGATGACGCGCAAGTGCGCCGTACCGTTGTATTGCGGAATGATGACCGACACCGGCGGATTTACTTACAATTCAACACGCCCTGAAATCTTCTTCATCATAAGCCAGCTTCTTACCAAGCGCATCAACAAGGACAAGATTTACCGCAACGTGTACAATAACTACAGCGAGTGGCGCGTGCGCCTGGCGGGCTACGTGCTTTACCAGAAGCTGGTAGTGTTGGCTGACTGCAATGCGTCTTACTTCATCCTTACGCGCGAAGACCTGAAGAAGTTCCATTACATAAAGGGTGATGCCGAGGGGTTGGTCAACATGCCGTTGCAGATCAAAGGCTCGAAACTCAGCATATCGTTGCGCCAGGACACCGAGAAAGACAATCTTGTATGGGTAAGCTTGCGCTCGGTTGACGATTTCCCGTGCAATAAGATGGCGGAGCTGTATTTCAACGGCGGCGGCCACCTTAACGCTTCCGGCGGCCGTCTTGAGTGCTCGGTTGAAGAAGCCGAGAAGATAGTACGCAAGGCTATAAAGGAGTTTTGCGCGTAATTTTATATTTATTTCTGTTTTGAAATCATGCCAAAGAAAAAATCCAAGAAGAAACAACAACAAGTGTTCCTTTCTCCTGAGAATTATTTAAAGCAAAAAGCAAGGTCGCTCAAGATAGGCAAGTGTTATATTTCCGACGGTTTCGACGACGTAGGCGAGGGGCATATAATCGTAACAAGGCTTCACACCGGTGGCAACGTCAGCGTAGGCGTGTTCCTTGTAGACAAGTATTGCCTTGGCGTGAAGGATTCGTTCTACCGTCTGAGGATGCCCGATTACGAGTTTGAGGAAATGCTCGACGCTTATAACGGCGGATTGGGACTGGATGAGATAAGCTACGAGGAAGCCCACAACCGCATTTACGGGGCGGTGGCTTATGCCGAAGAGGCCGGCATCGCTCCTGACAAGAGCTTCTCGCTGACGCAATACTTGCTTGAGGAAGACACTGACGACATTCCGCTGATAGAATATGAATACGGCAAGGACGGCATGCATCATCTTGTCGTGCACAGCAATCTTGAGGCGAGCAGGTACCTGCCTTTGTTGGAAAAGAACCTCGGCGACAACTTCACTTATGTCATAACGGGTATTGGCGATGAGGAGTATGACGGCCCGGATGACGGTGAAGTGGAAGATTACTATCCTGAAACGGAATATACTTACAAGCATCCCGAATATCCTTCGGAGCTTGCGCTTGACAACCCAAGGGTCAAGGAGCTGCTGTGCATCGACGACTGGCTCTCGGACGTTGATATAGACGAATTGCTTGAGTTCCCGCGTGAAAGCCTCCGCCGCGACGTTGAGAACGTGCTGCTTTATGCCGTAGGGAAAAACTGCGACAAGACCTTTGACGAGATGAACGGCGGAGTATTCATAGGCGATGTCACCAATGCGCTTGTCATGCTTGGCGAGGTCGGCGACGCAGAAAGCAGCCTTGACGTCGTGCTTGAGACTTTGCGCCAGTCGGAAGACTTTTATGAATACCACATCGGCGATAGCGGACCGGAAGTGTATGTTCCTACGCTCTACCTTATCGGACGCGACAAGCTTGACAGGATAGTCGGCTTTCTCAAGGAGGAAGGCCTTTGCTCTTATTGCAAGAGTTGCGTGCTGCCGTTGATGTCGTTCGTAGTGAAGCAGCAGCCAGAGCGCCGCGACGAGGTGATAGGGCTTATGAGGGACGTGTTGCGCTTCGCCGCAGAGAAACTGCCCGAGGTGCAATTCATCGACGGCTACCTGGCCGGGTGTATCGCCAGTGAATGCATTGATCTTTGCGCCGGGGAGCTTTTGCCCGAACTGAAGGCCATGTTTGACACCGGGCTTGTGGATGAATCCTTAGCGGGTGATTATGAAGAGGTAGAGAAATGCATACTCTCGCCTGAATACTGGAAAGACTCCGCCTTTCCGTTGGACGTGTACGAGCGGTTCGAGAAATTGCGTTTGACGTTCAAATGACAAGTTGGCCGCCAATCGGCAGCGGGCCGGCAAGTGGTGGACTGACACCTCGTGCCGGCCCGCTGCGGTTTCATGCCCCGTCATTCTTTTATCTTATGCCCGTCATCTTGTGCGTTTGCAGGGACAGGCGCCATTTCGGGTGGGCCAGGCAGTAGGCGATGGCTTCTCTCCGTATTCGTGCGTTGGCCTTAGTGTTGCCTGTGTCGCATGGTTGCAGGCTGTACACTTTTGCTTCCAGGCTGTCGTATTGCGACATGTCCTGTTCTTCTGACATGAACACCACTTTCAGTTCGTCGATGCGCTTCAGGCGTATCTTCCTGTTCTTCGGCGAGCATGTCACCCAGTCCATGCTGCATCCGTCTGGTAGTGGATTTGTGCCGTTCGTCTCTATTTGTACGAATTTGCCGGCGGCGTGTAGCTTGTCAACGAGCGGGGCCGTGAGTTGCATCGTGGGTTCTCCGCCTGTTATTACGATGTGCCTTGTCGGGTATTTTGACACTTCGCCGATAATCGCGTCTTCGCTCATCTCGTCGAACTTGTTATGGCTTGTGTCGCAGAACGGGCATTTCAGGTTGCACCCGGCGAAGCGGATGAACACGGCGGGAGTGCCCGTGAAGTGGCCTTCACCCTGCAGCGAGTAGAATATTTCGTTGATGCGCATGTATGTTTATTCCTCGTCCTTGACGTATGTCACTTTGTTGTTCCTGCTCTCTTCGATGTCCACGCGGTAGCAGTGCTCCACCCTGTCGCATATCCACCGCGCTATGTTCTCGGCCGTCGGGTTGAACGGCAGCAGTTCGTTGAAGTCGCCGTGGTCAAGGTAGCCGTGTATCCTGTCCTTTATTTCCTTGAAGTCCACCACCATGCCCTCGGCGTTAAGTTCCTTAGCCTTGCAGTGCACGGTCACTATCCAATTGTGTCCGTGCGCCTTGCGGCATTTGCTCTCATAAGGCAGTGTGAGGCGGTGGCATCCCGCTATCTCCATTTGTTTTGAAACGTAGTACATAATTCCCTAAAATATTCCAGTTGTAAGCAATCCGTCACTTGCGCGCCGCGCAGTCCTGCCGGTCGGCCATGGGCGGCGGTTTCCGTTGAAGATGCAAAGTTAAGAAAATATCTCGAATAACGTGTTTGCTTGGTTGGAAAATGTGTTTTGCTGCTTTTCATGCAACGCCGGTTACGGCGGATTGGGGGTAAATAAAAAATGCCCTGATTCACATCAAGGCAATTTCTCACTTTTTGAATGTCTTAGTCTTTAGTATCAATGTAGCATGTAATTCTGAAAATCTCTTAATTACAGTGGCAAAAGTAGACAAAAAAATTGACCTAAGTCAAAAAACACAAGTATTTTAATCAAAAAACTACGTAAACGTTTACGAAAAGTTCGGTCTTTGTAGCAATTTTCTAAGTTTTTCGATAGCTTTTGTATTGTCGGGTTTAATCGTGCCCTTTGTCCGTTTTAGTCCATGTCCCGTTTTGCGGTTGCGGCTCGTGTCGGGCGGCATGTCGGCAATGCGGTGCACGTCAGTTTGCCTCCTTTTGCAACTTGTTGATATACAATACGTTATGGAAGCTTGTCTTTTATGCCGTAAAAGGCAAGCTTTTGCGCCATGAAAGACGGCCTTTTGCATGCCTTAAGGTTGTCTTTTGGCAAGGCAATGGTGAAAAAGTGATAAGGCGTAAATGTAAAGATGTGTTTTCCTTTGTGTTTTGGTTGAAATAATGTAACTTTGCATAAATCAACGCAAGCAAGCGTTCCGCCGACCTGTTGCCATGTTGCCGGGCTTTGTTTGCTTTTAGGTATTAATGCATTTTTACGTAAGACATACGAATGAAGGAATTTGTCATATCCGAAGTCAAGGCCGAGACGGCCGTTCTCGTCGGGCTTATCACGCAGGAACAAGACGAGGCCAAGACGAAAGAATATCTTGACGAACTTGAGTTCCTGGCTGATACGGCAGGGGCCGTGACCGTGAAGCGTTTCACGCAGAAGGTGGGCGGCCCCAACCAAACCACATACGTAGGCAAGGGTAAGCTCGAGGAAATAAAGCAATACATCCGTGCCGAGGAAGAAGCCGAGAGGGAAATCGGAATGGTGATATTCGACGACGAACTGTCGGCCAAGCAGATACGCAACATCGAGAACGAGCTGAAGGTGAAGATACTCGACCGCACGTCGCTCATCCTCGACATCTTCGCCATGCGCGCCCAGACGGCCAACGCCAAGACGCAAGTTGAGCTGGCGCAATACCGCTACATGCTGCCGCGGCTGCAAAGGCTGTGGACCCACCTTGAACGACAGGGCGGAGGAAGCGGCTCGGGAGGCGGAAAAGGCTCGGTGGGACTGCGCGGACCGGGCGAGACACAGCTCGAAATGGACCGCCGCATCATCCTAAACCGCATGTCGCTGCTGAAGCAGCGCCTGGCCGAAATCGACAAGCAGAAGACTACGCAGCGCAAGAACCGCGGACGGCTTATCCGCGTGGCGCTCGTAGGTTACACCAACGTGGGCAAGTCTACGATAATGAACCTGCTCGCCAAGAGCGACGTATTCGCCGAGAACAAGCTCTTCGCCACGCTCGACACTACGGTCAGGAAGGTCGTCATCGAGAACCTGCCGTTCCTCTTGGCCGATACAGTCGGCTTCATCCGGAAGCTGCCCACCGACCTTGTCGACTCGTTCAAGTCGACGCTCGACGAGGTGCGCGAGGCCGACCTGCTGCTGCACGTGGTCGACATTTCGCACCCCGACTTCGAGGAACAGATAACCGTGGTCGACAATACGCTTAAGGATTTGGGATGCGCCGACAAGCCCTCGATGATCATCTTCAATAAGATCGATGCCTACACATGGGTAGACAAGGAGCCTGACGACCTAACCCCGGCCACTAAGGAGAACATTACGCTCGACGAACTGAAGCAGACCTGGATGGCGAAACTCGGCGATAACTGTCTCTTCATATCGGCCAAGAACAAGACGAACATCGAGGAAATGCGCAACACGATATATAAGTTGGTGCGCGAGTTGCACGTACAGAAATACCCATACAACGACTTCTTGTACCCGACGGACGTTTAAATCGGGATTTGTCAATTAAAAACCACTGCCATGTACGACTACAGACCACTTACCGACGACGAGATAATAACCCTTGAGGAGAACGGATGCACGGCCGAGGACTGGACCTGCGTCAACGTCGACGACGACTTCAATCCGGCTTATATAAAAGAAGTGAGGTTCTACGGGGCGGTAAACCTTGGCGTGTTCGAGAAGAACGTAGAGGTTGCCGACGGCTTCATGAAGCATTCGGGGCTGCGCAACGTCACGCTGCGCAACGTCACCGTGGGCGACAACTGCCTGATAGAGAACGTAGGATGCCACATCAACAACTACGTCGT
>CALUIJ010000044.1 GCA_944320675.1 uncultured Prevotella sp.
GCGGCGGCGGACTGCACAACTACGGAATGGCCGTAGACATCACCCTGTGCACGCTCGACGGCGACACGCTCGACATGGGCACGAAGATAGACTACATGGGAAAGGCCGCACACATAGACAACGAAGCCGCACTTGTGAAGAGCGGACGCATCAGCCGCCAGGCGCAGAAGAACCGCCAACTGCTGCGCGAGGTGATGCGCTACGCCGGCTTCAAGCCGCTGCGCACCGAATGGTGGCACTTCAACTTCATATCGCGCGCCACGGCGAAGAAGTATTATAGGGTGATAAAATGAGAGAGCTGAGAGGAATGGGAGAGCTGGGAGGAATGGGAGAGCCGAGAGGAATGGGAGAGCTGGGAGGAATGGGAATATTGGTTGATGCCGGCAGTGCCAAGCAAAGTTCACAGCTCTCCCATTCCTCCCAGTTCTCTCAGCTCTCCCATTCCTCCCAGCCCTCCCAGCTCTCCCATTCCTCCCAGCTCTCCCATTACTCTTTCCTGCAAATTATCAGCACGTGCCGTCCCCCGCTGTCGGTTGTGCCGAAGATATAAGTGCCGCCGCCGTCTTTCAGTTTCAGTTTCTTGCGCAGCGCGTCGGCCGTCAGTGGGAAGTTCCTCACGCTTATGTTGGCTTGCGCCGTGCCTGCGAGTGCCGCTTTCAGCTCGCGCTTGTTCATGGTGGTCACGGTTTCCACGGCGAAGCGCCGCCCGGGGAAGTCGGCCGCCACTTCTTGTGACACGAACAGGTGGCTGTTGCGGCCTATCTGTCTTACTCCGTACCTCTCTTCGAGCAGGCCGAAGCAGCCCACCTTCATCACCGACGGGTTAGGCTCATAGATGTAAGAGAAGTGGGAGGACTGGAAGTCATGGGATGGCCGGGTAAGCTCCGAGGGTGCGAACGACAGTTCTTGGCCGTCGTTAACGCAGTAGATTCTTTCCAGTCCGTCGTATTTACCTGACAATACGAGCAGCAGCTCCTTGCACTCGTTGCCTGCCGACACGATGTGCACCTCGCCCGCGCAGCCGCCGAAGTCGGCCGCGGCCTTGCGCCAGTCGAGCATCGGCGAGAGCTTTATCATTATGAAGTCGGCCTTTTCTAGCAACATTTCCTTCATTGCGAGCATGTCGGGCGTGCAGTCGGCCACGGCATACGTGCGTCCGCCCGAGGCCGAGCGGCGCGCCGGGTCGGCGTAGACCAGCGCGGCACGGCTTATTACTTTTATAATTTGCGTACAATCGCCGCAAACCACTTCGGCGTGGGCTATCCCCAATAAGGGCATATTGTGCCGCACAGCGTCGCACAAACGGCCCTGGCGCTCGATGTAGACGGCGCGGCCGAAGAGCGGCGCCATGTAGGAGAAGTCTACGCCGAAGCCGCCCGTAAGGTCGACGAGGACGTCGGGCGTGGCGCAAGGTTCAGCCGGATTGTCTGGCATATTGGCCCAATGGGGCCGACGGGCCTGGGCCGCGTCGGCCAGAAGCCGCCCGGCCACGCCGGCCTTATACCTTGCCGTCGGCTCCGACGAGCATTGCTCCATGGCCAACGCCGGCGGGTATATTATGCCGTCGGCGGCGGCCCACCGGGGCAGCTTAGCCTTGGCTTTCTGCCGTCCGGCGATTTGTTCGAGGGCGTAGGTAAGGTCGATGTCCTTGCGCCCGGCGTTGCTCAGGGCGAGCCGGCGCACGTCGGCGTCGGCATTGAGACGGATGAATTCTTCGGTAGTAGTCATAGTGCGGTGTTCTTTTAGAAGAATAATGGGAGGGCTGAGAGAGATGGGAGAGCTGGGAGAACTGGGAGGAATGGGAGAACTGGGAAGAATGGGAGAGCCGTGAACTTTGCCTGGTGCTGCCGGCACCAACCAATATTCCCATTACTCCCAGCTCTCCCATCACCCTCATTTCTTTTGCTCATTCCTATACTTAATCCTCGCCCTTGTCATTTGCTCTCTTATTCCCCCTTCTTTCAAGAACCGTTGTTTGGCCGACTCTATCAGGCGCATAAGAAGATAGTCGGTTTGGTGGATCAATATCATAGCTATGTTGGCGGCTGTCTCGGCCGAGCGCGCCTTTATCCTTTCACGGTAGAACGCCGATTCGGGATGCGCCCGGCACACCGTCCTTGTCAGACTGGCTTTAGGCGAGTCCTTTTCCCAAGCCTCCATGCCCCTCACCCTCAGGAAGTCCTCATAGTCGACGAGCAGTTCGTGCAGGCTCGCCTTTGCGACATTGTACAGTTTGATTTCGGTCTCGCGCGACGTCGTGGCCGCCTGGCTGCCCTCGGCTATGTTCTGCTTGCCGCTGCGCGCGGCCTGTATCATCTGGTCGACGGTGCGGTCGCCTTTTTCAAGGAAAGTGTGCGCAAAGTGATAGGTTATGTCGTAGATGCTTTCAGCCTTTTGGTAAACCACAAGCTTGCGGTAATGGCCTTGTTGTGGTAGAAATTCGTTGTTCATGGTTTTTGTAGTTTTAATTGTTAATGATTTATGTGATGGGAGAACTGGGAGGGCTGGGAGAAATGGAGTAATGGGAATATTGGTTGATGCCGGCAGCGCCAGGCAAAGTTCACGGCTCTCCCATTACTCACAGCCCTCCCATTACTCACAGCCCTCCCAGTCCTCCCAGTCCTCCCAGTCCTCTCATTTTCCTTCCAGTCGTCCCAGCTCCTTCCTGAACCTTAGGAAATACAGCAGTCCGGCGGTGCTCAGGCACACGGGGAATGCGCTCCATATCCCCACGAGCCCCAGGCCGAGACGTATCCCGAGGAACCACCCCAAGGGCAGCGACACCACGAAATAAGAGAAAAACGCAATCCATATCATCGGCTTCACGCACTCTATGCCGCGCAGCGAATTGGCGAAAGTGTACTGCACGGCGTCGCCTATCTGGTAGGCGATGAGCGGTATCACCGTCTGCGACACGAGCAGGCACACCCCGGCGCTGTCGGTGAACCAGAGGCTCATCGTGTCCTTAAGCAGGAACACCGGCACCGAAAGCGTAAGGGCTATCGCAAGGATGAGCTGCAGGCCCGAGTAAGCCGTGCGGCGCACGGCCCGGTAGTCGCGCTGCCCCGCGAAGTAGCTCACGCGCACGGCGACGGCCGCGGCCATGCCGCTCGAAATCATGTAGAGCACCTGCGACACGGTGATCGTAACCTGGTGGGCGGCCAGGGCCGTAGTGCCTATCCAGCCTACGAATATGGCCGACAGCGAGAAGGCGGCCGTCTCCATGCCCATCTGCAGGGCAACGGGGAAGCCCAAGCCGGCCAGGCGGCGCATACCGCCCGCCGACACGGCGGCCGACGTGAAGCCTTCGCGGTAGCGGCGGTAGCGCCCGTGGCGGAAGAACACCGCGGCACAGGCCACGGCCATCACCACGCGCGACACGGCCGTCGACACGCCCGCGCCGAAAAGCCCCAGCTCGGGCGCGCCCAACTCGCCGTAGATTAACACCCAGTTGCCGAAGATGTTGAGCACGTTGCCCCCGATGATGACGTACATCGGCGTCTTGGTGTCGGTAACGCCGTCGAAGAACTGCTTGAACGTGTTGAAGCAGCAGAGGAACGGCAGCGACGCTATGTTGACCCACAGGTAGGGCCTCATCAGCGGCAGCAGCTCCACGGGCTGGCCGAAGCGGTGGATGTTAAGGCAAAAGACCGACACCACGGCCACGAGCACGGCCGACAGCAGGAGGTTGGCCGCAAGGCTGTTCTTCACCTCGCGCCCTATCGCCCCGTTCTCGCTGCGGCCGAAGTGGTTGCCCACCACGGGCGTAAGACCGTAGGAGAAGCCCGTGGCGAAGAGCACCACGAGCGTGAACATCGTGTTGACGAAACTGGCCGCGGCCAGCTCGGTCATCGAGTGGTGGCCCACCATGAGCGTATCGGCGAAGCCCAACACAACGTTGCCTATCTGGCCGACGACGATAGGCACGCCCAAGCGCACCAGCGCCCCGTACCTGTCACTAAGTTTATCGAAAGTTGTATGCATAGCGGCTGCAAAGATAGCGCAAACCGAGAGAAGCGCAAAATAAAAGCAGGCGGAACGCGGCTTTTATTTTCGGTTCCGAGGTGCAGCCTATCTTTCACACGGCGGAAGCTTACCTCCGGCGGCACGGAAGGCCGTCTTCCGCAAGGCGGAACACGGCCTTCCGGCAACACGCTGGAACACAGCGGATTGCGCAATGCCGGCGGCATGGCACAAAAAAAAGAGAGCCGGACCTTCACAGGGGCGGCTCCCAAAAAACATTTTAGCTATGAGATGCTTAATAAAGCCTTGTTTATGATGTCTGCCCCGCGGCGCGGCCACGCCGCAGGGCCTCTGCGCGCAGGCCCGCGCCCCTACCCTCGTTCAAGGGAATGGGCGCAAGGCCGCAATAGGATTATTTTGTCTCGTAAGGAATACGAACCCAAGTGCAGTCGTTCTTCTTCTCACCTACGGTTGTCTGGTCTTGCTTCTCTACATGAACTGAAACCTTGATGTAGGGAGTGTCGCCGTTGAGTCCGCTAAGACCGCGGTAAACGTTGTAGCGCACGAGATAACCGCCCTCCATAGTCGTGAAGAAATCTTCAGGCTTCTCGCCATAAGCCAGCCAAATGGCCTTGGACAGGTCAAGACCCGTCTCTTCGCCCTCGGCAACAGGCCATGTACTCTGTATCCAGTTGCCCTTCATTTCGTCGGTGAACAGCTCGCCGTAACCACCGGTGCCGTCGTCGAGCAGCGTCTTGTTCTCAATCCAAAGATATACCTCGTAAGTATAGTCTTTAGCGTTAGTGAAGTTAAGAACGCCGAGGTTCTTAACGGCAACCTTAAGGTCTTGCTCTGAAAGAACATTTACGTCCCACTTCTTTACGTTGTTGTCCTTAACCTCGATGTTGGTGTACTCGCCGTCGATACGGATGGCGAAGTCGTCAACCTTGAGCTTGTAGTCGCCGAGGTCGTTCATGACATCAGACTTAAGTTTGTTGAGGTTGATTACGAAGTCGCAAGTTTCTGTTTCAGCCTCGGCAGCGCGCGTAGGGGTATCCTTGTCTTCTGCGCTTACAGAAAGAGCCGTTCCGTTCTCAAATTCAATAGTGGCCGCCGAGGTTACATCCTCGGTCGGGTCGGTAACAGGGTTGCCGCCCTGTAAGTCGGCCTGATCGTCTGACGAACAGGCGACGAGCAGCGCAGAGGCTGCAAAAAGGAAAAATAGTTTTTTCATACGTTTTCTGTTTTTTAAGTTAATGACTAATTGATAGCATCTCTCGCTATTCTATCCAGCCAATCGCCGGCCGTGGTCACTCGGCCCCGCCGTCGTCTTCCTTTTCAGGAGTTACGGCCTCGGCCGGGCCCGCCTGGGCGTCGGCGTCTCTCATGATGTGTATCGACACCTTTACGTAAGGCGTGTCGTCGTGGCCGGCAAGGCCCTTGTACACGTTGTAGCGGGCGGCGTAGCCGGCCGTCTGCCAGCTGGAGCACAACTCGGTGATGTCGGTGCCCTGGCCGTCGCCGCTTACCCACTCGGCCTTCTCCTCGGGCGTTATTACGGCCTCGAGGTTGGTAAGGCTGTCTACGCCCCAGGCGGTGTCCCTAACCCAGAGGTACACCTCGTAGGTGTATTCGGTGCTGTCAGCCGGCAGCTCGTCGAGCCCGTAGACGGCCACTTTCAGCCCGTCGCGGCCCTCAGTGGCGGCGTCGTAGCGCTCTACCCACATGCCCTTGTCGGCCTCGGGATGCTCAACGAGGTTCACGTAAACGTCTTCGCCTATGCGCAGGTTGAAGTCGTCGGCCTCGCAGAGCCACTCCTTCTCAATGCCGAGGTTCTCGGGCAGGCGCACGGCCACGTATTCCGACTTGTCGGCGCGCGTCTCAACGCCTTCGAGCCATCCGGCGCTCATCGACGTGTTGTTCTCGAACACGGCGGTCTGGCTCTCCACTACGTTCTCGGCCTCGGGCGGCGCGCCGCCTCCGGGCTCGGTCTTGGTGCCGTCGTCGTCTGACGAGCAGCCTACAGCCAACGCTGCGGCGGCCATCAGGAAAAATAACTTTAGTTTCATACGGTCCTCCTTTCTTCTGTTTTTGTTTTTTGGTTTTTGATTACTGGTTTCAGTCTCTGATTACTGAACATCCTCAATCAACCAAGTACACACTCTTTTCTAAGAAGTCTGCAGCATTCCGTCATTCCGGGCCAGAACCCGGAATCCAGTGTGTACAACCTCGTTCTAATTATATGGGGAATCCTGGATTCCGGGTCCCGGCCCGGAATGACAGAATGCCACCGACTTCTCAGAAGCGCATGTGCATGTGCATTAGAATGTGTATTAGAAGAGGATGTATGCACTTTGGCCGATTGGGGATATTCATATTCTTTCCGTTATTGCGGATTCTGTTATTCCGTTATTGCCGGCCACACGCCTACGATTGTGTTGGCAGCGGCCCTGTCGTTGCGCTGTACGTGGATTGACACCTTGATGTAAGGCGTGTCGCCGTAGCCGTTCACGTCGTACTCGCCGTCGGCGTTGGTCTGGCGTCCGCTAAGCCCCCGGTAGACGTTGAAGCGCACCTCGAAGCCTGCCGGCGACTTGAGCTGGTCGCGGAGCGTGGCGTAGATGCGGTGGGTTATGTCGCATCCGTAGGGGTCGTCGGCGTACTCGTCCCACGCCGGGTTTACCCATTCCCCGTACATGTCCTGCGTGAAGAGCGGGCCGTAGCCGCCTGTGCCGTCGTCGAGCAGCTTGCTGTTGTTAATCCACATGTAGCACTCGTAGGTGTAGTCAGTGCCTACGTTGAAGTTGTCGATGTTCTCCAACAGGCCGTTGACGGTTACGGCGAGGTGGTTGTCGTCCTCTATCTTGATGCCGTCGAGCGTGGCCGTGTTGCCGTCAACCTTGATTGCGTCGATGTATTCGCCGTTGACGCGGATGGCGAAGTCGTCGGCGCGCAGGGTGTACTCGTCGCTGATAACGTCGTCGGGTATCACGATTACGATGTCGCCGTCACCGCCGGGCGTAGGCTCGGGTTCTGGATCCGGGTCTTCAGGTTCGTTCACGGTGAAGCCGGGGCTGCACTCGCCGCCAGCGCCCATAGTTGCAACGTTGTGCTTCGACGTGTCGTCGGG
>CALUIJ010000045.1 GCA_944320675.1 uncultured Prevotella sp.
TACAATGCGTTCGACGTAACGCAGATGCTCGCCGCCGACAACGCCGTCGGCGTGGTGCTCGGCAACGGCCGCTACTACACCATGCAGCAGAACAAGAAGCCTTACAAGATAACCAACTTCGGCTATCCGAAGCTGCGCCTTAACCTCGTAATAGAGTATGCCGACGGCACGAAGCAGACCATTGCTTCCAACAACAAGTGGAAGCTGAACCCCGACGGGGCCATCCGCTCGAACAACGAGTATGACGGCGAGATTTACGACGCACGCAAGGAGTTCGACGGTTGGGCTACGGCCGGCTTCGACGATGCCAAGTGGATGACGGCAGAGCGCGTCGCCATTCCTTACGGAACGCTGCGCGGAGCCATGTCGCCCAACATGAAGGTGCTCAAAACCATTAAGCCAATAAGCGTAAAAAAACTCGGCGACGGTTTCATTGTCGACATGGGCCAGAACATGGCCGGCTGGCTTAAGATGCGCGTAAGCGGAGTAAACGCCGGCGATACCGTGAGCATCATCTTCTCAGAGAACATCAATCCCGACGGCAGCCTCAACCGCGCCAACTTCCGCCACGCCTTCTCCACTGACAAATACGTGGCCGACGGCACGGAGAACGGCCGTTGGTGGGCTCCCACGTTCGTCTACCACGGCTTCCGCTATGCCGAGATCAAGGGCATGGCCGGCATCACCGCCGACGACCTGATAGGCGAAGTCATAAGCGACGAGATGGTCGAAACGGGCACGTTCGAGTGCTCGGACACCATTCTCAACAAGGTTTACAAGAACGCATACTGGGGCATTCTCGGCAACTATAAGGGCATGCCCGTTGACTGTCCGCAGCGCGACGAGCGCCAACCGTGGCTCGGCGACCGCGCAAGGGGATGCTTCGGCGAGGCTTATCTCTTCGACAACAACAACCTGTACGCCAAGTGGGCGCGCGACATCGTTGAGTCGCAACGTGAAGACGGATGCATCCCCGACGTGGCTCCGGCATTCTGGAACTATTATTCAGACATCATAACATGGCCTGCCGCACTGCCGTTCTCGCTCGAGATGATGTACAACCAGTTCGGCGACGACGAGCCCCTGCGCAAGTATTACCCTGCGGTGAAGAAGTGGCTGGCACACATGAAGTACCAATACGGCAAAGACGGGCTGATGCCACGCGACAAGTTCGCCGACTGGTGCCTGCCCCCGACCGACGAAAAGACCATCCACTGCCGCGACCCGAAGCGCACGACCGACGGCACACTCATTGCGACGGCCTACTATTACCAGCTCAACAAGCTCATGGAACGCTTCGCCAAGATACTGTCAAAGGATGCCGAAGCAGCCGGATACGCTGCCGAGGCAGCCGTCGTTAAGGATGCCTTCAATAAGAAATTCCTCACCGTCAACCGCGGCACGAGCCAAGTGCCGGGTGCCCTGCTGTATCCCGACAGCACGTTCTACGGCAACAACACGGCCACGGCAAACCTGCTTCCGTTCGTGTTCGGCATGATTGACGACGACTATGTGCGTGGAGAAGTGGTCAAAAACGTAATACACAACATCATAACCGTAAACAAGGGGCTGATGCCATGCGGCATAATCGGAGGACAATGGCTGATGCACGGACTCACCGACATGGGCCGCGCCGACATCGCCTGGCTGCTGGCCACCAACACGAAGTACCCGAGCTGGGGATACATGACCGAGAAGGGAGCCACCACAATATGGGAACTCTGGAACGGCGACACGGCCAACCCGAAGATGAACAGCGCCAACCACGTAATGCAACTCGGCGACCTCATCGCATGGCTGTATGAGGACGTGGCAGGAATAAGCACGGATCTGAACCGTCCGGGCTTCAAGCACATCGTGATGAAGCCCGACTTCACGGTCGACGAAATGGACGACATAAAGGCTTCTTACCGCTCGATCTACGGGAACATCGTCAGCCGTTGGAACAAGAAGAACGGCAAACTGTACTGGCACATCGAGATTCCGGCCAACACGACGGCCGAAGTCCACCTGCCTGACGGCACGGTGAAAAACATCGGTTCGGGAGTCTACGACCTCACCTCAACGCTCCCCGTACAAGACGAAGCCGTGGAAACCGACGAGTTCCTCTATACGAAAACATCGTTCCCGCAAGCCCATTCCGCAACTATCGCAGAGACCACGAAGGGCGACTTGGTGGCAACCTACTTCGGCGGAACAAGGGAGCGCAACCCCGACGTGTGCATCTGGGTGAGCCGCAAGCCTAAAGGCAGCGACGAATGGACTGCTCCGCAGCTTGTGGCCGACGGAGTTTTCAAGACGGGAAGCGAGGAAGCGAAGCTCGCCGGACTGTCGGGACTCGACAGCACGAACGTTTCCGCCGACAAAGGCCCAATCATCGACAAGAGCGTGCGCAAGAATCCCGAGGGCTGGCAGCGCAAGGCATGCTGGAACCCAGTGGTTTACCAGATTCCCGGCGGCGACCTTATAATCTACTTCAAGATAGGCAACAAGGTGGCCGACTGGACCGGTTGGTTGGTCCGTTCTAAGGACGGAGGCAAGACTTGGAGCAAGCGCGAGCCGCTGCAAGAGGGATTCCTCGGCCCTATAAAGAACAAACCGATCATCAACAAAGGGCGGCTCATCGCCCCGACGAGCATCGAGGAAGGCGGCTGGAGACTGTATTTCGAGTATTCAGACGACATGGGCAAGACGTGGAAACGCACCGACTTCGTGAAAGCCGACGAAGGGGTCAAGGCCATACAGCCTGCCATCATGGTGCTCGCCGACGGCCGCCTAGCCGCCGTAGCGCGCACACGTAGCGAGCACATCGGCATAACCTACAGTTCGGACAACGGCCTTACATGGTCGAAACTCGAGCTTATCGACACGCCGAACAACAACAGCGGACTCGACGCCGTCACCCTGAAAGACGGCCGCCACGCACTTATCTGCAACGACCGCCCCATTCCCAAAGGCATAAAGAACGGCAAGGGGGCGCGCACTCCGTTGTCAGTCATGCTGTCTGACGACGGCGTAAACTGGCGTCACTGGGTAACGCTTGAAGACTCGCCCATCAACCAATACTCTTATCCGTCAATCATACAGACATCCGACGGCAAGCTGCACTGCATCTATACATGGCGCAGGCAGAGGATAAAGCACGTAGTGCTCGATGTCAACAAGTGATTCTCAGGAACACAGGAGTTATGAAGTTAAGAAGCAAGACATCCGCCTTAACTCCATAACTCCTTTAAACCTTTAACTTCCCCACATACCAAAATAAAACTAATAATGAAAAAACTGTTATTCCTTTTATCCCTGTTCATATCGCTTACGGCCGCAGCCGCCGACACGTACTCGGTAGCGGGACTGTTCCCCCTGCAAGGCAGCGGACGCATGGTCTACAACTTCAACCAGGGCTGGCGCTTCCACTTGGGCGACGCCGCAGGAGCCGAGGCTACGGCATACGACGACAGTAAGTGGCAAGTGGTATGCGCTCCGCACAGCGTAAGGCTTGAACCGTCGGAGGCAAGCGGCGGCCGCAACTACCAGGGCGTTGCATGGTACCGCAAGCACTTCACCGTTCCTGCCGACATGCAGGGCAAGAACGTCACCGTGCACTTCGAGGCGATAATGGGCAAACAAGACATTTACGTAAACGGCCAGAAGGTGAAGAGCCACCTCGGAGGCTACCTTCCGGTAACCGTCGACCTGACAAAGCTCGGCGTGAAGGCCGGCGACAAGTGCCTGATAGCCGTAAAGACGGACAACAGCGACGACAAGACGTATCCCCCGGGCAAGAAGCAGGCCGCGCTCGACTTCTGCTACCACGGCGGCATGTACCGCGACGTATGGCTCATAGGCAAGTCGCCCGTGGCCATAACCGACGCCGTTGAGGCAGGCAAAGTGGCCGGCGGAGGCGTGTTCCTGCACTACGACAACATATCCGAGCAGAGTGCCGACGCATTCGTCAACGTAGAAGTAGGCAACACGTCGGGCAAGACGGCGCAGCCTACGGTGACCGCCGTTGTTAAGGACAAGGGCGGACAGACCGTCTGCTCCGTGTCAAAGAAGATAAAGGTGAAGGCCGGCAAGTCCGCCACCGCCTACCTCGCAATGAAATTGAAAGAGCCCAAGCTGTGGTCGCCCGAGACCCCTTATTTATATAATGTGGAAATAACCGTCAGCGACGGCAATGCTACCGTAGACGGAGGCATCGTGCGCATGGGCATACGCAAGGCCGAATTCCGCGGCAAAGACGGCTTCTGGCTCAACGGCAAGCCCTACCACCAACTCGTAGGCGGCAACCGCCACCAAGACTTCGCCTACGTAGGCAACGCAATGCCCAACAGCCAGCAGTGGCGCGACGCCAAGCGGCTGCGCAAGGCCGGCATGAAGATAATACGCTGCGCCCACTACCCCATGGACCCGGCCTTCATGGACGCATGCGACGAACTCGGACTGTTCGTCATCGTGCCCACCCCGGGCTGGCAGTACTGGAACAAGGACCCACGCTTCGGCGAGCTCGTACACAAGAACACACGGCAGATAATCCGCCGCGACAGAAACCACTGCTCGGTGCTCATGTGGGAGCCGATACTCAACGAAACGCGCTATCCCGAGGACTTCGCCATTGAGGCCCTAAAGATAACCAAGGACGAATTTCCCTATCCCGGACAGCCGGCAGCCGTGGCCGACGTGCAGTCAGCCGGAGTGAGGGACAACTACGACGTGGTGTACGACTGGGCCGACAACATCGGCAAGGGCGACTGGCCGGAGGACAAATGCGTCTTCACGCGAGAGTTCGGCGAAATGGTCGACGACTGGTATGCCCACAACAACATCAACCGCGCCGCCCGCGCGTGGGGCGAGCGGCCAATGCTCATGGCCGCCCTGTCGCTCTGCGACACCTACGGCGAAATGTACCACGGCCAGAGGCAGTTCATCGGCGGATGCCAGTGGCACCCCTTCGACCACCAGCGCGGCTATCATCCCGACCCGTATTACGGCGGAATATACGACGCCTTCCGCCAGAAGAAATACGCCTTCGAGATGTTCCGCTCGCAAGACCTCGACGCAGAGCCGATGGTGTTCATAGCACATGAAATGACACAGTTCTCCGACAACGACGTAACCGTGTTCTCCAACTGCGACAGCGTGCGGCTGACGGCCTTCGAGGGCGACAAGGTTATGACCCTGCCCGTTAAGCACGACCCCAACGGAGTGCAGTCGGCCCCGGTGGTGTTCGAGGACTTCTGGGACTTCTGGCACGCCCGCGAGTACAGCTACAAGCAGCGCAACTGGCAGCGCGTAAGCCTCAAGGCCGAAGGCATTAAGGACGGCAAGGTGGCAGCCGTGCAGAAGAAGATGCCCTCGCGCCGCTCAACCAAGCTGCGCCTCTACGCCGACGACATGGGCCGCAAGCTCACGGCCGACGGCAGCGACTTCATTGTAGTCGTAGCCGAAGTGACCGACGACAACGGCAATGTGAAACGTCTCGCCTCGGACAACATCCAGTTCACCGTTGAGGGCGAGGGCCGCATAATCGGCGAAGGCGAAGGCATAATGGCCAATCCGCGCCGCGTTGAATGGGGCACGGCTCCCGTGCTGATACAGGCCACCAACCGTCCTGGCAAGATAACCGTAACCGCACGCTCGGCCTACGACGGCAACTACGCCCCCACACCGGCCACGCTGACGATTGAAAGCGTGCCTTACGACGTGCCCACATGCTTCAACGAAATGCCGGCATATAAGATTACGCCGGCCGGGCAAGCAAGCAGGCAGGCCAACAAGAGCGGCATGAGCGAGGAGGAACGCCAACGCACGCTCGAGGAAGTGAACCGCCAGCAGGCCGAGTTCGGCGTACAGAAATAACATTGCGCAACGCCGCAGTGCAGACCTTGGCAACCGCAAGACGGCACGAATACAAAGCCGGCATAAGAGCGACGCAAGCCAACCTACATGCATCCAACCATGGTCAAGGCAACACGGAAACGCCTTGTCCGTGGTTGGATGTTTTTTATACACAGCAACCATTTTGCAACCAGAACCGACGAAAAGCCGTCATAATGATTTTCCATAACGCTTCCAAACGGCGTTATTTTCAAAAACAAAATCTTCCGCACGAAAAACCGCAAGAAAAAGCGTGCAATGTTAACACGCTGAATATCAATATAATAATCGGAGCGGACACGGAAGTGGGCAATAAAACAATGCCGTCAGGCCGGTAAAAGCAACGGAAACGGCCACAAAAGACCACCTTTCACGGCCACAAAGGCGGCCTTTTTCATGCCCAAACACAGCGTTTAGCGACGCAAAAGACCATGAACCGCAAAGCGTTCCACACCACGGCTATACCCTATCGGGGCTATTCCGCATGACAGGACACGCTTCCGTCTGTTGCCGTTTTCCTATTTCAACAGTTTTGCCGTACATTTCCGTATTGACATTTTGACATCATTCCACGCCATACCGTTGCATTATCCCAAATCGGTCATTAGAACGTAATGCCTGAATACATCCATCTTTTACATTCTCTTCGGTTTGCTTGCGCGTTTCTGTCGGGCAGATTCAAACCCGGCTCCGCCATTTGGCCGAATGCGGATATACATTAAAAATTTAACCTTACAAGAACCATTTATTCACAAAAATATTCATACCTTTGTAAAAAAATACGTACCTACATTCTTACGGAGACCCACAAGAAGAACGTGGAAACGTAAAAAAAGGGAAAAACAAACCGGCTGCCGCAATACGGGCAAACGCAAGGTCCAGGCAGGAAACGGTTGAAAGACTTATAAAAGAATAACCCTAACGGCACACTCAACAAAAAAATACTATGAACAAAAAACTATTGATCCTGCCGTTGACCGGCATCATGCTGACGACCCACGGCCAAGTTACGCAAACAAGGTTGGCCTATCCTGAAACAAGAAAAGGCGACGTTGTCGACGTCTATTTCGGCACGAGCGTGCCCGACCCCTACCGCTGGCTGGAGAACGACACGAGCGAGGCCACGGCAGCATGGGTGGCGGCCGAGAACAAAGTGACCGACGAATACCTGTCGAAGATACCTTTCCGCGGGGCGCTGCTCGAAAGGCTCACCGACCTGACGAACTACGAGCGCGTAAGCATGCCGTTCAAGAAGCACGGCAAGTATTATTTCTACAGGAACGACGGCCTGCAGAATCAGGACGTGCTTTACGTGCAAGACAAGCTCGACGGCGAGGCGCGCGTATTCCTCGACCCCAACAAGCTGTCGGCCGACGGCACCGTGGCGCTGACCGGAACGAGCTTCTCGCACGACGGACGCTACATGGCCTACACCATCTCGCGCAGCGGATCAGACTGGACCGAGATATTCGTCGTCGACGCGCAAAGCGGCCGGCAACTTGACGACCACATCGTGTGGGCAAAGTTCACCGGGGCATCATGGCACGGCGACGGCTTCTATTACAGCGCCTACGACGCTCCGGAGAAAGGCAAGGAGTTCTCGAACGTGAACGAGAACCACAAGATTTACTACCACAAGATAGGCACGCCGCAGTCGGCCGACAAGCTGGTATACGAGAACAAGGCTTACCCCAAGCGCTTCTACCAAGCCGATGTCAGCGACGACGAGACGGTGATGTTCATATACGAAAGCGGCGAGGGCAACGGCAACGGCCTTTACGTGAAAGACCTTCGGCGGGCAGACGCTCCGCTTACGGCGATGGCCACGGACATGAGATACATGCACATACCGCTGGAAACGGTTAATGGGAAAATCTATATCTATACAAACTACGGCGCGCCCAAATACCGCATAATGGCCACCACGGCCGACAAGCCGGAAGTAAAAGCCTGGCATGAGGTTGTGCCCGAAGGCGCTTCGGTGCTCTCCGGCGCAAACATGATTGGCGGCAAGCTCATCCTCACCTACATAAAAGACGTGGCCGACCACGCCTACGTCTACTCGCCCGACGGCAAGATGGAGCATGAAATCAAGTTGCCGTCGGTAGGTTCGGTCAGCTTCAGCGGCGACAAGGACGACAAGGAGTGCTTCTTCAGCTTCACGTCGTTCACCTTCCCCGGCACGACGTACAAGTACGACATCGACGGCAACGCCTACACCCTGCTGCGTGCGTCAAAGGCCGACTTCAACAGCGACGACTTCACAACCGAACAGGTGTTTTATCCGAGCAAGGACGGAACGAAGATTCCCATGTTCCTTACATACAAGAAAGGACTGAAAAGAGACGGCCGCAACCCCGTGCTCATCTACGGTTACGGCGGATTCAACATCAGCCTGCCAACGTCGTTCGTTACGTCGCGCATCCCCTTCATGGAGAACGGCGGCATATACGTGCAGGCCAATCTGCGCGGCGGCGGCGAGTATGGCGAGGAATGGCACCAGGCAGGAACGAAGATGCGCAAGCAGAACGTGTTCGACGACTTCATAGCCGCCGCCGAATGGCTCATCGCCAACAAATACACAAACAAGGACAAGATAGCCATCATGGGCGGTTCTAACGGCGGACTGCTCGTAGGCGCGTGCATGACGCAGCGCCCCGACCTCTACCGCGTGGCCGTGCCGCAGGTGGGAGTCATGGACATGCTGCGCTACCATAAGTTCACCATCGGCTGGAACTGGGCCGGCGACTACGGCACGAGCGAAGACTCAAAGGAAATGTTCGAGTACCTGAAAGGCTACTCGCCCCTGCACAACCTGAAGCCCGGCACGACGTATCCTGCCACGCTCGTCACCACCGCCGACCACGATGACCGCGTAGTTCCGGCCCACTCGTTCAAGTTCGCCGCCACGCTGCAGGAGTGCAACGCCGGCCCCAACCCTACGCTTATCCGCATAGACAGCAAGGCCGGCCACGGAGCGGGCAAGCCGATGAGCAAGGTGCTGGAAGAACAAGCCGACATTTACGGCTTCATAATGTACAACCTCGGCATGGATATGAAATGAAAAGGCAACTTGGTGTAAAATCCGCTCATGTTGCCAAGAAAATGAGTTCAATACTTGCGCTGAATGCTCCCATGATGTTAGGGAATGCAAGTTGTTTTCCAACCGGATAAGCAAGGTATTCGCATTCCTGTTTAAATCTGACCGCCCAGCTTGCATCCGCTATATCAAGGAACAAGGCGAACAAGCCTTCGCCGAAGAGATGACCAAACGTAAATGTCAAACCATTAAAAGAAAATAAATATGAAGAACGAGGTGTTATATCTGTTGTTAAACAACTATGCCGACCATGAGCCTGTGTTCTTGGCATCGGCTATTGCTTGTGACGAACGCTGTATAAAAGAGAATCCCAAATACATGAACAAAGTCGTTGCTCCTACATTGGATGCCGTGCGCTCGTGTAGTGGTTTCCATACTTTACCCGACTATTCTTTTGATACGATGCCCGATGATTATGCCGCATTGGTATTAATTGGAGGTTTCGGTTGGATTGACGAACAAGAAGCGGATAAAGTCGTGCCGATTGTCCGCCGTGCCATAGAGAAAGGAATTATCGTAGGAGCTATCTGCAATGCTGCTTCTTTCCTTGCCAAACACGGTTTTCTGAACTCCGTTCGTCACACAGGGAATGGGTTGGAACAATTACAATTGTGGGGTGGAGACAACTACACCAATAAGGATGGGTATGTAAACAAACAAGCCGTATCTGACAATCGTATCGTAACGGCAAACGGCACCGGCTACTTGGAATTTGCCAAAGAATTGTTGTTGCTGCTTGAGAATGACACTCCTGAAAATATTGACATGTTCTACCGCTTCAACAAACTGGGATTGGTTGCAATGATGTTGGAAATGCAACAAAAACAACAAGTATAGCGTGTAACTCTGATTTTATCGAATCTTATAAAATGAATAAACCAACGCTGTTTAGAACATAAACAACAACAAGAAGGGGCGCTTGACATTCAAACGCCACTTCTTTATAATTGGAATAAATTGATCGGAGTTATTGTTATTCAACAACGATCGGCTTGTACTTCGGCACGAGCGTCTTCATTATAGTCCAAGCTACGAGATAAGCTACCGCACAGATGCAGAAGATGATCATATAGCCCGCAGGCTTGCCCTCGAAGCCGAGGAACGTAAATGCAGCCCCGGCGTTCTCGGCATACGTGAACAATTCGCCTGCGCCGAGGTTGATAAGCAGCGAGCCGATACCTCCGGCCATGGCGCCGATACCGGTGATGGTTGCGATTGTCGACTTCGGGAACATGTCGCCGATTGTAGAGAACAAGTTGGCCGACCATGCCTGGTGGCCTGCTCCGGCAAGACCGATGATTATTGCCGGGAACCATACGGAATAAGCGCCTAACGGCTGGGCGAACAATGCGAACAATGGGAAGAACGCAAATATCAACATCGCAAGCATACGGCCTAAATACGGGTTCATGCCTTTCTTCTCGACAAAGAGCTTGGGCAGATAACCGCCGTAAATCGACAGCACGGTAACGATAAGATAGAGCACGAAAATCAAAGCCATACCCATTGTCGACGAAGTCTTATAGCCGAACTGGTCAGAGAAATAAGCCGGAGCCCAGAACAGGTAGAACCACCAAACGCCGTCGGTGAAGAACTTGCCAACAACGAACGACCATGTCTGCTTGTACTTGAAGCACTGTATGAACGGGATGGTCTTTTCCTCCTTAGCCTCCTCGGCCGGCTTGGCTTCCTCTTCCTCGTCCTGGTTGATGTATATAAGCTCGGCCTTGTTGACATGGCTCGACTTCTCAGGACGCTCATAAAGGCGTGCCCAGAAGAACATCCAGATGAAACCGATGGCACCGATGATGATGAACGCCATTTCCCAACCGAAATGCTTGGCGAGGATTGGAATGGTAAGCGGAGCGGCCAAAGCGCCTACCGACGCTCCCGAATTGAAGATGGAAGTGGCGAAGGCACGGTCTTTCTTCGGGAAGAACTCGGCCGTAACCTTGATGGCTGCAGGGAAGTTGCCGGCCTCTCCAAGAGCGAGGATGGCGCGGCAGACAAGGAACAACCACGTGCTCAACGTGGCAATGGCGATGGCAACCTCGCTTCCGGCCTCAACGGCGCGCAGGGCGGCAACAGACTCAAGCCCCTCCACTTCCATTGTAACCCAGCCGCATCCGGCATGCAAACATGCGCCAAACGACCAAATGAAAATAGCCCAAAGGTAACCTTTCTTTATGCCCATCCAGTCAACAAACTTACCTGCGAACAAGCAAGCTACAGCATAAAACACGGAGAAGAAACCGGTAATCATGCCGTAATGGGCATCATCCCAGTGGAACTCAGGCGCGATAAAGTCTTTCCACGTGAGCGAGAGAACCTGCCTGTCGAGGTAGTTCACCGTCGTCGCACAGAAAAGCAACGCGCAAATGACCCAACGGAAGTTGGTCATCTTAGTAGTTTGAATCGGATTCATTATTAATTAATTTGATTGATAGTATCTGTTTAAAAGTAAGTTTTGCGCAAAGTTACTGTTTTTTCCATAAAAAACACGACACCTATCGTTAAAATAAATTAACAAGGTGGCCGATGCATGCTTTTTCGTATAATATTACCAGTATTGGATCGAAAGGAAATTCAGATACCTTTTATATATATTCACATCGTCGCCGGGAATGCAGAGTGGGTGCATGGGGGTATTGCTTGATAAGATAGGCCGGCTCGGCGAAGACGAATGTTGCAGTGACAAGATTTATTTGTTGGTTGAGGCCATATTGCAGATGTGCGTACAACGTTCGTTCGGCAAATGGGCGAATTGCATGTCCGTTTCCGATGAGGCGCGCAAGGACATAAAAAACGGCGTTCTCGCCCTGTGTTTCCTTATAAAGATAAAGGGCAGGCTTGGGGAGCCGAATGTCGGCGTTTACGTCAGCAGGCTGTACGTGCTGCTTTCATTTTTCGTAAATGACAAGATTGCATTGTTGGAAAATGCGTACGACTGCTTGTTTGCCGATAAACAGCAGCTTATTAATTTAGAATGGGGCAGGCTCGGCGACACGGTAAAATCAGATTTGTACACACTTTGTACTGCAGATGTTAAAGCCGACGGGCAAAAAGCATTTTATTACGGAAATGGTACTTCTGTCTGCCGGTTTGAGCATAACGGAATTTATTTGTTCCCGTTGAATTATAATAATCGTGATAAGATGTCTGAATTTAAATTGTCAGACAATTTATCCGTATATGTCGGTTATGGCAAAAGCCTGTCACGCTTGGATGACGAAAAAGATTACCGTGAAATACGTGATTCGTGGAACGAGGCACGCATCGCCGTGTCCACGCCGGTGAAGACGGCCGTGAGAAGAAATATGCCTTTGGATAACGGCGAGGAAGTGGATGTTTATGTTACGAAAATAATAGACGAAG
>CALUIJ010000046.1 GCA_944320675.1 uncultured Prevotella sp.
GTGTATGCAACTAAGTTGTTGACGAAAGTGTGTTTCCTGGATTCCGGGTCCCAGCCCGGAATGACGGTATGCCACAGACTTCTTAGAAGAGGATGCAAGTAAGTATTTGGCCGATTGCGGATATTCATTTAATATTTATTCTCATCCAACCGATTTGCGGATGAACCAAACAATCCGCCTGGCGGCAGCACGAAATACGGATGAAGCCTAATGACCGATTTTGGATTATGCGGCGTTGGCGGGCATGTTGTCGGTAGTCCGTTGTCGGATGCGAATGTTCTTTTTGTCGGTGTGCTGGATAACGGTCGTTTTTCGGTTAAGGCCCTGAGAGTGCGCAGTTTTGAAAACGTCGGAAAGTTTTTCAGTAAAACGCCATAATTACGGCTTTAATGTTAACGTATTGATACTCAATGCGTTAAGGAGATAATGACATTCAAGATGTGGTAAAAAGACTTCTTTTCATGCAAAACACGGCTGTTTACCGGGCAAAACACGGCCGTTTACCATGAGGAAACATGCCTTTTGCGGTCACGAAACATGGCTGTTACGCAGTGTAAGAGGTGTGTTTTGTGTTAATTCGTATTTAATTTTAATGGTGTAAGCGTTCGTGTTGTTAATCAGGATTAACACTACGCTTCTGTTTCGCGAAAAATTTTTGTCCTATATTTTTACTTACGCCCGGCGTCGGAATGTCCTATTTGTAGTAAAGGTGAAAAGGTGAAAAGGTGGAAAGGTGAAAAGGTGGAAAGGTGGAAAGGTGAAAGGGTGAAGAAGTAAAACAATATTGTTCATTTCAATTATTGCTTTTTCACCTTTTCACCTTTTCACTTTTTCACCTTTAAATCATAGTTTCACGGCCGATATGTCGACGAGGTTGTTCACTATGGCGTAGATGGTGAGTCCGGCCGGGCTGTGTATTTGCAGTTTGCGTGCTATGTTGCGCCGGTGGGTTATCACGGTGTTGATGGATATGCAGAGGTGGTCGGCTATCTCCTTGTTGGTCATTCCCTGCACGAGGCTTACTATCACGTCTTTCTCCCTGTCGCTCAGGGCTTCGCCGTTGTCGCTGTTGTGGCTTATCATCCTTGATATCTTCGCGCTTACGTCGTTTTGCTTGTATTTCTGTTCGAGTTTCCTTATCGCCGGTATGAAGATGCTCTCCTCTACGAGCGAGTGGTTGGCCAGCCACTCCTCGTTGTTGTACAGTTTGTAGAGCGTGGCCGTCAGCTGGTTGTTGCGCCGTATGTCGCTCGGCAGGTATTTTATGATGATGTTCTTCAGTTCCCTCAGCTTCACGTCGGTCTGCCCGTGGCGCTTCGAGAAGGTTTCCATGTCGTAGTCGTTGCTCGCCTTGCCGGCCAGCAGTTCGTCGACGTAGGGGAACACGGTTTTCTCCTCGTACTGCATGTGCTTCCTTATCTCGTGTGCGTATTCGTCGTACAGCTTCATTATGAGCCGCGCCAGGTTGTCGTTCTCGTCGAGGGCTGATTCAAGTTCCTTGCGTATCGATGGCAGCTGGAAGTTGAGGTAATACTCGTGCGACGCCTTTAGGTAGTGGAGCAGGGTGGGTATGGAGAAGCGCCCGCCGTCGTCGAAGTCGCGGTAGCCGTTTATCGAGAAGTTGACCACGGCCAGGAACGTGTACGTGTCGACCCCCTGGTCCTCGCACACTTCGCGCACGGTCTTGTCGCCGAAGCCGAGGTTGATGCCGAAGCGGCCCAGGCTTTGCAGAATGTTGTAGTTGTCGGCGATAAGCGAAATCATCTTGTCGTCGGCCTCGTACATCTTGTTATTTTTCATTGTTCGCCTACGTTAAGTCAATAAAGAATGAGGAAAAAATCCCTTTTGCTTATCCTTTTCCGATTGCAAAGTAACGAATTTTCCTTGAATCCTGCAATCACTATTAATAGGTATTTTTCCGGCTGAGGACATGGGCCGGATAATGTGTAATGGTGATGGCCCGCGGTTTTAGGCCGCGGCATTATTCCAAACCCAAAAAAATATCGCCCCGCGTGTAATAAAAGCGGTGCCGGCACGTTACTTAAGTAAAGATTTCAACCAAAACCATGCGCCTATGAAGTATTTTACACAAGAAGAGAAGAAACCTTCAAGCAAGACCTTGAACCTAATCAGGCAGATAGCTTACACTTACCGCGTAATCAAGATGAACGGGCAGGGCGAGGCCTATTGCCTTAATTAAAAAAGCAGGAACGTTATGGCAACATTGGTTTCGCCTTCATTGCTGGCGGCGGATTTCCTTAATCTGCACGATGACATAGAGATGATAAACCGCAGCGGTGCCGACTGGCTCCACTTGGACGTGATGGACGGCGTGTTCGTGCCGAACATATCGTTCGGCTTCCCCGTGATCGAGGCCGTGGCCCGGGAGTGCAGCAAGCCGCTCGACGTGCATTTCATGATAAAGAGCCCCGAGCGTTACATAGCCCGTACCGCCAAGACGGGGGCGATGATGATGAACGTGCATTACGAGGCCTGCACCCATCTCGACCGCACGATCCATGAGATTCACGAGGCCGGCATGAAGGCCGGCGTGACGCTTAACCCCTCGACCCCGGTGTGCATGCTGGAGGATGTGATCGGCGAGGTCGACATGGTACTGCTGATGAGCGTGAATCCCGGTTTCGGCGGGCAGGCTTTCATTGAGAACACGATAAACAAGGTGAAGCGGCTGCGCCGGATGATCGGCGAGGCCGGTGCGAAGGCCTTGATAGAGGTTGACGGCGGAGTGCAGGCCGAAACCGCTCCGCGGCTTGTCGAGGCCGGGGTCGACGTGCTCGTAAGCGGCAGTTACATATTTAAGTCGAAAGATCCCGAAGGCGTGATAAGCGGATTGAAACGGCTGCGGAGGAAGGATTTATGAATTAACAATTAAAAATTAAAAGTGAAAAATCCACATGTATTAATAACCCGTACAAGGCATATGGATTTTTCACTTTTCACTTTTAATTTTTCATTCAACTTGTAGTGCTATGTTGTGCTTCTTCGACATGCGGCGCATGTTGATTATGGCGTATCTCATCCTGCCGAGCGACGTGTTGATGCTTACGCCTGTAAGTTCGGCTATTTCCTTGAACGACAAGTCCTGGTAGAAGCGCATGAACACTACCTCGCGCTGCGTAGGCGGCAGGAGGTTCATCATCTTCTTCACGTCGGTCATTATCTGTTCGTTGACGTACCTGTTCTCGACGTTTGTGTCAAGTATGTTGTTGGTGTTGAGCTTCGAGAGGTCGTTCTCCTCAGTCGGCTCGACAAGGTTGCGTGCACGCAGGTCCCTATACCAGTCCATTATCACGTTGTGGGCGATCCTTATTATCCACGCGCTGAACTTGCCGCTGTCGACGTAGCGCCCTTGGTGCAGCTTTGTTATCACTTTCACGAACGTTTCCTGAAACAGGTCGTTAGCCTTGTCTTCGTCTCTTACGACGAAGTATATGTACGAAAACAACTTGTCTTGGTTGCGCGCCAACAGCTCGTCGAAGGCTTTGTTGTTCCCGTCGATGTATGATAAGGCCAGTTCCTCATCAGTCAACATATTAAGTTTTTCCATTATTGCTTACTTTATATATTTTTAAAGTAACGATGTTTCGATAGGCGGATAGTTGTTGTTGAACTTAAAAATTAATTATTATGCTTGCAAAAGTAAAAAGAAATGTTCACTTACACAAAATATTCTATAAAAACATTTGTCGTTCTTTTGCACTTTAACAAATTATGCCTATCTTTGCCACAAGATAATCTGCGCTCGGGAATTTTAAAGCAAGCTTTAATTCCGCCCGCTTGCATTGTCTTTGCAGAAGATAATCCGTACGGCGGAACTGCATGCAAGTGTTTGTTTCTTGCCGGTCGGCATTGTCTGCGTATTGGGAAATTAAGGTTCGAATAAACGCGATTAAAAAGGGAACGGGGTGTGAGTCCCCGACTGTCTCGCAGCTGTGAGTTCCTTTATGTCTTTCAGGCCATGCTACCACTGCCGTAGGTTCGGCGGGAAGGTGCTTGAGGGCGGAACGAAGTCAGAAGACCTGCCTTATGTTTAAACCCAAATCGGTCATTGGATCTTGGTCTGACTGTACGTTAATGTCGGGCAGGCCGAAGAGTATGTGGAACAAGCATTTTTTCAGGTATTACGTTCTAATGACGGTTGGGGTTAAAGCCGCAGTCTCTCGATGTAAGGGATGAAGGCGCAATTGAGTTTTATTGTCAAGGTGTCACTGCCTATGCCGCCGGCCGTTTGCGCCGTGGCGGCGATGGGCTTGCGGGATGTCTGCCGCCGGTATCGGCGGAGGCCCGTGCTTTGGCGCTTGTTGTGCGAGAACCTCGTTAAAGGTTGTTATATAAGTTACCAAGTAAGGAACCGGCGGCGCCGTGAGGCGTCGCCGTTTTTAAGTGCTTTTTCCGGTCTGTTATTCCAATGGGAACTCGTATGAGTCAATCTTCTTCATCCCCATGATTTTCAGGTAAGTGCCTTGAAACCCGAACAGGGCTATCCGCCTGCCCTTGTTTTCGGGGTGGTCGTATAAGTTCAGCTTTGCGCGTAAGTATTCTGAGCAGTTCGTAAGGCATACGGATATAACTTCGTCAAGGCTGTCGGCATCGGGCGTGTCGGCGAGGAGTATCGCCGTGTCGTAGCTGAACTCAGGGCCGAACTCGTATCTGTACTTGCCGTTCTTGCCCGTAGCCGCTCCTACGATGTATCCCTTTACCCATACTTGGGTGTATATGGCGTAGTTCTTGAACGTGTACACGTCCACGATGTCGCCCGTCGCAAATTCGCCGTCGCCGCCGCCGGCGTGCTCGATGTCGCCGAAGTCCCATTCAGGCGTGTCGTCATCACCGTCGTTGTCATTGCCGTCTACGTGTTCTTTGCCGTCCTCTTCTTCCTCGCCACCGATGTAAACCTTTTCGCACGAACAAAGAAGGTGTGCGGCGAGCACGAAAAACATTAAAATACAAAACTTACTCATAGGCGTTGGTTGGTTAACGACCGCAAATATAAGTATTTTAAGTGGAAACTCCAAACGCTTGTGGCATAAAAAGAGGTTGGCGCAGGATGCAGCCAACCTCTGGCGATTTCGTTAAAAGCTCGAAATCATAAATAAGATGTCGCAAATATATGACTTTATATTTGGAAATGCAAATTTTTAATGATAAAAATCAAATATTTAACATTTAAGCGTGTTTGTGGCAAAAAGTTTTAACCCAAACCGGCCGAAGGGCCGACGATTAAGTGAAGATGTATGAATGTCGGCCTGACGGCCGGATTGGGCTAAAGTATCATACTTTTTTTATAAATCTTCCTTAATCGTTCGTTTATGTCGGCAATTATTCGTATTTTTGCAGGGAGTAAGCTACGCTTTACAGGCGCAGGCGGCAGCTGCTGGCAAAGCTGCGGCGGCGTGCGGCGGACGGATGGCGTAGCCGTGTTTTTCGCATAGAAAATAGAAGATCGTCTAAAGTATGAACGTTTTAGAACTAAGTGAACAGGAAATTGGCAGACGCCAAAGTCTCGAAGAACTGCGTGCGATGGGCATCGACCCATATCCTGCCGCAGAGTATCCCACTAATGCTTTTTCAACCGACATTAAGGCTGGTTTCAGCGACGGCGAGCCGCTCCGCGAGGTGTGCATAGCCGGGCGGATGATGAGCCGCCGCGTTATGGGAAAGGCGGCGTTTGCCGAACTGCAAGACTCGAAAGGAAGAATCCAAGTGTATGTTACCCGCGACGACATCTGTCCGGGCGACGACAAGGACTTATATAATAAGGTGTTCAAGAAGTTGCTCGACATCGGCGACTTCATCGGCGTGAAGGGTTTCGTGTTCCGTACGCAGACGGGCGAAATCAGCGTCCATGCCCAAGAACTCACGTTGTTGTCGAAGAGCCTGAAGCCGCTGCCTATTGTGAAATACAAGGACGGCGTGGCATACGACAAGTTTGACGACCCTGAGTTGCGCTACCGCCAGAGGTATGTAGACCTTGTGGTCAACGACGGAGTAAAGGACACTTTCCTGCAGCGCGCTACGGTGATAAGGACCATCCGCCGCGTGCTTGACGATGCGGGGTACACCGAGGTCGAGACTCCTACGCTGCAGACAATAGCCGGAGGAGCGAGCGCAAGGCCGTTCATAACCCATTTCAACGCCCTCGACACCGACATGTATATGCGCATCGCCACGGAGCTTTATCTTAAGAGGCTCATCGTAGGCGGATTCGAGGGTGTTTACGAGATAGGCAAGAACTTCCGCAACGAGGGCATGGACCGCAACCATAACCCAGAGTTCACGTGCATGGAACTTTACGTTCAGTACAAGGACTACAACTGGATGATGTCGTTCACCGAGAAACTTCTTGAGGCCGTGTGCATAGCTGTTAACGGCAAGCCTGAGCGCGAGATTGACGGTAACATCGTCAACTTCAAGGCTCCTTACCGCCGGTTGCCCATCCTTGACGCCATTAAGGAGAAGACCGGCTACGACCTTACGGGGATGGACGAGGAACAGATACGTGAAGTATGTAAGAAGCTGAACATGGAGATTGACGACACCATGGGCAAGGGAAAGCTCATAGACGAGATATTCGGCGAGTTTTGCGAGGGCACGTTTATCCAACCCACGTTCATAACCGACTATCCCGTAGAAATGTCGCCGCTGACGAAGATGCACCGCTCGAAACCCGGTCTGACCGAAAGGTTCGAGCTTATGGTGAACGGAAAGGAGCTGGCTAACGCCTACTCGGAGCTTAACGACCCGATAGACCAGGAAGAACGCTTCAAGGAACAGATGCGCTTGGCCGACAAGGGCGACGACGAGGCGATGATAATAGACCAGGACTTCTTGCGCGCCCTGCAGTACGGCATGCCGCCGACGAGCGGCATCGGCATCGGCATTGACCGCTTGGTGATGCTGATGACGGGTAAGACGTACATCCAGGAGGTGCTCTTCTTCCCCCAGATGCGTCCGGAGAAGAAGGCTCCCAAGAGTAGCGTTGAGGAGTGGAAAGCCGTCGGCGTGCCTGAAGAGTGGGTGCCGGTGCTCAATAAATGCGGATATTACCTCGTAAGCGACATAAAGGAGGTTAATCCGCAGAAGTTGCAGATGGATGCCTGCGGGGTTAACAAAAAATACAAACTGGGCTATGACAACCCGAAAGTTGACGAGTTTGCCGCGTGGATAGAGAATGCTAAGTTGGTTCATAATTCATAATCCACGTTTCATGACCATCCTGCAGCTCTCCCGTAAGAAGTGCCGACTGCAGTCCTGCGGCGCGCCGGACTTGTGGAATACCGGCACGTAAGAGTAAGCTTAAGGAATGAGTAAGGGATATACCTAATTGTGAAGTGAGATAATGTTCGATTGCGGAAGAATTGCGATTATCGGCGGCGGAAGCTGGGCTACCGCCATAGCCAAGATTGTAGTGGAGCATACCGGCCACATCGGCTGGTACATGCGCCGCGACGACCGCATTGAAGACTTCAAGCGGCTGGGGCACAACCCGGCTTACTTGACGAGCGTGCATTTCAACATAGCTGAGATAAGTTTCTTCAGCGACATTAATAAGATAGTTCAGGCTTACGACACGCTGATATTCGTCACGCCGTCGGCTTACATAAAAAACCACCTGAAGAAGTTGCGCACGAGAATTAAGGACAAGTTTGTAATCACGGCCATAAAGGGCATCGTGCCGGACGAGAACCTTGTATGCTCGGAATATTTCCACCAGGTGTATGACGTGTCTTATGAGAACCTGGCTTGCCTGGGCGGGCCGTCGCACGCTGAGGAGGTGGCGCTTGAGAGGCTGTCTTACCTCACTGTGGGGTGTAGCGACCGCGACAAGGCGCAGGCCTTTTCCGACGTGTTGGCGTGCGACTATATCAAGACTAAAATAAGCAGCGACGTGATAGGCATAGAGTACGCCTCGGTGCTGAAAAACGTCTACGCCATAGCGGCCGGAATATGCAACGGCCTGAAATACGGCGACAACTTCATGTCGGTGCTCATGGCCAACGCCATACAGGAAATGTCGCGCTTCCTGAAGTCGGTGTACCCCCTCGACCGCAACATAACCGACTCTGTTTATCTCGGCGACTTGTTGGTGACAGGATATTCTAATTTCTCGCGCAACCGCACATTCGGCACCATGATAGGCAAGGGCTACAGCGTGAAGAGCGCGCAGATAGAGATGGAAATGATAGCCGAGGGGTATTTCGGCACGAAGTGCATGAAGGAGCTTAACCGTCATTGGCACGTGAACATGCCGATACTTGATGCCGTCTATAACATCCTCTATGAGCGTATCAGTCCGCAGATAGAAATTAAATTATTAACCGATTCTTTCAGATAAGAATCATAATACCTATAACAAATGAAAAATATCTCATTAGACGTGACAAAGGCCGTGCAGTTCCTCGCAGAGGGTGCTGTTGAGGCTTACGAACCGAAAGTAAAGGCGGCGCAAGAGGCCTTGGAGAACGGCACATGCCCTGGTAACGATTTTCTGGGTTGGCTCCATCTGCCGTCATCTATAACCGGTGAGTTCCTCGCCGAGATACAGGCTTGCGCTGACACGCTGCGCGAGAACTGCGAGGCGATAGTCGTTGCAGGCATCGGTGGAAGCTATCTCGGCGCACGCGCCGTAATCGAGGCTTTGGGCAATTCTTTCGCATGGCTCATGGGCGACAAGAAGAATCCCGTGATACTTTTCGCAGGCAACAATATCGGCGAGGACTATCTTTCTGAGTTGACCGAATACCTGAAGGACAAGAAGTTCGGTGTAATCAACATATCGAAGTCGGGCACTACTACGGAGACGGCCCTTACGTTCCGTCTGCTCAAGAAGCAATGCGAGGAGCAACGCGGCAAGGACGAGGCTAAGAAAGTGATAGTGGCCGTGACCGACGCTACCAAGGGGGCTGCCCGCGCTGCCGCAGACAAGGAGGGATATAAGACTTTCGTCATACCCGACAACGTAGGCGGACGCTTCTCCGTACTCACTCCAGTAGGCCTGCTGCCGATAGCTTGTGCCGGATTCGATATCCGCAGGCTCGTAGAAGGCGCCGCCGACATGGAGAAAGCTTGTGGCAAGGATGCGGCTTACGCCGAGAACCCGGCCGCACAGTACGCCGCAGTGCGCAACGCCTTGTACGCCCAGGCTGGCAAGAAGATTGAAATAATGGTGAATTACCAGCCGAAGCTGCACTACATGAGCGAGTGGTGGAAGCAGCTCTACGGTGAGAGTGAGGGTAAGGACGGCAAGGGCATATTCCCTGCTTCGTGCGATTTCACGACCGACTTGCATTCCATGGGCCAGTGGATACAGCAGGGAGAGCGCACGATATACGAGACTGTGATAAGCATAGAGAAGCCCAACCGCGAGTTGCTCTTCCCCAATGACGATGAGAACCTTGACGGCCTTAACTTCCTTGCGGGCAAGCGTGTCGACGAGGTGAACAAGATGGCCGAGCTTGGCACACGTCTGGCACATGTCGACGGCGGAGTGCCTAACATCCGCGTCAGTGTGCCTGAGCTGAACGAATATTACATAGGCCAGCTTATCTACTTCTTTGAGATAGCTTGCGGCATAAGCGGTAATATCCTTGGAGTGAACCCGTTTAACCAGCCGGGCGTTGAGGCGTATAAGAAGAATATGTTCGCCCTGCTTGATAAGCCGGGTTACGAAGCCGAGAGCAAGGCCATAAAGGAAAGGCTTGCCGCCGAAAAATAATGGCGAAAAATAAATTGGTAAAAAGTAAAAAGGTGGAAAACGTTCCCGGCATGTGATGCAGGGAGAGTGTTTACCTTTTTACTTTTTCGTTTTACTACTTTGAATCCCTTTTCATAAAAATGTTTGATAAAGAGATAAGACAATACCTTGGAAAGCACGGTTTTAAGGCATTTGCGCCGAAGGCCGTGCTTTTTGATATGGACGGAGTTCTTTATGACAGTATGCCTTATCATGCCCGTAGTTGGCATGAGTCTATGGCCGCGTTGGGGCTTGACATGGCTCCTGAAGAAGCGTATGCGTATGAAGGCATGCGCGGCGTTGAAACGATAAAACTGATAGCCCGCCGCCAGTGGGAGCGTGAGCTTGACGATGAGGAAGCCGCTAAGATGTATGCCGTTAAGTCTGATATGTTTAAGGCTTGTCCTGCGCCCCGGATGATGCCCGGGGCAAAAGAACTTATGATGAAGATTAAAGCCGAAGGACTGAAGATAGTCGTCGTTACAGGTAGCGGCCAGCCGAGTTTGCTTGACAGGCTTGTAAATGATTTCGACGGTCTTGTTAGCCGTGGCTTGATGGTTACAAGCTTTGACGTGAAGCACGGTAAACCCGATCCTGAACCTTATCTGCGTGGCTTGGAGAAAGCCGGCGTGAAGCCGTGTGAGGCTATTGTAGTTGAGAATGCGCCGCTCGGAGTGCGCGCCGCCGTAGCTGCAAGGATATTTACCATGGCTGTAAACACAGGCCCTTTGCCCGATAAGGCCCTTGCCGATGAAGGCGCAAATGTAGTAATGCCAAGCATGCAGGCATTGTGCGACGTGTGGGATTAATAAAAGAATAAAAAGCCGGGGGAATATGCCTTGCTAATAAAGTAATGCATATCCCCCCGGTTTTTTATTCCTTATTTATTAGTGTGAATCTTATCCGTAGATAATCTTTCCGTTCTCGTCCTCGTATGGGGCGAGGTCTTTTGCGTATTGGTTCATGGCGCGCAGGCTCATACCCATGGACGAGAAACCGCCGTCGTGGTAAAGCGTCTGCATTGTCACCTTGCGCGTGAAGTCGGAGAACATCATCACACAATAGTCGGCGCAGTCGTCGGCAGATGCGTTGCCCAATGGCGACATCTTGTTGGCGAAGTCCATAAGGTTGTCCATGTCCTTGATACCCTTGCCCGCCGTTGTGGGTGTCGGTGACTGAGAGATGCAGTTAATGCGCACGTTTTTCTCGCGGCCGTATATGTAGCCGAAGCTGCGCGCTATGCTTTCGAGCATGCTCTTGGCATCGGCCATGTCGTTGTAGCCGAAGAACGTGCGCTGTGCCGCAACGTAAGTGAGAGCCACTACCGAGCCGTATTCGGCTATGGCGTCCTGCTTCTTTGCAACTTGCAGCATCTTGTGGAACGATATTGCCGATATGTCGAGCGTCTTTTGCAGGTAGTTGTAGTCAAGATCGTCATAAGTGCGGTGTTTGCGCACGTTGGGACTCATGCCTATGGAATGGAGTACAAAGTCGATTTTGCCGCCCAGCAGGCGTACCGACTCCGAGAATACCCGTTCGAGATCCTCTACGCTTGTGGCGTCGGCGGCTATCACGGGAGCGTCGAGTTGTTCCGACAGCTTGTTAAGCGTACCCATGCGCAGGGCCATCGCCGTGTTGCTAAGGGTTATCTTAGCACCTTCCCCGACAGCCTTTACGGCCACTTTCCATGCGATTGAGTCTTCGTTGAGCGCGCCGAAGATTATGCCGCGCTTGCCTTTCAATAAGTTGTGGGTCATTGTCTTGTATCTTTTTTGATTAGCTTTCAGCGTGCAAAATTACATTTTTCATTTGACACGGCAAACTTTTTCGCCCCATAATGCGTTTTTTCTTTCCTCAGTTTGTGGGTTGGCTGAGCGGGGTGGGTACGATAAAGGCGGCGCATGCGCGCCGCCTTTATTGTTTATGGGTCATCAGTTGCGGTTTACTTGTTGATGAATTTCTTTCCGTTTTGGATGAGTATGCCCTTCGTGTCCTTGTTTACGCGCTGGCCGGCGAGGTTGTATACGGGAGCGTTCTCGTCGGTTGCGGCGGGAACTGTCATGCTCTCCTCTATGCCTGTGCCTACTTCGTCAAGTACGTAGAGGCAGGGCATTATGCCGCGCTCGTTGCCGTAGCATCCGAATGAGTTGTATTCAGGATCATACTGCACGTACTTGTTCTTGTCAACGTTAGTGATCTTGAATGTTCCGTCGCTGTTGGCTTCAACGTTCCAAAGCTCGCCGCCGTCAGGCGTAGCACTTGCGTTGAAGCTGTCGAAAGTGCCTGTCTGGTAGAGGTAGCGGCCGTCGGGTTGTGTGATGAAATACGGGTTTTCGTTGCTGTTGGCTTTCTCTGAAGTCAGCGTGAAGGCGTATTCCTTGTCTGTTGTCAGTTCGATGTCGCCGGCTTCGTTGGCCTTTGCCTCTTCTGTGTAGAGGTAGCCGTAGTTGCTCTCAACGGGTTTTGCGATGAGCAGTACGCCGTCGTTCTCAACCACCCACAGGTACTTTTTGCCGTGCTCTACCGTTGTCGCTTTCTTATATGTCAGCATTTCGGCAGGTTCGGGAGTCTCGCCTTCGATGTAGACGGTTATCGAGTTGATCTGGGTGTTGCCGGCGATGTCGAATACGACGCTGTTGGCCGTGCCCGTCCAATTCGCTCCGTCAAGCGTTCCGTTGTCTACGGTGTTGCCGTTGTTCCA
>CALUIJ010000047.1 GCA_944320675.1 uncultured Prevotella sp.
TTATGCATAACTGTCTGATTATGACCGCAAAAGTAAATTCAAATCCGTTGACTCCAAAATCGCTTATAACAAATTGAATTTCAATAATTTCAAAGAACTACTATGATTTTTTAGTGGACACTAATGAGTTCGGAAATGTATTTTATGCCAAGCATTTTGGCGCAGACGTAACCTATAAGCTGAATCATACTTACTACTATCTTATAGTCCATGCCGTAAACCTCGATGCCGTCGAATTCGGCCGCCGTGAACGGCTTGCGCAGCGCGTAAACAAGCGAATATGACAAAAGAGCCGTGCCACCGGCCCATATTACGAAAAGCCAGTCGGGCATGTTGTGCGTTGTCGGTCTCATGTATTGCAACTTGCTGATACTTAGTTTCTTCATTTTGCATTGCTTTTAATCACGCTGCAAAATTACGTCTTGCGGAATGCTGAAAAAATGAATTGCGTATTAATAATATCGACGTAACAATTCATTAAAATAATCGAAACGGTTTCATAACGTGAGCGCAAAAACATTGAAACCGTAATGTAACTGCATTGAAACATACATAACGGATTTAAATGCGTACCTTTGCATGAACTTAACCGTTTTATCGGGAAAGGTCGCTTTTTTTCAGATATTAATCAAGCGGTTGAAGAAATGGATGACTTAAGGGAAATATATGAACGGATAAAACTCCTGCGGCACAATGGCGTAAAGATGAAAGAGATTGCCGCATGCACGGGCTTCGCCCCAAGCGTATTGTCGGCCGTATTCACGACCGTGATGCCTGAATATATTAAAAACTTGGACAAAGGCATGAACAGGGACGAAGCACTCGACAACGCCCTCGTATGGGTGAACAACGTATCGAAAAAAAACTCCTCGGTTCGCTCGGCAACATGAAGGAAGCCGTTTTCGCCATGGAAGCCGCCCCGCGGCCAAAAACGGAAGAATCAGGCAGACATTGCATATCCGCCATAGAACGTGCCTTAAGCAATTCGGTGGCACTTGCCGGAGGCATATTCGGAACATATACGAGCTACAGCATGTCGTCAAGCTCAGATGCCTTGAAAGTGGAGCCCTACATGATATTGCCTTCGGACGAAAGCGGTTATGTCGAAGTCGTACATAACAGCGCATACGGAACAACCCATCACGGATTCGCTCTTATGAACGGACTCAACCACGTTTATATTATCTTCAATGAGAACAGGCCGCCACAGCTTGCACTGTTCAACATTTGCCTGAAGATACCGATGTACGACCGACCTCCTTACTTACGCGGATTATACACATGTTTCGACTACAACCATAACCCGATAGCCCGGCGGATTCTTTTCGTCAAATCGTCGGACAGCGTTTCACGTGAGGAATTCATGACGATGAAAGGCTGTCTGAAACAACACGTTGAGCTTGACGATACTGAAAAGCAATATTACGATTACACATGCAGCGAAGACGACGCGCTACGCATGCGGGATATCCCCACGCCTCAAATGACCGTTGACGACCTCGCGGCCGAAAAGGAGTTGCTAAAGGCCGGACGGTCAAAATAACAATCCCTGCCACGACGTGAGGCAACGGCCGGCCGTACCGTCGCCGGCGTGCGGGCGCCAACGGCATGCAAAAAGCGGGGCTTTTACTTGCCGCCATGCACAATAATCCACTTAAAAATCTAATAATCGTGCAAAATGTTTTGTTTTCAGCCGTATTTCCATTATATTTGCATCCGATATAGCGAGAATTGAAACATAATGTCAAACCAACAACGCCAACTGACATGAAACAGAAAAGATTCATTTTGCAGGAAAGCCAAATCCCCACGCAGTGGTATAACATACTGGCCGACATGCCGGTGAAGCCCATGCCGCCGCTTAACCCCGCCACCAAGCAGCCGCTGAAGGCGGAGGACCTGTTCCCCGTGTTCGCCGAGGAATGCTGCCGGCAAGAGTTCGACCAGACGAACGCGTGGATAGACATACCCGAGGAGGTGCTTGACATGTACAAGTATTACCGCCCCACCCCCTTGGTGCGCGCTTACGCGCTCGAGAAAGCCATCGACACCCCTGCCCGCATTTACTTCAAGAACGAGAGCGTTAGCCCGCTCGGCAGCCATAAGATAAATTCGGCCCTGGCCCAATGCTATTATTGCAAGCGCGAGGGTACGACCAACGTCACCACCGAGACTGGCGCCGGCCAATGGGGCGCCGCCCTTAGTTACGCAGCAAGGGCCTTCGGCCTCGAGGCCGCCGTCTACCAGGTGAAGATAAGCCTCAGGCAGAAGCCGTACCGCAGCATGCTGATGCGCACGTTCGGAGCCGAGGTGACGGGCTCGCCCTCGATGTCGACCCGCGCAGGCAAAGACATAATCACGCGCGACCCCGCGCACCAAGGCTCACTGGGCACGGCGATATCCGAGGCCGTCGAGCTGGCTGCCGCCACGCCCCACTGCAAATACACGCTGGGGTCGGTGCTCGGCCACGTAACGCTCCACCAGACGGTCATAGGCCTCGAGGCCGAGCGCCAGATGGAAATGGCCGGCGAGATGCCCGACGTCGTAATAGCATGCTTCGGCGGCGGGTCGAACTTCGGCGGGACGGCCTTTCCCTTCATGCGACACAACTTTAGGGACGGGGCGCGGACGGAGTACGTGGCGGCCGAACCGGCCAGCTGCCCCAAGCTCACGCGCGGGAAATTCTGCTACGACTTCGGCGACGAGGCCGGGTATACGCCCCTGCTGCCGATGTTCACGCTGGGCCACGGCTTCAAGCCGGCCAACATCCACGCCGGCGGACTGCGTTACCACGGCGCGGGCGCAATAGTGTCGCAACTGCTGAAGGACGGCATGATGCGCGCCGTGGACATAGCGCAGACTGAGGCTTTCAGCGCAGGCCTGCTCTTCGCGCGCACCGAGGGCATAGTGCCCGCCCCCGAGAGCTGCCACGCCATAGCTGCGGCCGTTGACGAAGCCGTGAAGTGCCGCGAGCGGGGCGAGGGCAAGGTGATACTGTTCAACCTAAGCGGGCACGGCCTTGTCGACATGACCGCCTACGAGCAATACCTTAACGGCGACTTGGCCGACTACACCGTCACCGACGATGAAATAAGGAAGAGCGTCGGCAAGCTCGCGGGGCTTAACTGACCGCCCCGCGCTTACAGAACGGCCCCGGCACGGCTCGAAGGCCTGCCGGGGCCGTTTCTTGTCGGCCATTTGGAACAACGTTTCCTTATGCCGCCGCAAAGGCGTTATTGCTTCTCTATGATGTCGCGTCCGGCCTTGACGGCCTCCATGTTCAGCGGTATCAATTTATGGTGGCGCTCGGGCAGAGTCTTGTAAAGGGCCTTCTCAACGCCGTTGTCGCTCACTACGGGGCACACCTTAAGCAGGCCGCCAAGCACTATCATGTTGAACACCTTGGAGTTTTTCAAGTCGGCGGCCTTGTCCATCGCGTCGATACGGTAAACGTTGATATCCTTACGTGTCGGGGGATTTATCACGCCGAAACCGTCATAAATAAGGATTCCGCCCTCTTTCACCTTCGGTTCAAACTTGTCAAGCGACGGCTGGTTGAGCACGATGGCGATGTCGTACTTGCTGAGTATCGGCGACGATATGCGCTCGTCGCTTACGATGACGGTCACGTTTGCCGTTCCGCCACGCTGTTCAGGGCCGTAAGCAGGCATCCATGTAACTTCTTTGCCTTCCATGAGTCCCGAGTAAGCCAGGATCTTTCCCATTGAAAGGACTCCCTGGCCACCGAAACCGGATATTATTATCTCTGTTTTCATAATATTACTTTGTTTAATTTTGGTAACGACCGTAAGACTGCCGGAGCCCTTAAAGCCGCCCGGCCGTCATACCGGCCGCCCCGCTGGTCTTTCAGTTAATTATTCGCCCGTTGTATCCTTGAGGTCGCCCTTTGGATAGAAGCTGAACATGTTCTCCTCCATCCACTTATTGGCCTTCACCGGAGAAAGTTTCCATCCGCTGTTGCATGTGCTGACAATCTCGACCAAGCTCGACCCCTTGCCGGCCATCGAAGCCTCAAACGCCTTGCGCAAGGCCTTCTTTGCCGAGCGTATCGCAGCCACGGTCTCAACACTTTGGCGCGTCACATAGCACGTTCCCTCAAGGGTGGCAGCTATTTCGGTTATCTTAAGCGGGTATCCGTGCAGCGCGGGCTCGCGGCCGTAAGGGCACGTCGACGTTTTCTGTCCGATCAACGTAGTAGGAGCCATCTGGCCGCCGGTCATGCCGTAAATGGCGTTGTTGATGAAAATTATCACAATGTTCTCGCCGCGGTTGAGGGCGTGGATGGTCTCGCAGGTTCCGATGCAGGCCAAGTCGCCGTCGCCCTGGTACGTGAACACCATGCGGTCGGGCCAGCAGCGCTTTATCGCGGTGGCCACGGCGGGAGCGCGTCCATGGGCGGCCTCTTGCCAGTCGATGTCAAGATAACGGTAGGCAAACACGGCGCAGCCTACGGGCGACACGCCGACCGTCTTCTCTTCCATGCCCATTTCCTCTATGACCTCGGCCACCAGCTTGTGGACAACGCCATGGGAACATCCCGGACAATAATGCATCGGGGTGTCGTTCATCAGTTCCGGTTTCTTGTAAACCAAGTTCTCCGGAGATATTATTTGTTCGTTCATTTTATTGACTATTAAAATTTTATCATCGACGGTAAAACCCGGCCGCCCGACGAGACAATCAATTTAACGCATCGGGGTAAGTCGTTGGTTTTCCGTCATTTGCCTGCTTGTATTAAAACTTTTCCTTAAGGGCCTTTACTATTTCATCCGGCTCAGGAACGATACCTCCCAAACGTCCGAAATGTTCAACCGGCATACGGCCGTTGACGGCAAGGCGTATGTCCTCAACCATCTGGCCTGCGTTTATCTCGACGGAGAGTACCCCCTTCTTGCCCTCGGCCATCGCGGCGACTTCCTTGGTCGGGAACGGCCACAATGTTATCGGGCGGAGCAAACCAACCTTCAGTCCTTCGTTGCGTGCCAGCTCTATGGCCTTCTCGGAAATGCGTGCCGCGCTTCCGAAAGCGACTATCAAGTAATCCGCGTCCTCGCACTGCTTGGTTTCATACCTCACTTCGTTGTCCCTTATAGTCTGGTATTTTTCCTGCAGGTGGATGTTGCGCTTTTCCATTTCCTCGGGCTGGAGCTCGAGGGAAGTTATGATATTGGGCTTGCGGTCCTTAGTGCGGCCGAACGTAGCCCACGGGCATTCCTTCTTAATCTCGTCCTCGGTGCGGCGCGGCTTGTAAGGAGGCAGCACGACGCGCTCCATCATCTGGCCGATGACGCCGTCGCTGAGAAGCATTGCCGGTATGCGGTACTTAAAGGCAAGCTCGAAGGCCAAATCCATGAAGTCGGCCATTTCCTGTACGGAAGCCGGGGCGAGCACGATTACGTAATAGTCGCCGTTGCCGCCGCCGCGCGTAGCTTGGAAATAGTCGCTCTGCGACGGCTGGATGGTACCGAGGCCGGGGCCTCCGCGCTGCACGTTGACGATGACGCCGGGCAACTCGGCTCCCGCCATGTAGGCTATGCCTTCCTGCATGAGAGCCACGCCGGGGCTCGACGACGACGTGAACACCTTCTTGCCGGCCGCGGCGCCGCCGTAAACCATGTTGATCGACGACACTTCGCTCTCAGCCTGCAGGACTACCATGCCGGTCGTTTCCCAAGGCTTCAGCAGCGAAAGCGTCTCTATAATCTCACTTTGAGGCGTGATAGGATAGCCGAAAAAGGCGTCTGCGCCACAACGTATGGCGGCATGAGCTATCGCCTCGTTACCTTTCAATAAAGTTACTTCTTGTTCTGCCATAACTCTTAGTCCTCCATTCGTTTTTTGTAAACTGTGATACATCCGTCAGGACATACGATTGCGCACGAGGCACACCCTATGCAGTCGTCGGGATTGACGGCCTCCACATACGGATAACCATGAACGTTGACTTTCTTTGCCAATGCGATGACGGTCTTGGGGCATGCCTCGACACACAAGGAACACCCCTTACAACGGTCGGTATTCACCACAATGGCTCCTCTGATTTTACCCATACTTATTAGATTTAATTAACTAAGGAGATTTGTCGGCCGGGCTTCCGCCCGGCCGGTAAAGCCGCTCTCCTGTCGGCCTTACGGATTATACATGTCTTTACAATAAAAATCAAGGATGTCGTCGAGCATCCGCTTCGCCTCAACGGCCGGACTTTCCGGGTCAAGCTCTATGGCGGCAATGTAATTGTTGATGGCTTCTTGCCAATTGCCTTCCTTGCGGAACTTGTTGCCCGTCTTATAGTATTCTTCAGCCGTCATAATCCGTAGTATTCTTTCTTGCCCGCCGCCAAGGTGTTCTTCATCAGCGAGCATATAGTCATCGGCCCTACTCCGCCGGGCACCGGCGTGATGAACGAGCACTTCGGGGCGACCTCGTCGAACTTCACGTCGCCGTTAAGGCGGAAGCCGCTCTTGCGGGTAGCGTCGGGCACGCGGGTCGTGCCGACGTCGATGACGACCGCTCCCTCCTTCACCATGTCGGCCGTGACGAAATCGGGCCGCCCTATCGCGGCTATTATGATGTCGGCCTCGCGGCACTCCTGCTTCAACGTCACCGAACGGCTATGGCATACCGTAACCGTCGAGTCGCCGTATTGCTTTTGCATCATCAATTGGGCCATCGGCTTGCCGACGATGTTGCTCCGGCCGAGTATCACGCATTTCTTGCCGGAAGTCGCGATGCCGTAACGGCGCAACAGCGTAAGGATGCCCAGCGGCGTGGCCGAGACGAAGCACGGCAGGCCGATTGCCATACGCCCGACGTTGACCGGATGGAAGCCGTCGACATCCTTGCGGTAGTCGATGGCCATTATTATCTTCTGCTCGTCAATATGTTTCGGCAAAGGCAGCTGCACGATGTAGCCGTCGATGTCGGCATCCTCATTAAGCTCTTTCACCTTGGCAAGAAGCTCGTCCTCGGTAACATCGTCCTCGAAACGCACGAGCGTGCTCTTAAAGCCGCAGGCCTCACAGGCTATGACCTTGTTCTTGACATAAGTCTCGCTGCCGCCGTCGTGGCCGACGAGCACGGCCGCAAGATGCGGACGCTTGCCGCCGGCGGCTACCATCCGCTCAACCTCTTGGGCTATTTCCTCCTTGATCTTGGCCGCCGTAGCCTTGCCGTCTATCAATTGGTAATTCATAATGTATCTTTATTTTAAAGTCCGGGAAAACAATCCGCAGCAAAGCCGCCGCCCCGGCACGCCGTAAGCGTAAAACGCCCGGCTCAGACCAGCGTGCGGCGTCAACCCTTGGCGCGGCTTCACTTCCCCAGGCCCCTCATGTTCTTCATTCCTTTCATGGCGCCCATCATCTGGCTCATCTTCGAACCGGTGACCATCTTCATCATCTTGCGAGTCTGGTCAAACTGCTTTATCAGGCGGTTGACATCCTGGACGTTCGTACCCGAGCCCTTGGCTATGCGCATGCGGCGGCTCGTGTTAAGAATCTCAGGATTGGTGCGCTCCTTGGGCGTCATGCTCAATATTATGGCTTCAATGCCCTTAAAGGCATTGTCGTCGATGTCGATGTCCTTGATGGCCTTGCCTACTCCCGGAATCATCGACGCCAAGTCTTTTATGTTGCCCATCTTCTTTATCTGCTGTATCTGGCCGAGGAAGTCGTTGAAGTCGAACTTGTTCTTCTGTATCTTCTTCTGGAGGCGCTTGGCCTCCTCCTCGTCAAACTGTTCCTGGGCACGCTCTACAAGGCTTACGATGTCGCCCATGCCCAATATGCGGTCGGCCATGCGCGAAGGATGGAACGCGTCTATGGCCTCCATCTTCTCACCCGTACCGATGAACTTGATAGGCTTAGTCACCACCGTGCGTATGCTTATCGCCGCACCGCCGCGCGTGTCGCCGTCAAGCTTAGTCAGCACGACTCCGTCGAAATCCAGTCTGTCATTGAACTCCTTGGCCGTATTCACGGCGTCCTGGCCCGTCATGGAGTCGACGACGAACAACGTCTCGTCGGGATGCAACGAGTTTTTCAGGGTCTCTATCTCGTTCATCATATCCTCGTCGACAGCCAAGCGTCCCGCCGTGTCGACTATCACGACGTCGTTGCCCTTGGCCTTGGCCTCGCTTATGGCGTTACGTGCTATTTCAACGACGTCCTTGTTGTCGGGTTCCGAATATACGGGCACCCCTATCTGCGCGGCCACGACTTTCAGCTGTTCTATGGCCGCCGGACGGTAAACGTCGCAAGCGACAAGCATAGGGTTCTTATGCTGTTTCTTCTTCAGCATGTTGGCAAGCTTGCCGCTGAACGTAGTCTTACCCGAACCCTGCAGGCCCGACATCAGTATTATCGAAGGCCGCCCGTTAAGGTTAAGCCCTACGCTCTCGCCGCCCATGAGCTCGGCCAGCTCGTCGTGCACGAGCTTAACCATCATCTGCCCCGGCTTCACAGCCGTCAACACGTTCATGCCAAGCGCCTTCTGCTTCACGGTGTCGGTAAACGACTTCGCCACCTTATAGTTCACATCGGCATCAAGCAGCGCCCTGCGCACGTCCTTAAGGGTTTCGGCTACGTTTATTTCAGTAATCTTTCCCTCTCCCTTAAGTATCTTAAAGGAGCGTTCAAGCCTGTCACTTAAGTTCTCAAACATAAGATAAAAGTAAGTATTCTTTTTAATTCAAAATGTAAGCTATGCACGGCCTCATCGGCGGACAACGTCATAATGTAACCTTACAACATGTCGGTAACATGAGCGAAGTTTGACAAAATGACAATCACAATCAGCTTTGCCCCTATCAGCTTTACTTTTGCAAATATAATCATTTAATGGTAAAACCACCAACAAATCGCCATGTATTTAAAATATTTTAAAACTGTTGGCTGCAAAAGTGCCCACGCCGTACGCAAATGTGCATGCCAACCGGCATTTGCAGACAGATTGACAACCCGAAACGGGCAATGCGGTTATAGCTTAGGCGATGAAAGAATCAGACTCGGCAACACTATCAAACCCCGACGCCAAAGAACAACGCGGAACGGCATAATAACACAAAACCGCCAATATCGGCGACATTTTGTCAAAACAACAATGTATGCTGTTTTGACAAAAATAGGAATAAAATGCTCCACATACGGCATTGTTTACCCATACGAATCCACGTTTTGCACGCAAGACACAAGCCGACTCTTGCGCAAAAGTTAACTTTCAGCCGCGAATCTACGCCTTTTGCCGAAAGAAACACGGCCGTTTACAGCATAAAAAACGGCGTTTTGCGCACCTGAAAACGGTGTTTAAGCTGACATAAAACGGCGTTTTTAGATGCACATAATCGTCTTTTTCCGCATAACTGCCGCATGTACGGCACATTGCAATTGCACACTCAGGAGCCGATTATATGCTGCCGACAGGTGAAAAATTCAGGACACGGCCGTTCACGAGCGCCAAGAAAAATCAAAATGAAACGTAAACAAGCCTTGCGGTTGACAAACGTCATTTAACTACGGCAGGCCATTATATTGTGCACGACCGGTTTTGGTTTAACGGGAAGCCATCCAGGCATCTTACAATTTCCGCACAACACCTAATGCGATTAGGACTTAAGCAAAAACCCGAACCTGTCAATAAAACCCAAAATAATGACAAGTCCGGGCCTTGCACAATCTGTATTATAATTATAACAACTTATAAGCTGATAGGTTCATATTGCATGTCGAAGACGTCGGCCACGGCCTTATAAGTTATTTTACCCTCGACAACATTCAGTCCCTTATACAAGGCAATGTCCTCACGGCAGGCCTGCCGCCACCCCTTATCGGCCAAGGCTACGGCATATTTCAACGTAGCGTTGGTAAGTGCCGTGGTCGAAGTGTTGGGTACAGCGCCCGGAATGTTGGCTACGGCGTAATGCACTATTCCGTCAACATCATACGTAGGCTCACTATGCGTTGTCGGACGCGAAGTCTCGAAACATCCTCCTTGGTCGATGGCGACGTCGACCAACACCGTTCCTTGTTCCATGGTCTTAAGCATGTCGCGCGTTATAAGCTTCGGCGCCTTATCGCCGGGCACAAGCACCGCCCCGATGACGATGTCGGCGTCCTTAATTTCCGACGCGACATTTTGGTTTGAAGAATATAATGTGTTTACATTGGCAGGCATGTTTATGGATAATTGGTGAAGCAATGGCAGTGATATGTCCGTTATGACCACGTCGGCACCCATGCCGGCCGCCACACGCGCCGCGGCCTGTCCTACGATTCCGCCGCCGAGCACCACCACCTTTGCCGGGCGCACACCGGGCACTCCGCATATCAGTTTGCCCTTTCCGCCTTTTGTCTTCTGCAGGTAATGCGCGCCGTTGATCGTTGCCATACGCCCGGCAATCTCGCTCATCGGAGTCAGCAACGGCAAGGAGCCGTCGTCAAGCTGCACTGTCTCGTAAGCAAGGCATACGCCGCCGCTCTTTACCATGGCTTCCGTCAATTCGCGGCTGCATGCGAAATGGAAATACGTAAACACAAGCTGCCCCTTGCGGATCAACGTGTATTCGGGGGCTATCGGTTCCTTTACCTTGATTATCATGTCGGCCGTGCCGTAAACATCCTCTATTGTCGGCAGGATGTTTGCTCCGACGTTTACATACATTTCATCAGCAAACCCACTGCCTTCGCCGGCTGTTTTCTGCACGTAAACCACGTGGCCGTGTTTTACCAATTCAGACACGCCGGCCGGAGTCATACCTACACGGTTCTCATTGTTCTTGATCTCTTTTGGAATACCGATTTTCATAGTCGTAAAAAATTAGTTAAACAATTATCGTGGCAAAGATAAGAAAAATCCTGTTACATCATAACAATGCAACAGGAGTTTTTAGATTTTTATTCATAATCGTCAATAACCGAATTTATAAAGTCCATCATCGGTTTGCCGGTTTTCAATATTCCGCACATTTCATCGAGCCACTTGTCACCTTCAAAAAAAGAATCGGCAACAGCCCTCCAACAACAAAAGTCCTTCATGCGCAGATATTGGATGAACTCATAATCACGCGGAAAACCCGAAGGCGCGGTCTTTAAATGTTCTATGCCAAAACCTTTAAGGTCGTCCCAACCGTTTTCACCGGGACGGCCGAACATGTCGACAAAAGCCTCACTTTCAACAATCCCACGCCATTGGTCGATATTGGCCATTATCTCGTTGCGGCAAGAAGTCAGGATGTTGGTAGGCAGCCAATAATTGCCGCACGAAACGAGGCAATGCCCCGGCTCAAGATGTATGTAGTATCCCCCATGGAAAGCCTTCTTGCCGTGTGCGGCGATATAAGCTCCGAGATGTGTCTTGTACGGCGACTTGTCGGAAGAGAAGCGCGTGTCACGGTAAAACCTGTAAGTAGCATCCTTTGCGGTCAGATGCTTGATCGAGGGGTCGAATTCGGCTATGCGCAGGATTGCGCCGTTAACACCGTTTTCAAAGTCCTCCCTCACGGCCTTATATTCATCCTTGTGCGCCGTGAACCATTCACGGTTGTTGTTTTCCTTTATTCCGCAGAGGAAATCCAATATTCTTTTGGCTTGCATCTTATATGTTTGTTATGAATTGACAATTGCAATCACGACAGCTTTGAACCGTCCATCAGCTTGGGGCAAAAAGAATCAAACGGGCACTTGTCACAATGCGGGGCACGGCTCGTACAGACATAACGGCCATGGAGCAGCAACCAATGGTGGGCGTCGGCTACCAATTCGCTTGGAATGTTGTCCGTCAACTCTTTCTCCACTTTCAACGGGGTGTCGCTGCTTTTTGATACTAAGCCAAGCCTGCGGCTGACCCTGAACACATGGGTGTCAACCGCTATCACCGACCGGCCATAAGCGACAGCCTGTATCACGTTTGCCGTCTTGCGCCCTACTCCCGGCAACTTCAAAAGTCCGTCCAGTGTTTCAGGGACGTTTCCGCCGTAGTCGGACACAAGAATACGCGCCATTTCAACTAAATGGCGCGCTTTCGAGTTAGGGTACGAAACACTTCTTACGTATTCGTAAACGTCTTCAGGCTCGGCGGCGGCCATGGCCTTTGCGTCAGGATAACGGGCGAACAAGGCCGGGGTAACCATGTTGACCCGCTTGTCGGTACACTGTGCGCTGAGCATGACAGCGGCCAAAAGTTGGAACACGCTGCCAAACTCAAGCTCGGTGGTAACCCGTGGAGTCTTTTCCCGGAAATACCCAAGTACGGTTTTATACCTGTCCTTCCTGTTCATTATCCCTTTCGTCGCCTTCGTCAGGACTGACAAAATCCGTAATGCCGTTGTTTACCAATATGTCGTACCACTGCAGAAGCTTCTTTATGTCGCTGTCGTGAACACGCTCGCGGTCAAAATCAGGAAGAACAGTTGCGAAATAATCACGCAATTCTTTCGAAGCGCATTTCTTATAGTTCAACGAGGACGGCTTGCCAGCCTCTTTATCGTAAACACTAGCGAAAACTTTCGTTAGAGGAATGTCTTCCGATTCCGTATAAATAGCGATGTCGTTAAGACTCGTAACACTGTCGCTCGCAAAGACGGGAAGACGCTTATGCGTTTCATCAACTTTTTCTACAATCAAATTAGCCTTACCTCTTGAAACAAGTTTGTAAAGACCCGGTTTACCTGAAATAGAAAGAATCGTCTGTTCCATTTTTATAATAAAAATTTAATTCAGTTATAAATTATTTAATTACACCGGTCGCCATTTCCAGCGACGCTAACATTTGATCTATTTGAACTTCAATATTTTTCCGGCCGTCGTTTTCTATCACGAAATCGCTCAACTCAGCAACTTCTTCTTGCGGCATCTGCTTGTTTATCCACTCGAGTGCCTTATCGCCCGATATGCCGTCCCGGCTGATTATCCTTGCCATCCTGATTTCAAGCGGTGCCGTCACACACACTACCTTGTCAACCAACTTGTCAAATCCGCTCGAAAACAAGATAGCACATTCCATCCAGCTTAAACCTGACCGTATGAAATCTTCAGCCACGGCCGGATGTACTATCCCATTGACTTTCTGCGCATTTTGTTCGCCCTCCAATAGGAACTTAGCCATGGCCGCCTTGTTCAATACGCCGTTTACGAATACATCTTCACCGACAACGCTCTTCAGTTTCAATTGGATTTCACACGATGAAGTCATCAAGCGCTTGGCGGCACTGTCGCAATCATAAATCAAACAGCCCCTTTTTTCAAGCGAACGGCATATAAAACTCTTGCCGCTCCCTATTCCGCCGGTTATAGCTATCTTATTCATAATCAAGGGTTTATTCACTGTTCCTCAATCAGGTAATCAACCTGATTGACATTAATGCGGGCGTTCCTGACACCATGCGGCACCGAACGCAAATAAATATTGCACTTGTCTGACGGATTGTTCACAACCTCGTCATAATCGGCAACGACCTTAAAGCCTTCAGGACGTATGGAGCGGAACAAGCTTGCCCCAACCGTGAACGTCACGGTCACACGGGCGGGGAAAGTTCTCAATATTTTTCCCTCAGGCATATTCTCCGCTACGATCGGCACGTCAAATTTTTCTTCCGTCAAGATGTCAGGGCATATTGATATTTTCACGTTCTCAGGAACATATTTCACTCCCTTAATCCTATTCAAAGCTATTTGCTCAACCAACGTATCGGTCAAGTTTGAAATATTCAAACGCTCCGTACTGACATACTTTATGCTGTCCAACATTTCACGGCTGGCATAAATTTCAACGGAATCAGGCGTGAAAAATATTTTTGACAAATAATAGCTTTGCCCGGGAGTAATCCGGCCCGACAACTTCACAGGCACGTGTTTCTTCAAACCGAAATTATAATAAAACTCGAACTTGTCAGGCTTAAGGCTGACTATTCTTGACGAACTGAAAAGTTGCTTATAAATCAGTTTCTGCAATTCTGTTGAAGAAACGGTCCCGGTACCGGTCTTCTTTGCGTAACTGCCGAACTTGACTTTTATAGTGTGGATTTTATTTCCATAAAGGTAAGCCAACAACGAGAAGCCCTTGTCGTTCACCGTAACACGGACATTCGTCGTCGTATCGCTTGTCAGAACAACATTCTTCGGAATGTCTACAAGCTGGACCGGGACTTCTATTTCCTGCTCATACGGTTCGTTTAATGTCATCAACAACCAAAATGTTCCGCTGAGCAGCAAGAAGAACAAGAAAATCAGAAACTCCCTATTCATCCAACTGAATAGGAAGTTCCTGGCGACTCTAAAAATATGAAACAATTTTGAATCGTTCATTTATTTTGATTGGGCGTTCGCTGTCCCCATATTCGAAGCCACGTCGGCGAACACATAATTTTTATCTACACGGATGACAACGCCTTTTGATATTTCAATGTCAACAATGTTGGTGGCAAGGTCTATCTTCTTAACCGTACCGTAGATTCCACCGCCAGTTACGACATTAGCCCCTTCTTGAAGGCTGTTTTGGAATTTCTTAATTTCCTTCTGTCGTTTTTGTTGAGGACGAATCATGAAAAACCACATTATTACAAATATGGCAATCATCATGATTAAAAAAGTTCCGTTACCACCTTGTGCAGACTGCTGAGATGCTAAAAAAATAGTTGTACTCATTTTCTGTTTTTGTTATTATTGTTTGATAGTTATTTCTTTTTCGGCTTTTCCCCCATCGGTTTCAATAATATCCCGCTATTGATAAGATAACGTGCTATGCTGTCAAGCATACCGTTAATGTAACCCGAGCTTTTAGGAGTACTGTATATTTTCGCAAGGTCAACATACTCGTTAATGGTTACGTTTATCGGAATATTGGGGAACGTCAACATTTCAGCTATCGCAATTTGCATGATGACGACATCCATATAAGCGAGTCGTGAGAAATCCCAATTGCGCGACGTCTCGCTCATATAACGTTGGTATTGGTCGGCGTTCAAGATTGTAGCGCGGAAAAGTTTTCTTGCGAAATCCTTATCCTCCTCGTCCTTATATTCCGGCAACAACTCCTGGTCTATGTTGTTTTCCGGTTCAAAGCGCTTAATGGTTTTCAGGACAAACGTATCAACAATCTCCTTGTCGTCGTTCCAATACAAGCTCTTCTCTTCGAGCACGCTGTCAAGCTCCTCGTTCTCCATGATGAACGCTTTGTACAGTTTGCGCCATACCTCACGGTCCGACTCGTAAGACGAACCGCTTTCCTCCATGTAGTCGGCGTATATCCTGCTTTGCACTATCTGCGAATAAAGCCTTCTCACAAACTCGATATCGTCATCCCAAGTTTGTTTCTGGCTTGATATGAAATCACATAATTGCTTGTTCTCCTCCAATTGGATGGCAAACTTGTTGTCGGCAAACTTGCTTGACGGCAGTTGCTGCTTTTCCCTTGTCGCCTTCGACAACTCAACCTCGTAATATTTACGGGCCTCTTTCGACACTGCGACAATTAAAGCTAATAAATAATGGTAAAGATGATAGGCTTTTGAAAGGCTGAACAACAACTCTTTCTCAGCTACATCCAAATTACGATTCCCGTTTTGATAGTATGCATAGGTTAACTGGACTATCTTTATCCTTATTAATTCCCTGTTAATCATTCCTTTATGTATATTTCTACATTACTACGATGCAAAAGTAGGCAAAAATAAGAATATTTGCAAGAAAACGCTATAAATTTATCCGTTTTTTTTATTAATATTTGCGTGTTAAAATAAAAAATGATAATTTTGCACCGCTTTTCCAAGCACAACGTGAATATTATTCCCGTGTGATGGTGAATTAGGCAAAACTTAAAACTTAATTTTAGAGTAACACAATCATGAAAGAAATCAACGTAATCGGACAAAAAAGAACCGAGACCGGAAAGAAAGCTTCAAAGGAGTTAAGGAAAGAAGGACTTATACCATGCAATCTTTATGGTGAGGCAAAAGACGAAAACGGCCTGCCGAAAGCATTGTCGTTCTCAGTTCCGATGAAGGAGTTGCGTAAAATCGTTTACACTCCCCACATCTACGTAATCAACCTGGTCATCGACGGGGAAAACCACACATCCGTAATGAAGGAGCTCCAGTTCCATCCTGTTACAGACGCGCTGCTTCACATCGACTTCTATGAAGTAAACGACCAGAAGCCTATCACCATAGGCATACCTGTGAAGCTTACAGGCCTTGCCCAAGGTGTACGCGACGGTGGACGAATGAACCTCTCAGTAAGAAAGCTTAATGTTACTGCCAAGTATCAGGACATCCCCGAACATCTTGACATTGACGTTACAGACTTGAAGATCGGCAAGAGCATAAAAGTCGGCGATTTGCATTTCGAAGGCCTGGAAATTGCGACGAGCAAGGACGTTGTCGTATGTTCGATCAAGGCTACGCGTAAGTCTGCCGCCGCTGCTTCAAGCAATGACAGTGCTGAATAACATCCGGATCAATTAATTGCAGATGGATAAATATTTGATTGTCGGCTTGGGTAATCCCGGCGATGAATACGTCGGTACCCGCCACAATACAGGATTCATGGTATTGGACGCTTTTGCGAAAGCGTCCAATATTGTTTTTGAAGACCGCCGTTACGGTTTTATTGCCGAAACCAGCATCAAGGGGCGCAAGGTGTTCTTGCTAAAACCGACCACATACATGAATCTCAGCGGAAACGCTGTAAGATATTGGCTTAACAAGGAAAACATCGATGTCGAAAGATTGTTGGTTGTCGTCGACGACATATCCTTACCGTTAGGGACACTAAGACTGAAAGGGAAAGGCAGCAACGGAGGCCATAACGGACTTGGAAACATACAAAGTGTAATAGGAACCCAACAATACGCAAGACTACGTGTAGGTATAGGCAATGACTTTCCTAAAGGGATGCAAGTAGAATGGGTCTTAGGAAAATATGACGATGAAGACTTGGAAATACTGTCCCCGAATATCGGCACTGCCGTTGAAATGATCAAAAGCTTCATATTGGCTGGTCTTGATATAACGATGAACAATTTCAACAAAAAGCACAATAATGGCAAATGACACGGCAAGAATAGACAAATGGCTTTGGGCTTCACGCATATTCAAGACCCGCTCAATAGCGGCGAACGCCTGCAAGAACGGCAGGGTAACGATTAACGGCGTTAACGTAAAGCCGTCGCACATGATTAAAACAGGTGAAACCGTAAGCGTAAAAAAGCCGCCCGTCACGTTCTCATTCAAAGTGCTGCAATGCATTGAACAACGGGTCGGAGCAAAACTTATACCGCAAATATATGAAAACGTGACGGACGCCAAACAGTATGAAATATTGGAAATGAGCCGTATCAGCGGTTTTGTAAACAGGGCGCGCGGCACTGGAAGACCTACCAAAAAAGAGCGTCGTAGCCTGGATGCGTTCATCGAACCTGCCATGTTCGGCTTTGACGACGAGTTTGACGATCTCGATTCCGACGACGAAGCCTAACCTTCTTTTACATTCACAATTAATCCTTTAATATTATGACAAACATTGCGATTTTCGTGTCAGGCAATGGCACCAACTGCGAAAACATAATCAAATATTTCAAAGACAACCAAGACATTAACGTAAGTCTTGTAATAAGCAACCGTGCCGACGCATACGCATTGGTCCGTGCCGCGAAATATGGAATACCTTGTAAAACACTGTCGAAGAAAGAAATCAACGACGAAGCGGCAATAACCCCGATATTGGAAGACTACAACATTGACTTCATCGTGCTTGCAGGGTTTATGCTGATGGTTCCAGGCTTTCTTGTCGACAAGTATTGCAACAAGATCGTCAACATCCATCCGTCGCTTCTACCAAAATTCGGCGGGAAAGGCATGTATGGCCGCCATGTGCATGAAGCCGTGAAGGCTGCGGATGAAAAGGAAACAGGCATAACCATACACTACGTAAGCAACGTATGCGACGGAGGGGAAATAATAGCACAATTCAAGACACGGTTGACGCAAGAAGACACTGTTGAGGACATCGAAGCGAAAATCCACGTACTTGAACAAATGCATTTTCCTGAAGTAATCGAGCAGGTAATAAAACAAACAGCCCATAAATGAAAAAGTTCTTGGAATATGTCGCCGAAGACATAATTAATAAATACGGTACAAACTTATCAAGGATAGCGGTTGTGTTCCCCAACAAGCGGGCTTCATTGTTCCTTAACGAAATTTTAGCCCGTAAGGCTGAACATGCAATATGGTCTCCCGCATACATAACAATCAGCGAACTGTTCCGGAAACATTCCGACTTGGTTGTCGGAGACTCAATAAAACTTATATGCGAAATACATAAAAGTTTTACCGCATGTACCGGAATCGACGAACCGCTCGATCATTTTTTCGGCTGGGGGCAATTGCTTCTTGCCGACTTTGACGACATTGACAAGAACATGGCTGACGTGTCACAAGTTTTCAGGAACGTAAAAGACTTGCATGAGCTTGATGACATATCCTACCTTGACGATGAACAGAAAAACATCTTGCGCAAGTTTTTCAGCAATTTCACGGACAGCGACAGTTCCGAATTAAAACGGCGATTCCTGCAATTATGGTGCCACATGGAAGACATTTACAACAACTTCCGCTCAAACCTCCATAACCAGGGCATTGCTTATGAAGGAATGTTGTACCGTAGCGTCGCGACGGACCAATCAATCAGCTTCAATTATGACAAATACCTATTTGTAGGATTCAACGTCATACAAAAAGTCGAGCAAAAAGTTTTCATGAGGTTGAAAGACGAAAAAAAAGCTCACTTTTATTGGGACTTTGACAAGTATTACATGCCAGACAACGCGTATTCTGTATCAAACGAAGCAGGCCGCTACATTTCGCAATACATAAATACATTTCCCAACGAGTTGGATATTGACAACCAAGACATTTATGACAACTTCAAGCAAGATAAAAGTATAACCTTTGTATGTTCGTCGACGGAAAACATCCAGGCAAGATATATCAACAACTGGCTGAAAGAAAATCGCAGATATAAAGATGGTAGAAACACAGCCGTGGTCCTTTGCGACGAATCCCTCCTGCCGTCAGTCATACATTGCATCCCGCAAGAAGTCAATAACGTTAACATAACAACAGGATTCCCCTTGTTCCAAACGCAAACAGCTTCATTCATATTACAATTATTTGAGTTAAGACTGGCCGGACACTCCCACGACAAAGGCACATTCAAGGCTAATTACGCCTTACAAGTATTGTCGCATCCCTTCGCCCGATACTTAACCGACAATCCAAAAGCCGTCATTGATAAAATTAAGACTGAAAAGGTTTATAACATCAATCCGTCAACGCTCGCCGTCGACGAAGGTACGTCCACCCTTTTCAAAAGCGGCGTCGACAACAAATCATTGGTACAATGGATTCTTGACTTGCTAAAAATCATAGCCGGCAACATTAAGGGTAAATACGACGACCCGCTTGCGCAAGAATCCATTTTCAGGATGTACACATTGTGCAACAGGGTCGACGGACTAATTAAATCAGGCGACTTGGACGTTGACGCAATCACATTGCAAAGGCTCTTGGTGCAGCTGGTCAACTCCACCTCCATACCCTTTCATGGCGAACCGGTCTCAGGAATACAGATTATGGGTATTCTTGAAACAAGAAACATAGACTTCGACCATGTATTGATATTATCATGCAATGAAGGCAACATGCCTAAAGGCATCAACGACTCGTCTTTCATACCATACTCGGTAAGGAAAGCCAACGGACTGACGACAATTGACAACAAAGTGGCCATTTACGCCTACTATTTCTATAATCTCATCCAAAGGGCCAACGACGTAACAATCACGTACAACAATTCTACCGAGAACGGCCAAAAGGGCGAGATGAGCCGTTTCATGTTACAGCTGATGATTGAGAGCGGCATGAAAATCAAGCGCGTATCATTACAAGCAGGACAGCAACTCACATTCGCCAATGTAGGCAAAGTAGTCAAGAACGATAAAATAATGAAGGCGTTGGAATCCACAAGCAAAATATCCCCAACGTCCATAAACCGTTACATGCGGTGTCCGTTGCAATTTTATTATAACAACGTCGTGCAAATAAAAGAGGCGGAAGACGACGAACTGGAGGAAATGAGCAACAGGATTTTCGGTAATGTTTTCCATCAATCCTCTGAAACACTCTACGCCGAACTAAGGAAAGGCGACGGGACGGTGGAACGCGAGAACATAACCTACGCCTTAAGACATAAAGAGTTCATAGAGCGCATAGTTGACGGAGTATTCGCCGAAATAGCGTTCAACGAGAAGAACAGCGGCAGGCACGTCGAATACAACGGCCTACAACTGATAAACCGTGAAGTGATAATCAAATACCTGCAACGGCTGCTTGAAATCGACGGAAGGCTGGCACCGTTCAAGATTAAGGATATTGAATCGTCTGTTTACAAGAACATCACCATACACACAAGCTCCGGCAACCGGACAATCGGCATTGGAGGGCGTATAGACAGGCTTGACCAAATTTACGACAAAACGGCGGATACGGAACGGATACGTGTAATCGACTACAAAACCGGACGATGCCCAAGTAAAAAGATAAATTCCGTAGAAGAGATTTTTGAAATGCCGACCGTCAGCGAAAAGCATGCCGATTATTATCTGCAAACAATGTTGTATGCTTCGATAATAAGACACGATAAGAAAACCAACCCACGGCAACTGCCTGTAAGTCCGGCCCTGCTTTTCATACAACAGTCGTCAGGCGACGACTACGACCCTACCATAACCATCGGGAAAGACTACGTCAACGACATTGCCGATTACGAGGAAGATTTCACCAAGCGTCTTTCAGCAATAGTTGCAGAGATATTCGAGCCGGATATACCGTTCAATCCGACTGAAGACAAATCGGCGTGTGAACATTGCCCCTACCGCAAGATCTGCGGCAGATAAAAACGCCGGTCAACGCATCGACCCATCGGCAAACGACAACGGCAGGATGTCCTTTATCGTGTTTATCTTATAAACCACGCTTGCGCCGCAAAGATAAATCTTGATGCCGCGCTTGTAACGGCATTCCATTTCCAATATGGCCTGGCGGCACGAACCGCACGGGCTCACAGGCTCCTTGACAAAACCGCCAGCGTTTTTAGCCGCTATGGCAATGTGGGTTATGGCAAGTTCAGGATGGTTTGACTGGGCGTTGAATATGGCGGCGCGCTCGGCGCACATCGTAACCGGAAACGCAGCGTTTTCCTGGTTGGCCCCTTTCACCATGCGTCCGTCCTCAAGCCTTAAGGCCGCGCCGACACTGAATCCCGAATACGGAGAATATGAATTCGCCGTAGCCGCCATAGCGGCATCCGTTAACGCCCTTTCCTCATCTGACAGCTCATCGTATCCTACCGAACAGACGTCGGCCTTGATGATTATATGCTCCATGGTTATTCCTGTTCTTGTTCTTCGTTGTTTTTAACAAATTCATAACAGCCGATGTCGGGCAATTCGCCGCGTTGCCTCCCGTCCCTGTCAAGAGGCAACGAAAGTTCCTTGTCGGCTTTGTCGATTGCATACGACAGCGAGTCGAGATGGAAGTCATACCTCTGCATGTCTATGTCAACCAAGCGGAAATTCTTCTCGCCAAGGACTTCGGCCGTGTCTTTCACGTCCTCCCATACCGTACCTACGATGTTGGCATTGTCGTCCACCTTACGTGTGCGCAGCAACGAATTGACAAAACTGTAGTTGAACACCGTCGAATCGCCTTCGGTTGAACAATCGTCGGCCATCACCATGTCTTCACCATAACCGGTCACGATAGTGTTAACGCAATCCATGCGTTCAAGCGGCAGCTTCGTGTCGCCGTCGTGGTTGGCGTATCTCAACGCCACGCCCCTGTTGGAGTCGAACGGATAAAACTGGGCAATCGTACAATGGGTAAGGGAGACTTTGCCGCCGAATACCGCCACGCAATCATTCAGGGTATTGGTTATCTGGCAGTTCCTTACGTCTACCGCGCTGTTGACCGCCTTCAGGCCGTACCCCTGACAGTTGTGGACCGTGCTGTTGTAAAGTTGCAGTTTCGAGCGCGACACGTCGGAAGAGTCGCACACGATGCCGTCATACGTGCCGTGGACGTCAGTATATGAAACGACATTGCCATAAGACGAGCCGTGGAATACGATTCCGCGCCACTGCCCGCTCACCATGTCATACGGCAGATAGTCAAACATCCGGTCGGTGCGGTCGCCCCTTAATACGACATTGCTCTCGGCCGTACCTTCCGACAGCAGGCGGCCGTAAACGTCTATACCGGCGTCGGAGTGGAAATAAAGCGTCGTACCGGCCGCAATGCGCAAAGTAGCCATGCTGTCAACTTTAAGTCCTCCGTAAATGACGATCGGCTTCGCGTCGCCGCAAATCGTAGTGTCTCCGCTGACTACTACATTCCTCAACAACCGGGCATCCCATGTATAAGCGTTGAGGTTGACTTTCTGCTCCACGCCGCTTTCAAGGGTGAACACCAAGTCGTCCTCTATCAACTGCGGGCCGTCCTTGCCGTTGACAGGCGAGGTCAGCTCGACGAACACACGTATGCTGTCCTTGTTTCTCACTTCCACATTCTGCACCTGGTAACCTGCCGTGGGGCTAAGGTATTCGCCGTCAACGTTCACCCTGAACCCCGTCTGGTTGCCGTTGGCAAGACGGACGTTGGCGCACCGCAAGCCGTCGCCCGACCTGTTATAAACCCAAAACGAACGCACCGACGTAGGCACGGTTGAAAATACCGTGTCCATCCTCACCGTGTCGGTAGAGAACGTCAACAGGTTGTTGGGCGACATGCTGAACGAGTCGTCGTCGCTACAAGCTGCCAACAACGCCAATGAGCAACATAACAATAATGAAGATAATAACTTTCCCATCGTTAACTTATAACGCCGATTAACGTGTTATATTGTCGGCCCGCTAACATTTTCATATTATTAAGCCCCAATAGGCCTTTAAGGCGCAATGTCTCCTGTTTTCCGCCGGTATCATGCCCGCCGTCTTATTTTATGTTCATGCCGGAATGAAAGACGTGGAGCCATGCATATTCCGGTACGACAATCCGCGTTCACTTTCCGCCCTTGATTATCCCTATCAGTTTAGAGTAATCGTTGTTCCTCAACAAATCCTCAATCTCCGCCGTCTTGCCGCCGCACATGTATTTGTCGACAGCTTCGACGTAACGCGACTTGAAGAACTTATTGCCAAGCGCGAAGTTAGTGACCCACATGATCTTTCCGATATGAAGGTCGCGCTCCAACTGCGACTTGTACTCGAAATCGTGCATGGGGTAAAGGCTCAACAAGTAAAAGCTCAAGCATTCCGGCACGATATATTCACGCGACATCGACTCACGCTGGGACGGCAGGTAATACTTCTCGTACAAAGGATAATCCTTGCCAAGGTATTTATCCAAGGATATGCCGATAGTTTGGTTGCCGATCACGATGCTTTGGTCGAGCGCGCCTATCTGTGAGTAAACAAACGGTATGGGCAAGTCGGGTATGTGTTTCTTCAGTTTCTCGAACGCACTGTTCAGCATCGCGTTGATGTCGTCCATGTTGGCGTATTGCGACTCTGCGTCTGACACAATGGCCTGAAGCGTAGAGTCTTGGAAAAAAGCCAGGAACTTATGGTTTATCTGAGGATCGTTCACCTCGCCTATCCTCAACACGTCCTCGAGCAAAGTGCGCGTCTCTATCGGATAATCCATGTTCATCTGCTGCAAGGCCGAAAAGTCGCCAGTAGTGAGATACTGGCTTTCCAAACGGTCATAGCGACACACCTCGATGCGGTGTTCGCCCTCCTCGTCCTCAAACGGCTTCAACTTCAAGTCGCAAGCCGTAAAAAGGACCAATGCCGTTATCAATATGCCCAATACCTTACCCACAATCAATATCGTTTACCCAAATAGTTATTATTAGCAAGGACGTTGCTTATTAAGTGCTTAAAGCCTTGCACACGGCACGACTCGTCGCTTAAACGTCCATTAAAATTAGTATCCATAAAACACCAATCCCTTGTTAACACACAACGAGAAGTCGGCAATTTTATTTTTGCAAAAATACTAAAAAATATTGTATCGGCAAACTATTTCGCTAAAAAATTTAAACAAACATTCATTTTGCCGCACTACGACAAGCAGTAATACGAAAATTGATTAATTTTGCACAATATATACAAACCATGTTTTCGGCATGTTGGCTTTCCGCCTTAAACAAGCTCCCATCAACTTTTTACCGCGGCAAAGAATGCCGACCCGCCCGACAGTCGGCGCAATCCGACCGAATCACTTTAAATGCAGGATGAACCGGAAAACTTTTAAATAAAATTCAACGGTTAAGGCTTCCAAAATCCCATTATTAAAAAATAAACCGCCATGACTAAAAAGACCGACAAACAATGCACCAAAACGTAATCGGTTAATTATCAAGCATTTATGCACAACAACACATTATTGTAAAAACAAAACGGCGGTATTCCATCAACAAAACGCCAGCTTTTGCACCATAATTCGATGCTTTTCAGCATACAACTCATTGCTTTTTTATACGGAAAAATGCCTTTTCCCATCACCAAAAGCACACAACTCATGAAATAATATTAAAAACGGCTACAAAACGCCTCTGAATTTTAACTTATAAAAACAGTCGTATTTCTATTCCGACAGAAAACTTTGTAAAAACTTTTTACCCATATAAATATACGCGCCGATAACGGTCACGATACAAAAATTTATATGGATACGAAGAAAATCAGCACCAAGATTGGCCATTGGCAAATTTATCGCCAACTTATTTTGTTTTATATTCCATTTTAATGTACCTTTGCATAATCTTAACAATAAGACAAGCTGCACTTTCGGCATGCAAGGTTGCGCAAGCCGGCCATGCCGCATACGAAAACCACAATGACAAGGAAAATAATATTAATAACAGGGGGGCAACGGTCAGGAAAAAGCGTTTATGCCGAAAAGCTCGCACTGTCGCTGTCGCCCACACCCGTCTACATTGCCACGGCACATGTATGGGACGCGGAATTCAGCGAGCGCGTAAGGCGCCACAAAGAACGGCGCGGCGCACAATGGACGAACATCGAAGAAGAAAAACACCTGAGCAAACACGACATCGGCGGCAAAGTTGCCGTCATCGACTGCATTACGCTCTGGTGTACCAACTTCTTCTTCAACAACGACGGCGGCGAACAGCCTACCGTCGACGAGGCCTTGGACGAAATAAAGCAAGAGTTCGACCGATTCACCGACCAAGACGCGACGATGATTTTCGTTACGAACGAAATAGGCAGCGGCGAAGTCAGCGGCAACGCCGTGCAACGCAGGTTCACCGACATGCAAGGCTGGATGAACCAATACGTGGCCGGCCGGGCCGACGAAGTGATAATGATGGTATGCGGAATACCGGTAAAAGTGAAAAGCGGAGGTTCGTTGTAGCCGCATAACGACATGGGAACGTGGCACTTACAGTTCCTACTTAAACAAACAGGCGAATGAGAGAATACGACATACGCAGGCCTGACGGCACTATGAGAGCCGAAATACAGGCTAAGATAGACAACTTGAACAAACCTAAAGGTTCGCTCGGCAGGCTTGAAAGTCTGGCCGCGCAAATATGCCTCATACAGCAGACGCTGACGCCGCGGCTCAACCGGCCTTGCCACCTGCTGTTCGGCGCGGACCACGGAATCGAGCGTGAAGGCGTAAGCGTGTCACCGCGCGAAGTGACATGGCAGCAGATGGTGAACTTCGCAAACGGCGGCGGCGGCGTGAACATGTTTTGCCGCCAGCACGGCTTTAAGCTGTTTCTGGTCGACATCGGCGTAGACCACGACTTATCGGGATGCGACGGCATAATATGCAAGAAAATAGCCTACGGCACGAACAACTTCCTTTACGGCCCGGCAATGGACGACGGACAACTTGAAACGGCGCTGGACACCGGAGCGGCCCTCGTCGACGAATGCCGAGAAGAAGGATGCGACATAATCAGCATCGGCGAAATGGGCATAGCCAACACGTCGCCGTCAAGCATCTGGATGAGCCTGCTCGGGCATGTGCCTCTTGAAGAATGCGTAGGCGCAGGCGCAGGACTCGACAACGACGGCATAAGGCACAAATACGGAATACTCGCCGAAGCGGTCGGGCGGTACAAGGAAAGCGCCGAAAGGCACGACGACGCGCTAAACATAATACGATATTTCGGAGGCTTCGAGATGGCAGGCGCAATAGGCGCCATGCTTAGGGCCGCCGAACTGCGCATGGCCATACTGGTCGACGGATTCATAATGACCGCTTGCGCACTGGCCGCGTCAAGGCTTTACCCCGAATCGCTTGACTACATGATATTCGGACACGTCGGCGACGAAGGGGGACACAGGCGGCTGCTCGGCCTGCTTAAGGCATCGCCCGTACTCGACCTCGGCCTTAGGCTCGGCGAAGGCACAGGGGCGATATGCGCCTTCCCGATAATCGACAGCGCTGTAAGAATGATTAACGAAATGAATAATTTTGACAATGCGCATATCACTAAATACTTCTAATAAATGGTACGACAACATTTGGGCGGCTTTCATCTTCTTCACACGCCTGCCGCTTTGGCGCATATATCAGCCGAGGCCCGAATGCTATAGGTCGGTCGTCGAGTATTGGCCGTTGGTAGGCTGGTTCACCGGAGCCGTCATGGGGGCTGTGATCTATTTCGGCGGAATGATCTTCCCCCACACAATCGCCGTGCTGCTGGCCATTGCCTCACGGATACTGCTCACAGGGGCGTTGCACGAAGACGGACTGGCCGACTTTCTCGACGGATTCGGCGGAGGAGCCGGCTATCGCAAACGCATTCTCGACATAATGAAGGACTCGCACATCGGCACGTACGGTGTCGTCGGACTTGTCGTTTACGTTCTCTTGCTGTTCTTCTCATTGTCAGCCATGCCTGCCGCATTGGCTGCGCTTACCGTTTTCGCCGCCGACCCTTTCTGCAAGATGGTTTCAGGCCAGTTGGTATCAATGATGCCCTACGCACGCACCGAGGAGGAATCAAAGGCACACGTGGTTTACCGTAAGATATCCGTTAAGGCGGGTTTACGCCTTTTCGTCCAAGGCGTGCTTCCGCTCGCCTTGCTTCTTTACGCAACAGGCGGCATGCTGCGTTGGGACTTGCTCGTATTCGTGCCGTGCGTTACGATGTATTTCCTGTACTTGCTGATTTGGCACAAGCTCAAGGGATATACGGGCGACTGTTGCGGCGCGATGTTCCTGCTGACGGAACTGTCATTCTATATTTCAGCCACATACCAGTTTACAAACAATAAAGCATTATGGACATTGTTTTAATAAGGCATACAAGCGTCGGAGTGCCTAAAGGCACTTGCTACGGATGGAGCGACGTGCCCGTGGCCGACTCGTTCGAGAAAGAGGCCGCCGAAACAAGGATGAACCTTAAAGACGACACCTTCGACGCCGTTTTCTCATCGCCGCTTACGCGCGCGGCGAAGCTGGCCGCCTTCTGCGGCTACGACAAGCCTATAATAGACGAACGGCTGAAGGAAATGAACATGGGCGACTGGGAAATGAAACTGTTTGACGAAATCGAAGACGAGAACCTGCAAAAGTGGTATGACGACTACATGCATCTCGCCGCCACCAACGGCGAAAGTTTTCCCGACCTATACGCAAGGGTGTCATCGTTTCTCGACGAACTTAAAGCCAAGCCTTACCGCAAGGTCGCCGTTTTCGCGCATGGCGGCGTGCTGATATGCGCCGGCATATACGGAGGGCTTTTCGCTGAAGAAAACTGTTTCAGGCACCTCGTGCCATACGGAGGGATAGAAAGGATTAACATTTAGCAGAAAGAGTATGACCGACGAACAACTAATCAAGACATCCGAGCAATGCCAAAACCGCGCGCATGAATTGCTGCACGACATGGGACTGACTGACATTTTCGCCAACGCCGGCATTGAAGCACACACCGTAGGCTCGCTGGCAATGGGGCTGCTCTTCAACCATCTTGACATCGACCTGCATGTCTACTCGCCGTCTGTAACCGTAAAAGAGAGCTTTGGCGTTATGGCAAGCGTGGCGGATAACGAATGCGTGGAAAAAGTTGAATGCCGCAACCTGCTCAACACCGAAGAGGCCTGCATGGAATGGCACTTCCAAGCAAACGACAAGCACGGCGGCTCATGGCAGATAGACATAATACACATCGTAAAAGGCTCACGCTACGACGGATTCTTCGAACGTGTGGCCGATAGGATAAAAAGGGCCTTAACTGACGAAACACGCCTCGCCATACTACGCCTGAAATCAGAAACACCGGCAAACGAGCACATAATGGGTATTGAGTACTACCAAGCCGTATTGCGCGACGGCGTAAGGACATGGCATGACTTTTGCGACTGGCGTAAACGTCACGCTGCCTGCGGAATAACTGAATGGATGCCATGAACAAGGAGCGTAACGTCATGTCTTAGTGAAACCTAACGACATGACGCTGAATCTCGACGCGCCACACTTCGCAAGTTCATCAGCACACGAGATAACCGTCGCCCCCGTCGTAACAACATCGTCGACAATCAGGACATGCTTGCCTTTCAAGTCATTTTTGCCTTTTAATACAAAAACGTCCCGAACGTTTTCATTTCTCTGCCAACGGTTCATGTGGGTCTGGCTGGCTGTGAACGACTTGCGTTTCACTACATTGTCCTTTATCGGTAAAGATGTTATCCCGCTCACGCCATGGGCAATCTCCATGCTTTGGTTGTATCCTCTTTTCAGTTTTCTTTTTCTTGCAAGCGGTATCGGCACTATCATGTCAACATCGTCGAAAAAGCCGTTGCGCATGAATTCGTTAGCCGCGAAACGCCCCATCAGTTCCCCGATCTCAGGATGGTCAAGATACTTCAATGAATAAATCATCCTGCTTGAATCGGAATGGGCCCTGTAAAAGAACAACGCGGCGGCTTTCTCTATCGGGATGCGTCCCCAAAACAACTTGGCCATTTCGTTTTCATACGGCGTTGCGGAATAATTGGTTCGCGGCAAGTCGAAATTGCACGACGAACAAATAACATATTCGCCTACGGCGAGTCTGCAACCGCACATTACACATTGTTTCGGCGCAATAAGATTGATAAATCTTAAGGCTAACGTCCCTAACACGGCTTTTCAAGTTAAGAGTTAAGAATTAAGAATTAAGAGTTAAGAGTTTCTTGAATTAAGAATTAAGAGTTAAACATTAGGAAGTGATAATATATGGCAAACAGCCGGTCTGACTTCCTTAATACCTAACTCTTAATTCTTCATTAGATTAATAACTTCTGGCTATGATGACCCTTTGCTTGGCCGGCTTGCCTGAAACCATGTCAATGCCTTCGGTCTGCTCGACTCCAAAAGGAACGCAACGTATCGTCGCCTGCGTCTCTTCCTTAATGCGTGCTTCGGTCTCAGGCGTACCGTCCCAATGACAGAGGAAGAAGCCGCCGTCCTTTATACGCTCCTTGAACTCGGCATAATTGTCACATTCGTATATACGCGCGTCACGATAAGCCTTAGCCTTGTCAAACATGTTTTGTTGTATGTCCTTAAGCAACCGTTCAACCCTTTCTACAATACCGTCAACAGGCACGGTTTCTTTTTCCAAAGTATCACGGCGCATTATTTCAAGAGTGTTGTTTTCAAGGTCGCGTCCTCCCATGACCAGACGCACCGGCACGCCTTTCAACTCATAGTCGGCAAATTTGAAACCGGGACGCTTGTTGTCTGCGTCATCATATTTCACAGATACGCCGGCCTCACGCAAAGCATTGATTATCGGCGTAAGCCTGTCTGTTATGGCCTTCAACTGGTCAGCACCCTTTGTTATCGGTATTATCACGACTTGAATAGGAGCAAGCATAGGCGGCAGGACGAGGCCGTTGTCATCCGAATGGGTCATAATCAAGGCTCCGATAAGACGTGTCGACACACCCCATGACGTAGCCCATACGTATTCAGGCTTATTCTCCTTATTCAGGTAAGTCACGTCAAAAGCCTTGGCGAAATTCTGCCCGAGGAAATGGCTCGTTCCGCTCTGAAGAGCTTTTCCGTCCTGCATCATAGCTTCAATCGTATAAGTATTAAGCGCGCCGGCAAAACGCTCGGTCTCGCTCTTCACTCCCTGCACGACAGGTACGGCCATCCATTTCTCAGCGAAATCGGCATAAACATGAAGCATCTTCCGGGCTTCGTCCTCGGCCTCTTCGCGAGTGGCATGAGCCGTATGCCCTTCCTGCCAAAGAAACTCTGAAGTACGCAGGAACGGACGTGTGCGCATTTCCCAGCGCATTACGTTACACCATTGGTTGCACATCAGAGGCAGGTCGCGGTAAGAATGTATCCAATTCTTATAAGTGTTCCATATTATAGTTTCCGATGTCGGGCGTATGATCAGCTCTTCCTCAAGCCTTGCGGCAGGATCGACTTCAACGCCGCTCTTATCTTCCTTGGCACGCAAACGATAATGGGTCACCACCGCACATTCCTTTGCGAACCCCTCAACATGCTCAGCCTCACGGGAAAGGAATGATTTAGGTATCAACAATGGGAAATATGCGTTTTGCGCCCCCGTCTCCTTAAACATCTTGTCAAGTTGGTGCTGCATTTTTTCCCAAATGGCGTAGCCGTATGGTTTTATCACCATGCATCCACGCACGGCAGACTGCTCTGCAAGGTCGGCCTTTGTAACCAGATCGTTGTACCACTGACTGTAGTTGTCAGCCCTTTTTGTCAAGTCTTTTAATTCTTTTGCCATGATAAAAATACTTGTTTTAACAAATTTGGTTGCAAACTTACACAAATTTTACCTAATACTGAAATAATCAGCTGATTTTCATCACCAAAGCATACTTGTAATAAGCAAATGGCGCCAACCGCAGATACATGAACAACAATAAACCTTTAGTTCTGTTTTACGAACAAACTGAAACATACGATTCTTATTTTTATACGAAAAATCATCATTTCGTGCTTTAATGCTATACAATTCACAATTTAAGAATAAAACAAGTTGCCGTAATCGAAAAATATTAGTAAATTTGTCGCCAATTAAACCAACTTGGAATAAAGCCCTATTTGTTTTAGGGCACCCCTATAAAAGTAAAGTCATCAAAAAATGAAAGTCTTAAAATTTGGAGGAACATCCGTAGGTTCCGTTAAAAGCATCTTAAACTTAAAGAAGATCGTAGAGGAAGCCGCAAAAAAACAACCCATAGTCGTGGTTGTAAGCGCACTTGGAGGCATTACGGACAAACTTCTGGCAACGGCCCAACTGGCACTTAACGGCGACGAAACATACAAAACGGAATTCGAATCAATGGTGTTACGCCACCGCCAAATGATCGACGCAATCATTACAGACACTGAGATACGTGAAAATCTGTCAAATACGGTTGACGCTCTTTTCGAACAGCTGAAAAGCATTTATTACGGTGTCTACCTAATCCACGACCTGAGCGAAAAGACCCAGAACGCCATAGTAAGCTACGGCGAACGCCTAAGCTCAAACATAACGGCCACGCTCATCAAAAACGCAAAACTGTATGACGCAAGGGATTTCATCCAAACGGAATATAAAAACAACAAGCATACTCTTGACAGTGAACTTACCAACAAACTGGTAGGCAAAGCCTTTGAGGACTTACCGGGGATTTCAGTTGTGCCAGGTTTCATAAGCCGCGACGAACATACCGGGGAAACGACCAACTTGGGACGTGGCGGCAGCGATTACACGGCGGCAATAATAGCCGCCGCGCTAAATGCCGAAGTGCTTGAAATATGGACAGATGTCGACGGATTCATGACTGCGGATCCCAAAGTAATACACACGGCATACACGATAAACGAACTCAGCTACAAAGAGGCAATGGAGCTTTGCAACTTTGGCGCAAAAGTCGTGTATCCCCCCACCATTTACCCCGTATGCGTGAAAAACATACCGATAAAGGTAAAAAACACATTCAACCCGGACAACCCCGGCACAATAATAAAAGAAAAGATCCACAATGACAAAAAAGTCATAAAAGGAATCTCAAGCATCAGCGGCACTACGCTGTTAACAGTGACAGGACTTTCCATGGTCGGTGTTATCGGCGTGAACCGCCGCATATTCACCGCGCTTGCAACCAACGGGATATCGGTGTTCTTAGTCAGCCAGGCTTCATCCGAAAACTCCACATCAATAGCCGTAAAAGACTCTGACGCAGGCAAGGCGGTCGAAGTACTCAACGATGAATTTGCAAAGGAAATAGAGACCGGGGCCATGTTCCCGGTACACGCAGAAAGCGGTCTCGCCACAATAGCCATTGTAGGCGGAAACATGAAACACACCCCGGGCATAGCAGGCAAACTGTTCGGTACGCTGGGCCGAAGCGGTATCAATGTCATAGCATGCGCGCAGGGAGCTTTTGAGACCAACATTTCGTTTGTCGTGGACGGTAAGAACTTACGTAAGTCGCTCAATGTGCTCCATGACTCGTTCTTCCTTTCAGAATACAATGTGCTCAACCTGTTCATCTGCGGAGTCGGAACTGTAGGGAACAAACTGATAGAACAAATCAGGTCGCAATATGAGGAACTTAAGCAAAACAGGCGACTGAAACTTAACGTTGTCGGTATTGCAAGCAGCAGCCGCGCCGTATTCAACCGTGACGGCATTGATCTTGACAACTATCGGGAACTGCTGGAAAACGCTGAGAGCAGCAACAACAGCCGCCTGCTAAAGGAAGTGGTCGGAATGAACATCTTTAATAGTGTATTCGTTGACTGTACCGCAAGCAAGGAGGTAGCGGAACTGTACCAAAAATTCCTCGAGCATAACATTTCCGTAATAGCAGCTAACAAGATTGCCGCATCTTCAGATTACGACAGCTATGCAAAGCTGAAAAAAACGGCATTGGCACGTGGCGTTAAGTTCCGTTTTGAGACAAACGTCGGGGCGGGATTGCCAATTATCGGGACAATTAACGACTTATGCAATTCAGGTGATAAAATACTGAAAATAGAAGCAGTACTAAGCGGTACGCTTAACTTCATATTCAACGAAATTTCCGAGAACGTTCCATTCTCTGAAACGGTCAGACGCGCAAAAGAGCAAGGATACAGTGAGCCCGACCCACGAATCGACCTCAGCGGGACTGACGTAATACGCAAACTGGTCATACTTACACGTGAAGCCGGATATAAAGTTGAAATTGACGACGTTGAAAAACATTTGTTTATACCTGAGTCGCTATTCAACGGCACCTTGGAAGAATTTTGGAGCAATCTGCCAAAACTTGACTCTGACTTTGAAATTCGCCGTAAGAAAATTGAATCTGAAGGCAAACGCTGGCGGTTTGTAGCAAAAATGGAATATGGGCGGACAAGCGTGTCATTGCAAGCCGTTGAAAAAGACCATCCGTTTTACAATCTCGAAGGTTCAAACAACATCGTAATGCTAACGACGGAACGCTACAAGGAATACCCCATGCTGATTCAGGGCTATGGCGCGGGAGCAAGCGTAACCGCGGCAGGAGTGTTCGCTAACATAATGAGCATAGCCAACATTTAAGTAAGAGAAACAAGTCCAACCACCTCAAACCACAATGAAGCATATTATAATATTAGGTGACGGCATGGCGGATCACCCTATAAGGAGGCTTAACGGAATGACCCCTTTGCAATACGCCGACAAGGCAAACATGGACATGTTGGCACGCAATGGCAAAACAGGGCGCCTGATCACAATACCTGACGGATTCTTACCAGGGAGCGAAGTCGCCAATACCGCGATATTAGGATATGACCTAAACTTGGTCTACGAAGGACGGGGCCCGTTGGAAGCGGCAAGCATAGGTTACGACATGCGCGATGACGATTTCGCCTTGCGGTGCAATATCGTGACATTGGCCGACGGAAAGATAAAAAAACATAACGGCGGACACCTGACGACCGACGAAGGCGACACTTTAATAAAGTATTTAAACTCAAAACTCGGATGTGAGGACATACAATTCTTAACCGGCACCCAATACCGCCACCTACTTGTAATCCGCAAAGGTAACAAACATATCATGTGCGCCCCGCCTCATGACCATCCGGACGAACCTTGGCAACCAATTATGGCAAAGCCTGAGCCCGGATGGGAGAACAAGAATGACGGAGAGCGCATGACGGGACAAGAAACGGCCGACCTGATTAACAATCTCATAATAGAATCACAAAAGCTGTTAAAAGAGCATCCTCTAAATAAAGAAAAAACATCAAAAGGCAAAGACGCTGCCAACAGTATATGGCCGTGGGGAGGCGGTTACAGGCCTAAAATGAAAAAACTTACAGACATTTACCCACAAATAAGACAGGGGGCCGTAATCTCAGCCGTAGACCTCATACGCGGAATCGGGCACTATGCAGGATTGAACATTATAAAAGTAAAAGGCGCGACCGGACTTGCAGACACCGATTATGAAGCAAAAGCCCAAGCCGCACTTAAGGCCTTGCGTACGAACGATTTCGTATTCCTACACATTGAAGCCAGTGATGAGGCCGGACATGACGGCGACCTTGAACTGAAAATCAAGACAATAGAAAATCTTGACAAAAGAATTGTCGGGCCGATTTATAAAGAGATAAAGACTTGGCGGGATACGCCTGTGCGAATCGCCATCCTGCCGGACCACCCCACCCCTGTGGAAATACGCACACACGTCAACAAGCCTGTGCCATTCGTAATTTGGGATTCAAACATAGTACCCGACGACGTAGACACTTATGACGAAGTAAGTTGCGCCGGTGGAGGTTACGGAATGCTTAGACTTGGAGAATTCATGGACATATTCTTAAATCCTTGAAAACGTAAAGAACATGAAATATTACAGTACGAACAATAAAACACAGACAGCAACATTACGTGAGGCGGTAATAAAAGGATTAGCCCCCGACCGCGGCCTTTACATGCCCGAAAACATAAAACGGCTTCCGGAAGAATTCTTTAACAACATACAGGATTTGTCGTTTCAAGAGATTTCTTTCGAAGTGGCAAAAGCATTCTTTGGCGATGACGTTGAAGCCCAAGACTTAAAGAAAATAGTATACGAAACACTTTCTTTTGACTGCCCTGTCGTGCATGTGAACGGCAACATCTGGTCGCTTGAACTGTTTCACGGTCCGACTTTGGCATTCAAGGATGTCGGGGCAAGGTTCATGGCAAGAATGTTAGCTTATTTCATTGGCAACACGAGAGTAAACGTACTCGTAGCAACCAGCGGCGACACCGGCTCGGCCGTAGCAAACGGATTCCTCGGAGTGGAAGGCATACGCGTGTTCGTACTATATCCAAAAAATAAAGTCAGCCTGATACAAGAAAGCCAATTTACCACACTTGGGCAAAACATCACCGCACTTGAAATTGAAGGAACATTCGACGATTGCCAAGCCTTGGTAAAAGAAGCGTTTGCCGATACCGGACTTACAAAACAAATGGCACTTACTTCTGCCAATTCCATCAACGTAGCCCGCTTCCTGCCACAGGCATTTTATTATTTTCACGCATACGCGCAAATGAAAAAAAGAGGATTGGGAAACAATATCGTAATATGCGTACCAAGCGGTAACTTCGGCAACTTGACAGCAGGGCTTTTCGCCCAAAGAATGGGATTGCCTGTAAAACGGTTCATCGCCGCGAATAATGCGAATGACGTATTCCTTAAATACCTGAACACAGGGATATATGAACCGCGTCCCAGCATACAGACAATAGCAAACGCCATGGACGTTGGAGCTCCAAGCAATTTCGCACGTATAATAGACATGTTCAACAATGAACATTCAGATATTTGTAAATGCATCAGCGGAGCGTCATACTCAGACACGCAAATCAGAGATGCCATGGCAAAATGCCATGAACTTTACAAATACACTCTCGACCCTCACGGCGCATGCGGATGGTTAGCCCTTAAAGAAAATTTGCAAAACGGGGAAAACGGTATTTTCCTTGAAACAGCACATCCTGCCAAATTCAAAGAAACTGTAGAAAACGCCATTAACGGACAAATAGAAATACCCTGCCGCTTGGCTGCATTCATAAACGGGACGAAAATGTCAATACCTATGACAAACAAGTTTGAAGACTTCAAACGTTACCTGATTTCTTCATGTCTGTCCTAAACCCAAAGACTCATCAAATCATGATATTTTATATTTCTGGAACAGGAAACACAAGATGGGCGGCAAACCTGATAAGCGAAAGAACAGGCGAAAAGCTTATTGATATTTCTAAAGAAACAAATAAGCAGCATGAATACAATTTAGAAGAATGTGAGCGCATAGGATTTTGCTTCCCAGTACACGGCTGGCGCCCTCCTTTAATCATGCGTAATTTCATAAAGCGGATTTCGATAAACAATAAAACCGGCCATTACTGCTTTGCCTTGTGCACGGCAGGTGACACAATCGGCGAGACAATGAAAATATTGGGCGGAGATCTCGAAGAACGAGGCATTCACCTTGACAGTTCATTCTCGCTAATTATGCCTGAATCTTATGTCGGACTTCCTTTCATGGATGTTGACACACCGGAGAATGAAGCAAGAAAGAAATTAAAAGCTTCAACAGAACTAAACCTATATGCTGAACTCATAAAGAACAAGGAAAAGGACATTGAGAAACTGACCATCGGCAAATGGCCTAAAATAAACAGCCGACTTATCGGATCTTTTTTCACAAGGTACATGATTACGGACAAACATTTCCACGTGACGGCTAAGAAATGCATAAATTGTGGAATCTGTGAAAAATCATGCCCGGTGAACAACATAACGATGACAGGCCAAAACTTTCCCCAATGGAAGCACGACGGTTCGTGCATCGCATGTTTTTCATGTTACCACCATTGCCCCAAGCATGCGATTGAATACGGCTTGATGACAAAAAACAAGGGACAATATTATTTCTGACACCACGCATGAATTGGTCAAAGCATCCTGAAAATAACCATATAATGCCGTTTATAAGAAATTTTATGATAAAAACATTTCTAGTTCTATTGCGGAACAAAGGAAAAATCGTAATTTTGTAGTTGAATTATAAACATTTTAAATACAAAAGATTATGAAGAAGCTGAAAGTAATAACACTTGGTTTGTGTGCAGCATTGGTTATAAGCTGTAGTACAAAAACAGGTACCGGCGCATTAGCCGGTGCGGGTGCAGGAACTTTTGTAGGAGGAATCATAGGTAAAATCGCAGGAAACACGGCCGTAGGAGCAGCCGTAGGAGCGGCTGTCGGAGCAGGAACCGGCGCTCTTATCGGCAGGCACATGGACAAGGTAAAGGCTGAGACTGAAGCCCAATTGGAAAATGCGAAAGTTGAAGAAGTGACTGACGCCAACGGCCTTAAGGCGGTAAAGGTTACATTTGACTCAGGAATACTGTTCGCCTTGAACAAGGCCGACCTTAACGCAACGTCAAAAAACGAACTCGCAAAGTTCTCTAACGTATTAAAGAACAACAACAATTGTTCCGTTGACATCCAGGGATATACAGACTCGACAGGCAACGACGGAATAAACATACCTTTGAGCCAGCAGAGAGCCGAAGCCGTATCAAACTATCTGAAATCTTGCGGAGTCAGCTCAAGCCAGATAGAAAAGGTTCAAGGATACGGTTCGGCCAATCCCGTAGCAGACAATTCCACAAAGGCAGGACAAGCGCAAAACCGTCGTGTAGAAGTATATCTGTACGCCAGCCAGGAAATGATTGACGCTGCCAACAGCGGCACCTTGCAATAAATCCTTATTCCTGACAATATGATAAGACTTAATATCATTGGACGGATAATACGTTGGATGGTGGTAGCCTTTTTCGGCTCCACCATTCTTGCTGTTGTAGCGCTTCGGTTTATTCCTGTTTATTTCACACCATTAATGTTCATACGCTGCGCCGAACAGATATCCGAAGGCAAAGACATAAAACTACACCACCATTGGGTTTCGCTTGAAAACATCTCACGCCACATGCCGGTTGCCGTTATGGCCAGTGAGGACCAACGCTTCCTTTTGCATCACGGCTTCGACTATGAGGCCATCGAGAAAGCGGCAAAGAGTAATTTGCAAGGCAATAAAATCAGGGGCGGTAGCACAATATCGCAGCAAACAGCGAAAAACGTTTTCCTTTGGCCGGGCCGATCATGGGTAAGGAAGGGTCTGGAAGCCTACTTTACCGTGCTTATCGAATTCATGTGGAGCAAACAACGTATAATGGAAGTCTACCTTAACTCGATAGAGATGGGCCCCGGCATATATGGAGTTGAAGCCGTAGCGAACGACAACTTTAACAAAAAAGCGTCAGAACTGTTTCGTGACGAATGCGCCTTAATCGCCGCCACTTTGCCCAATCCGTTAAGGTTCAGTTCAAAAACGCCAAGCTCTTACATTATGAAGCGTAAAAGGCAGATAGAGCGCCAAATGAAATTCATCCCGTCGTTTCCCAAAGAGGGTGAAGACTATGATCCCCGGACCTCATCAGGAGGAGTTTACCGTAGGAATTAACAAACATAAGAAAACACGATAACGCTTAACGATTAATCCTTAATTGACAGGTGGATTTTTTAGAACAATTGAACGAGAGCCAGCGCAAAGCTGTTGAATATTGTGACGGACCGGCCTTAGTCATTGCAGGGGCCGGGTCAGGCAAGACCCGTGTCCTTACTTACAAGATAGCTTACTTATTGAGCAAAGGCATGAGACCATGGAACATCCTTGCATTGACATTTACAAACAAGGCAGCCAACGAGATGAAGCTGCGTATCGGAACGATTGTAGGCGACAATATGGCCCGCAAACTCAACATGGGAACTTTCCACAGTGTTTTTTCAAGGATTCTACGCGCTGAAGCAGCCCATATTAATTACACACCGAACTTCACCATCTATGACGAAAGCGACTCGAGAAGCCTCATCAAAACCATAATCAAGGAAATGCAGCTTGATGACAAGACATACAAGCCTGCAACGGTAAGCTCGAGGATAAGCATGGCGAAAAACCATCTCGTGCTTCCCCGACAATATTCCATGACGAGAAATCTGGTTGAACGTGACAAAGAGCAACGCATGCCGGCCATGGGCAACATTTACTCAGCATATTGCGAAAGATGCAAAATGGCCAACGCCATGGATTTCGACGATTTGCTGACAAATACGTACATACTGTTCGACACGCACGAAGACGTGCGCCTGAAATACGCAGACAGATACAAATTCATTTTAGTCGACGAGTATCAAGATACGAACTTAGTACAGCAGAAAATAGTCTGGCAATTGTCAAGAGACAACCTCCGCGTCTGCGCTGTCGGCGACGACGCACAAAGCATATACGCCTTCCGGGGGGCTAACATTGACAACATATTGGATTTCCAAGAGCAATTTACAGGGACACGGCTGTTCAAGCTTGAACAAAACTACCGCAGCACGCAACGCATCGTAAAAGCCGCCAACAGCCTGATACGCCACAACGAACGGCAGATACCAAAAGACGTATTCAGCAAGAACGACGAGGGCGAGAACCTTATGCTCAAAGAGGCTTACAGTGACAAGGAAGAAGCCCTTATCGTATGCAATGAAATAAGACGCATACGAGCCAAAGAGCATTGCAAGTATGACAGCTTCGCTGTTTTGTACCGCACTAATTCGCAAAGCCGCAGTTTCGAGGAAGCCATGCGCAAGGCCGGCATACCTTACAAGATATACGGCGGACTAAGCTTCTACCAACGGAAAGAGATTAAAGACATGATAGCGTATTTCCGCATGGTGGTTAATCCAAACGACGAGGAAGCATTCAAGCGGATTATCAATTACCCGAAACGTGGCATCGGTGACACGACAGTAGCTAAAATATCAGGATTGGCTTCTGTCGGCGGAGTAAGCTTATGGCGTGTAATATGCGAGCCTGAACGCTACGGACTAACCGTAAGCAAGGCCGCTTCGGCCAAGATAGAGGGCTTCAAGGAACTGGTGGCTTACTTCATCGAAAAACTTGTAACGGCCGACGCCTACACACTTGGAATTGAATTGGCAAAGGCCAGTGGGATTTCCGCTGACATTTACGCCGACAAGTCGCCCGAAAACCTTTCAAGGCAAGAAAACCTCGAAGAACTTCTCGGCAGCATGCAAGAGTTTGTAGAAAGCCGCAAGGAAGAAGGCCGGGAGAATGAAACCGGCCTGGCCGACTTCCTGAAAGAGGTGTCATTACAAACTGACATTGAGAGCGATACGGCAAGCGACGACGGCGACCGTGTGTCGCTGATGACAATCCACAGCGCAAAAGGATTGGAATTCCCTACAGTGTTCATCGTCGGTCTTGAGGAAAACATATTCCCAAGCCTGCTGTCTACAAACAGCCGCCGTGAAATCGAGGAAGAGCGCCGTTTGTTCTATGTAGCGATAACCCGTGCCGAACGCCACTGCATCCTTACTTACGCCAAAAGCCGTTACCGCTACGGCCGCATGGAGTTCCAAACGCCAAGCCGCTTCATCAGAGACATAAGTCCAGAGTTGCTGATAAAAGACGGCTCCGGACTCACATCACCCAACAAAAGCCACCAATATGGCGGCTTCCATCATTCAACACTCATCCAAAACAGCCATCCGGTCGCCTCACAATTCAAAGCCGAACCGAAACGCAGGGAAGCCGCACACTGGGACGAACCTCCAGTTAGCGACACCTTTTCCCCGCGCCTTAAACGCATGATCGCATCACGCCGCGCAAACGCCGGCGGCAGTGAAACACCCATGGACGGCTTAAAGGAGAATTGCATAATCGAGCATGAACGTTTCGGCATCGGCAAAGTAACAAGGCTCGAAGGTTCTGGGGAAAACATGAAAGCGACAGTGCAGTTTGAAAACGCAGGAGTAAAACAACTGTTAGTCAAATTCGCCAGGTTCAAAGTCTGCCAATAACATGCAACGAACGCCAATCAGCATGAGGGTGTGCCTGAAATTCGGCACACCCTCTACTCATTTGTCATTTTGGAGATATGTTGTTATTCATTACTGTTGATTTTCGACATTAACTCATTAACTGTTGTATCCGTAAATGCCTGCCATATATCGAGATGTATAGGCTGATATTCATCAAACATCTGCTTCACAAATTGAATTTCAAAGACAAGCCTGAAATCATTATCATCACATTCAGGATGAACCTCTTTCTTCGTTCCTACACGTGCAATATTTATCAGATACAAATCCCTGACACCCTTCCTTTTCACATAGGGCATAAAATAATAAAGTTTATTCAATGCTATGGTGGAAGGGAATTTTTTTCCTGTGTAATATACTTTTGCCGTGCGGTCAAGATATTGCTCAATATTGTCTGCCTTTACCAAACTGATGATAACGTTCTTGTTTTTGTCTATTTCTTCTATTGGCTCATGAAAGTCAACAAGGGCATTTTCAACGATATTGTCAGGGTATTCTTTTTTAACCTCAAGTAAATCGAGTTGTTGGATTGGCTTCTGCACATGTAAAGTTTTTTCTTCAGCTTGTATGACATTCTGCAAGGCATTCGCTATATGCCACATCATTACAGGAGGAATTGCATTTCCTATCTGCTTGTATGACTTTGGCTCAGAATCATTCAGTTTGAAACTGTCCGGGAACGACTGAATGCGAGCCGCCTCCCTTGGAGTAAAGCGACGATATAGTTCTTTTTCAGCATCCACCAATAATATAGGGTCCCGCGAGTTCATGCTTGTCTTTGCCAAATGCGCTGTAATCGTAAGGCATGGCTGACTGAGGTCTTGCCACAAACCCCTCTTCATATTGTTCTTGGCATTCTTCACACCTTGTACTGCACGCTCGGAGAAATAATACTTACTTTCCTTGATAGCCAATTCATCAATGACTGCACTCAGCGGAGTATAGTCGCCATCTTTGCAAATGGCCTGTGGGTATTGGAAGGTGTATGCGATGTCATTTCTGATACCAACGATGATGACACGCTCACGCTTCTGGGGGATGCCAAATTCTACAGCCTTGACGAGTTTGTATTTCACATTGTACCCCATACTTCTGAACTCGTCTAATATTTTGGCTATAATAGTACCTTTTTGCAAAGTCATCAGTCCTTTTACGTTCTCACAAATGAAATACTTTGGTTGTTTTGTTTCCAAGAAACGAACTATTTGCTTATAGAGGTTTGCACGAGCATCGTTTGTATCCTTTGTTGGATTTACCGTACTGAACGACTGGCAAGGGAAACCGCCAATCATGACATCAACATCGGGAATCTCAGAGAAATCCACGTCGCAAATATCAGCGCAGATTGCTTTGTGCTCAAAATTCTTATTGTATGTATCAACAGCCCATTTGTCAAAGTCGAGCGCATAGACAATCTCAAAATCAAGTTTCTTGTAACTCGTCCCCAAATAATTGAAACCACCGAGCAGCCCTAAGTCAGAACCACCACAGCCACAAAACAAAGATGCTACTTTACTTGTCATATCTCAATTCAATTACGTTGGAATCAAAATTCATTTGATATATTGTTGGAAAAACCTCTATCTCGCCAATTTCAGCCCTCTTATATGGATTCTTGATTCTGACAACTATCGTCTTTGTCTTTGTAAAATAGACACGGTAGATGTTATAATACTCGCCATACTGTTCTGCGGCAATCCATTCTTTAGCAGTTAAATTAAGAGAGTCTCCCCAGTTTTTGTCAAAACTTGGCACGGTAACCCGCTTAGTTGATTTCACTTCAATATATCTTGCAAACTCAGGCTTCTTAGGATTTTCATCAGCCTCGACGGAGGAAATGTCATATCCCAAGCCCTTGGTTTTGCCAAGCAGGAGCACCTTGTTTACAAGCCGTTCCTTGTAATTTCTTACACGTTCTTGTTCGATTCTAAAAACTAATGCCTCCCCGTCATCTCCTAAATCAACTGTTGACTTAAAAGCTCCTCCCCTGGCTTTCATCTCTTCTTTGCCAACCAAGATGATGTCAGTGGCAAATTGGGTTTGAATGCTTTCCAACTCTCTGTTGAATGTACCGAAATATGCCCTCCAATCATTGAGCAATGCTTTTCTGTCATCCAAGGAATTAAAATCGTATTTGTAACAATCAAACTCAACCTTTCCGTTCTTTTTAATGAACAAAGAGACGGCTTGGCTTTCCAAAGGATTCAGCCAAAGATAGTTTTGGTCGCTCTCTATGATGTTTGCAAGTTCCAACAAGTTGAATTGCTCCTTGATGTGCTGCCAATCTTTTGAGCCACTAAGTTTCTCTCTTTTAATTTTGTTTCTTCTATCTTCTAAGATTCTATTATATACGACTTCGCATGGTACCTTGCCTTGAAGCACATCCAAATTATTAAGAACATAATATCCAATCTCTTGTTTTGTCAGCAGAACTTTTTCATCTTGCTTTTGGGCATGATAAAGCAATGCGACAACATAACAGAAAGGCTTAATGTTCAAATGGTTATCCACATCTTCCTTAACAAAGTTAATCCATTTTGCTCCATTGGGGAACTGGAAGTTCAAGCAGAGATTCTTAAAGAACGTAGGAAAGTCATGGTGGTCAACCAAATGTTTGCATGCTTCTGATTCATATATCATCGTGATATTATCAACTTCGTTCTTTGGATAATACAATCCCAAGAGCGTTCCTGCTATCTCTGTCAAGTGATTATCTACCGTCTTTTGGTTTGAGTCCGACAATTCATCATAAGCCTCAGTTCCAAACAATGCCTTGGATAAGCGCATTCTTGCAGATTGTTTAAATACTCTTTCTTCGCAAGGGCAATATTTATGCACGATGTTGGCATATAGAGGCAGCAAGTCCTCCATGTCGGTCTGACTCTTGCCTCTAATTATGGTACATCTATATTGGCGCTCTGGTATATACATAATTATAAATACTTTTTTAGTTGTTCGGAAATCGCCTTCGCCATTAATGGAGGAACGGCATTGCCTACTTGTTTCAACTGGCTACCCTTATTGCCCAAGAATACAAAGTTGTCTGGAAAAGACTGTATGCGAGCTGATTCACGAACGGTTGGCACACGATTGTATTGATAGTGGAAATGATGGTTGTGTCCACAGTCTATCGTAAAGCTCGGCTTTTTGCTATTGAGCCTTGTCCAAGCGATATGCACTTTTCTCGTCTGTTGCAATTCCATAGGCAGATCTTTGTAATTTCCACCATCAGGAACCATTGCTATAATTTCCTTTGTCTTATCATTGTGTTTTGTTATGTCATGATTGTAAACCCCTTTACTATTTTGACGAATAAACCGCTGATAAGCGTTTTGAGCATCCATCGGATACGCATCACCATCAGCAAGACTTCCTTCAGGAAGGTCACAAATTGCTTCATAAGAAGTCACCTTAGGACTGCATAACGGACTTGGAAAACTATAGTTAGTACCATCTGCAAAGCCAACAAATACAGCTCTCCGCCTATTTTGCGGAACTCCATAATCAGAGGCTGTCATCACTTGTACATTCACAGTATATCCGATATTTTCAAAATCTTTCATTATTGAATCAATAACAATACCGCCTCCGATGCTCAAGATATTTGGAACATTCTCCATAACAAAGGCTTTAGGACGGAAGCATCTTACAAAATCCACAAAAGATTTATACAATTTGTTGCGTTCGTCCTCTATTATTCTTTTTCCAGCCACGGAAAACCCCTGACATGGAGGTCCACCAATGATAACATCAACATTCGTAATGTTATACTCCGTCTTAACCTTATCAGGAGAAAGGCAAGAAAGGTCAGCACATAAAGTTTGGGGATTTTTTCTATTATGCTCATAAGTTTCAAGAGCATCCTTCCAATTGTCTATAGCCAATAACCCCTTGAATCCACTCATTTCGAATCCAAGAGACATACCGCCACAACCAGAAAACAAATCGATGAATGTATATTGTTCCTTTTCCGTCATTGTTATTCTATTCTATCTTTTAAAACCCTTTTTTACTATAGACAAATTGTTAACTTCATCTTCCCGTTCATCTGAGCCTAAGCTGTCTGTTCCATTTGATGTCATATTTCAAATCTCATTTAGTTCGAAAAAATACTTTTGCTATAGATTTTAGAGTTTCTAAACTTGGTTGCAAAGTATTTGTACACAATTTAGAGACTATTGTCCGTTCCTTATTTCACTGTCCTGCAAGTCATTTACTGGTTCTGCATTGCTCTGCGATGACTACTTTCAGACGATTGATGTTTTCACTACTCTGTATATTCCTAATTATACATATATTCCCGCTATTAACATTTGTAATTGATTGCAAAGGTATAAATTTAATCTTTAATATTATGAAGAAAATAAATAATATTGGTGTAAAACACTAATTCGGCTCAAAAATCATCGTTCTAAATTTTTTGTGGATAGAGTAAAAAACAGAGGGTGTGTCTAAATTCGACACACCCTCTTCATCCATACAATAATCAAGACAAAAAAATCTGGCAGGGGCATTTTCAGCCGTCTCCGCCAGATATGCTTTGTTCTGCGTCCGTGTTGCATTATTCTCTTATGTCACGAGCTTTACCGTCTTTACATTTCCTTGAACCAAGGTCAGTCTGGCCGTTCCGTTGCGGCCTATCTCTACCTTTGAATACCTTGCCTCAATTACCACGCGCCCATCCAACGTAATTACGCCCCACCGGCAAGGACAGGCCTCGAAGGCACAGAAGCATCCGACGGGAGCCTGGATATTCCTATACACGGGAGGGACGATAATCCTTTCGCCGAACTTCAGTCCCCATTTCATCCCCGACCTGAAAGGCATTGCGCCCTGCAGACCTGCCAAGCGGGTAATGCGTCTTTCAGCCGTCTCACTGCGCCTGGCAGCCTCCGCAGCCGAAGCCCGGGCTACAGCTTCCGCCTTAAGGCGCGGAACGACGACGGCAAAATCTTCTTCCGCCGATTCAGGACGCTCGCAGGCAATACGGCGTTTCCCCTTACCGTCCTCAACATGATAGTACACCCCGTCAACGTCGACGACGATTATGCCGCCGTCCGCAAGTTGACCGCAGAAGCCGTAAACCTCGTCGTAATCGCCGGCAATGATGCAACTGGCACCACTGCCCCATCGTCCGTCGGGTTCGTCTATACTGCGGCAGCATCCTACCGAACCGTAATCAACCACCTTTACATAAAACCCATGCGGCGTGAGGTTGCAATTGCCTGAATCAAATGCCTTGACACGCCCTTTCCTCGTGCGGCTGAATATATAACGGCCGGCTTTCAGCATCACGACGTCGCCGTACATCACCACCGTCGGACGTTCATGGTACACGCTGCCGTTTTTTAAGTCAATGTAAGAGACGGCACCATTCCTGCCGGTTACCGATGCCACTCCACCTTTCAACAGCTTCACCGCTTGGTTACGCCCAATGGGCTGAACCTCGCCGCCGTCGCCGTCGACTACGCACACGGCACCATCTGATTTTTCAACAACGGCGTAGCCGTCACAAACGCCGAAGACATTCCTATACTCCGGCTTCACCGTTATCAGGTTGCCGCGCCTAAGCCCGTAAAGCCCGGCCGTCCTGTCCCTAAAGGCCTTCAGCGGTTCACTGACGCAAAGTCTGATATCACCTTTCGTCCCGTCGTTGAGAATGTCAAACAGGCCGTCGTGGGTAACAACCACCTCGAGGTCGCAGTCTTGGCCGACCACCTCATGCTCCACCCGGCACAATGCCATGGCAACCGTCCCCGAACCGTCGGCCGCGGGGACGCCCTTGCCCGCCAAACGCCCCTCGAACATCGCCTGCCAGTCCCTATCAGCCGTAGGGATGCCGAATAGGCGGTAAAGCCCGACGTTGTCAATAAGCACGCACGTCTCCTTACCGCCGGTCTTGCGCAACCCGCGGCCCACCTGCTGCAAGTACTTCGCCAAAGACAAAGTCGGACGGGCGAGCTGGACGAACCCGACGTCGGGACAGTCGAAACCTTCGCTGAACACGTCGACGTTCACCAACACACGTATCCGGCCACGCCTAAAATCATCAACCATCAGTTTGCGCAGCCCGGCAGGAGTCTTGCCGTCTATGGCCACGGCGCTCAGTCCGCGCTCGTTATAATAGCCGGCGATGTTCCTTGCGTGCTCGATGCTGACGGCGTAGACAA
>CALUIJ010000048.1 GCA_944320675.1 uncultured Prevotella sp.
CTCCCGGCCGTGCCGAGTATGTTGTGGCCGAGGGGGTGTCCGTCGAACAACATGTTCTCGAACATGTCGTAAATCAGTTCGGCCGGCGAGTCGTTGTAGCATTCTATCTCGTCGCACACCACCTCGACCTCCTTGTCCAACTCGGCCTGCGGATAAGTGCTGCGCATCACTATGTCGGTAAGCAGGTCGACGGCGCGTGTCAGGTGCTCCCTGAGTATGGCCGCGTAAAACACCGTGTCCTCCTTGTTCGTGAAGGCGTTAAGGTCGCCGCCCACGCTCTCGAGGCAGCTCAGCACCTGCATAGAGCGGCGGCGCGAGGTGCCCTTGAACGTCGCGTGCTCGCAGAAGTGGGCAAGACCCTCCTCGCCCGGCAGCTCGTCGCGCGTGCCGGCGCACAGGGCGTAGCCGCAATATACCACGGGCGACGCCGATGCAAGGTGGATGACGCGCAGCCCGTTGCTTAAAGTGTAAGTGTTGTATTTCATAATCTATCGTGCAAAATTATATGATTTTCATTATTTTATACAATATAGGCCAACATAATTCACAAAAAAACAGTAACTTTGCCGAATATAAACGCAATAGGATGTATGACAAAAGCAACAACACACACACTTGTCAACGGCGACAGCAGAAACCTATCACTAATTCCAGATAAATCAGTACATTTAATAATTACATCACCACCATACTGGCAATTAAAAGACTACGGAGACGAAAGGCAAATAGGTTTTCACGACAGTTATGAAAGCTACATTAATAATTTAAACATTGTTTGGTCTGAATGCAACAGGGTATTGCACGACGGATGTAAAATGTGCATCAACATAGGTGACCAGTTCGCACGTTCCGTTTATTACGGAAGATACAAGGTCATACCTATCAGAACCGAGATTATACGCTTCTGTGAGACTTTGGGATTAGATTATATGGGAGCCATTATATGGCAAAAACAAACAACGATGAATACCACCGGGGGCGGTGCCGTAATGGGTAGTTTCCCTTATCCACGCAACGGCATATTAAAAATAGACTATGAATTCATCCTCGTGTTCAGGAAACAAGGTAAAGCCCCAACACCAACCGCAGAACAAAAGAAGTTGTCGGAAATGACAAAAGACGAATGGAACTCATATTTTTCATCGCATTGGAACTTCGGAGGAGCCAAACAAGACGGACACATCGCCGTTTTTCCCGAAGAATTGCCACACCGGCTGATTAAAATGTTTTCATTCGTAGATGAAACGGTATTCGACCCCTTCATGGGCAGTGGAACAACGGCGTTGGCCGCACGCAACCTCGGGCGCAATTCCATCGGATATGAGGTAAATCCAGAATTCAAAAGTTTCTATGAGGAAAAAGTGATGTCGACATTGGCGTTCAGCGGTACTGAATACAACTTTAAGATTGACGACAGTAAGTTTGACATTATTGAAAAAACTGAATCATTGCCTTACATTTTCCGCGACCCGCTTAAGATGGACAGCAAGATAGATGTGAAAAGTTTACAATTCGGTTCAAAAATAGATAAAAGCAGTGGTAAACGCGAAGAATATTTTTCAGTAAAAAACATCCTATCACCTAATAAACTCGTATTGAGCAACGGACTTGTAATCCGCCTAATAGGAATAAAAGAAAAAGCAGGAATAAACGGTAATGCTACAAAGTACCTTTCGGAAAAGACTAAAGGAAAGAAAGTTTTCCTGCGGTACGATTCCATAAAATACGATAAAGACAACACCCTTCTCTGTTATTTGTATTTAGACAATAAAACTTTCATAAACGCACATTTGTTAAAAAAACAATTGGTAGACATAGACTATTCAATAAATTTTAAATATAAAGACAAATTTGAAAAAATATTAAATGCTCATAACGCATGAACTTACATTCAATAAACTTCGGTAAAAAAGAGCGGGTACTTAATTACGCCTGCCAGACATACCAATTATCACGTCCTAACAAAGTCGGAGCTGTAATGTCTCTTATTAGGAAATGCCAACCTGCATCATTTGAAGAATGGAAAAAATGGTATTTTGAAAACGCTTTCACTGACAGCAAGAAACCTATAAAAATAACATCGGAGACTCTTAACGAATTAGGCGAACGACTATACTCTAAAATAACGGAAATAGTAATTCCTGAATGGGAAGCCGCATTCCGTGAACTTACTCTTCAAGATTGCATTGATTACATATATAATTTAACAATAAACAGGACTTATGACGGATATGTTAGGGAAAAGTCCGTCGTAAACGACGGTTTAGCAAAAATATTTACAGACGTAATATTTGAGGAAAGCGACCCGGAGTTAGATCATGCCGGAGACATTGATTATATTGCAAAAATAAATAAGCATGCAATAGGAATACAAATAAAGCCGGTAACAGCGAGTGCAAATTTTGGAAGTTATTCCCTGACCGAACGGATGAAAGCCAGTTTTAAATCCTTTCAAGAACAATTTGGAGGAAAAGTCTTCATCGTATTCAGCTTGAAAGGCGAAATAGCCAACAAGGAAATAATAGATGAAATACGGTCTGAAATAAATAGGATTAAGGAATTATAAAATATAACGTGCGATTTTATTCTATAATTAATATTTTACTTTAACTTTGCATATTCAACAATAAATTTTACATCATACATGCGCAAGGTAATAGGAATCGGCGAGACCGTACTCGACATAATCTTCAAAAACGGACAGCCCGTGAGCGCCGTGCCGGGCGGCTCGGTCTACAACGGCATCATATCGCTGGGGCGCGCCGGGGTGCCGGCGGCCTTCGTCAGCGAGGTGGGCAGCGACCGCATAGGCGGGCGCACGGTGGCTTTCCTCAGGGAGAACGGCGTCGACGCGTCGCTCGTCAGCTCGTACAAGGGCACGAAGTCGCCCATATCGTTGGCCTTCCTCAACGACAGGAACGACGCCGAATACATCTTTTATAAAGACCATCCGCACGACCGGCTCGATTACGTTACGCCAGAAATCAGCCGCGACGACATCGTGATGATAGGCTCTTACTACGCCGTAAACCCCGTGATACGCCCGCAGGTGGCCGCCCTGCTCAACGCCGCGAGGGACAAGGGGGCCATCATATACTACGACGTGAACTTCCGCGCGGCGCACGCCGACGAGGTGATGAAGCTTACGCCTAACATACTGGAGAACTTCGAGTACGCCGACATCGTGCGCGGCAGCCGCGAGGACTTCAACGTGATGTACGGCATGGACACGCCCGACAAGGTGTACAACTCTGAGATATCGTTCTACTGCAAGAAGTTCGTCTACACCGACGGGGCCGGAGCCGTAGAGCTGCGCGGCGACGGCGGACTGAAGAAGAGCTACCCCGTAGAGGCCGCCGACACGGTGAGCACCATCGGCGCGGGCGACAACTTCAACGCCGGACTGGTGTACGGGCTCGTGCGCTACGGCGTTACGCGCGACATGATGGACGGCGCCATACCCGAACGGACGTGGGACAAGATAATCGGTTGCGCCCTCGCCTTCTCGGCCAACTGCTGCAAGAGCATAGGCAACTCGATAGACACCGGCTTCGGAAAGACGATGAAGGAACAGCTGGATAATAAGGAATAGGACCTATGGCACTAACCAGGCAAACACGCCAAGGCCGCGTCACATTAGGCCGATCCGCCTCATTTGCAATACAACACCGACAATCAAGAAAGACAATTAAATAAGAAATAACCATGATCGAGATTACTGACAAAATCTATTACGTGGGCGTGAACGACCGCAACAAGGAGCTTTTCGAAGGCTTGTGGCCGCTGCCCAACGGAGTTTCTTACAACTCTTACCTCATCGACGACGAGAAAGTGTGCCTCATCGACACCGTTGAGGTCGACTTCTTCATGCCATACCTCAAGAACATACGCGAGATACTGGGCGACCGGCAGATAGACTATCTCGTGATAAACCACATGGAGCCCGACCACAGCGGAGCCATCGAGCTTATCCGCAAGTACTATCCGGGAGTGAAAATCGTGGCCAACAAGAAGACGTTCGGCATGATAGAGGGCTTCTACGGCATAACGACCGACGAGGTGGAGGTGAAAAACGGCTCCACGCTCAGCCTCGGACGGCACGAGCTTACGTTCGTACTGACGCCGATGGTGCACTGGCCCGAGACGATGGTTACGCTCGAGACGACCACCAACACGCTCTTCTCGGGCGACGCGTTCGGCTGCTTCGGCGCGCTCAACGGCGGCATAATCGACTCTGAGATCAACTGCGACACGTTCTGGCTCGAAATGGTGCGCTACTATTCGAACATCGTCGGCAAGTACGGCACGCCCGTGCAGAACGCCCTGAAGAAATTAGAGGGAGTGCGGCTCGACTACATCTGCTCGACGCACGGCCCCGTTTGGCACGAATACATTGATAAGGTAATAGGCATTTACGACCGGCTCAGCCGCTACGAGACCGAGGAAGGCATCGTAATCTGCTACGGAACGATGTACGGCAACACCGAGCGCATGGCCGAAGTGATAGCCCGCGCCGCCAGCCAGGCCGGCATCAAGAACATAGTAATGTACAACGTGTCGAAGACCCACCACTCTTACATCCTGCGCGACATCTTCCGCTACCGCGCCCTGATCGTCGGAGCGCCCACCTACAACGCCGGACTCTACCACGAGATGGAGGTCCTTCTCAGCGAGATCGCAGGCAAGGACATCAAGAACCGCCACTATATCGGCTGGTTCGGCAGCTACGCCTGGGCCG
>CALUIJ010000049.1 GCA_944320675.1 uncultured Prevotella sp.
CGAGCCTTTCACCCACTACGTAGACCGGCAGATAGACATGAAGCAGGCCGTGAACACCAACAAGTGCCTCGTACACTGCGAGAAGTTCGGCGACAAGCTGCTCGTCACCTCCTGCATAGACAACCTCTTGAAGGGTGCCGTAGGCCAAGCAGTCGAGAACATGAACATCATGTTCGGCGTGGAAGAGACGCTGGGACTCAAGCTGAAGCCGGCGGCTTTCTAAGTGAAGAGTGAAGAACGAAGAGTGAAGAATTCATTTGTATGGGCACGAAAGACATAAATGAATACAACCGGAGCAACTCACCGCTTCATCGTAAAAGTTATGAGTTTTCTGTAAGGATAATCAACATGGTGAAGTATATAAAATGTTCGGCAAAGGAATACGCATTGACAAACCAAGTACTTCGCTCAGGAACAGCAGTCGGAGCACTGATTCGGGAAGCGGAATTTGCACAAAGTCCATCAGATTTCATCAATAAATTATCTATTGCTTTAAAAGAATGTAACGAGACGTTTTATTGGTTAAACCTCTTAAGAGACACTGAATTTATCACGGACAAGGAAGCGGAAAGCATATTACAGGATTGCAATGAGCTGCTTGCCATACTGATAGCATCAGTAAAAACTGTGAAAGAAAGAAACGGAAAAACTAACAAACAGTGAGAATAAAGCGTGAGGATATTACATGACAAATGGATTCTTCACTCTTCGTTCTTCACTCTTAACTTAATTTCCATGAAATTATTCGACGTATATCCCCTTTTCGACATTAATATCGTCAGGGGCAAAGACTGCTCCGTTTGGGACGACAAGGGGCAGGAATACCTTGACCTTTACGGCGGACACGCCGTGATAAGCATAGGCCACTGTCATCCTCATTACGTGGAGATGATGACCAAACAGCTCGGCACGCTGGGCTTTTACAGCAACTCGGTGGTAAATACGCTGCAGCAAGAACTTGCCTTGCGCTTGGGCAAAGCAAGCGGATACGACGACTACCAGCTGTTCCTTGTCAACAGCGGGGCCGAGGCCAACGAGAACGCCTTGAAGTTAGCGTCGTTCAAGACGGGGCGCACGCGGGTGCTGTCGGCAGAGAAAGCCTTCCACGGACGCACTTCGTTAGCCGTCGAGGCAACCGACAACCCGAAGATAATAGCACCCGTCAACGCCAACGGACACGTGACCTACCTGCCCATGAACGATCTTGACGCATGGGAAGCAGAACTGGCCAAAGGCGACGTATGCGCCTGCATAATCGAGTGCATACAGGGAGTGGGCGGCATACGGATGGCAAGCGGTGACTTCGCACGCGGACTCCAGGCGGCCTGCCGGCGGCACGGGACGGTGCTCGTATGCGACGAGATACAGTGCGGCTACGGCCGTTCGGGGCGCTTCTTCGCCCACCAGTGGCTCGGCATACGCCCCGACCTGATAACCGTGGCGAAAGGCATCGGAAACGGTTTCCCCATGGGAGCCGTCCTCATATCGCCCGACTTCAAGCCGGAATACGGACAACTCGGCACCACGTTCGGCGGCAACCACCTCGCCTGCACGGCCGCACTTGCCGTGCTCGACGTAATGGAGGACGGACACTTAGTTGACAACGCACGCGAGACGGGCGACTACCTGATGGCTAAGTTGAAGGATTTACAAAAGCATGAGAATCGCATCACCGACGTACGCGGCTGCGGACTGATGATAGGCATCAGTCTCGACATGCCGCATAAGGAGCTCCGCTCGCACCTTGTATATAACGAGCACTGCTTCACGGGCTGCGCCTCTACCAACATCCTGCGCCTGCTGCCGCCGCTCACGTTTACGAAAGAGCAGGCCGACGACTTCATCGAAAGGCTCAAACAGGCGTTTGAGAACGTAGGATAAATAAAAAATGCGTGCCCCGACAAATGCGTCAGGCACGCATTTTTTATCCCCCGCAAACAGCGAAAGGTAAAAAACAAAGCGGCAAGAAATTGCTTTCCTGCCGCTTACCGTCGGGATTACTGGAGAGCACACCACTAACAGCTCGATATAATCGTAATAATTACTCGTACTTTTACATCGAATTGCTAAGTATACGCTCCCCTTCGACTTCATATTATTAAATAATTGGCGTATCTTTCTATCGTGATTTATTTATTTTGTCCCACTTCTGTCTCACTTACAGAGGCCGCAGAGCGTGATTCTTTCAGAAGATCAGAAAGCACGTTGAATTGATTCTTAAGCCAATTAATCATGTCGTTCTTCTCGGCTATCTCTTTTTCCAAACGGCAGATAGTCTGCTGCAGCAGCTTAACATCGTTGTTGATGTTTAAGTTGCCCACGCCCAGCTCGTTATGGGAAACCATGTTGCCAATATTTGTCGTAGTTCCCGGCTGAGGAGTGTCGAAGAAATAATCAAAGGGAACATTGTAATGTTGCACCATCGCCTCGAGGTGTCTCGTGTTTATTTCCGTCTTACCGTTGAAGTATGTCGGACCGAGGGAGCTGTTCTTGCCGAAAATAGCTCTCGAGAAGTCGATTGAACGCTCGCCTGATTTTTTGTGCAACTCTTGAAGTTTCTTGTAATTGAATGTCATATCTTAATATTTTAAGTTAATTGTGAATCAACAAATGTTAAATATAGAGCAATTGCTGTTAAATATAGAGCGATTACTTGATACATTGAGTTTTTACTTGTATATTTGCCAGCAAATTTAATAATAAACTTTGTAAAATGCAAATGGAAAATGTTCAAAAATCACAATTAGACATCTGTGCTTACTACAAAAAACTTAGTAAAAAAGACAAGAAAGACTTAATCACTTACCTTGTAAAAAGGTATGATATGAATTATTACACTATTTGTTCGAAATTCAACAAAAGAAGTAAGATGAATCAGCTTGAAATCGAAACAATTGCTAATATAATAAACGAGGAATCATGGAGAATATAGAGTTTTTTGTCGGATCTGACGGCAATGTTTGGCTTAGGCAAGGACGGGAATGTAGGATGCTCACCACGAAAGACAATGATATTATCGAGCTTGTAAGGGATAAGATCATTAAAATGTTCCCGGCAGCGTATAATCGGTTGAAGGATGTGTTTAAAGACTTCGCCTTCAACACGTGGATGATGAACTACAAGATAGTCGACAGGTTTATTCGGTGCAACATGGGCGCCGACAACCTTCAGAAATTCGACATCGAGGACGGGTTCTTAAACCTCGAGGAGGTTAAGTGCCCTCTGCACGGAATATGCAAGGACGAGAACGTCGTTTGCCGGCCGAACTGCAGAACGTTGTTCAGCAAGGCCGAGAATGAAGTGGTCATCCTATACGCGCAGGGGTATAACATAGACGAGATTGCCGCGAAACTGAAAAAGAACAGGAGCACCGTAAACAATCAGATATGGAAGGTTGCGCGAAGGCTCGGGCTTGACAGCAGAAGAAAGTTGATTAAACTGGTAGTCGATAATAATCTGATATGACATGCCTGAAGAGTGCGCTGCTTGCAAGCAAGCTATAAATTGTATTAACGGAAAATATTGTTTAAAACTAAAAAGATACATTCAATATGACAGAGATAAAAAATGCAACGACGCAACGATTGACCATTGCCGAGTTTGAGAAAAGAATACCTGAAAACGCCGAGCTTAGGCGGGTAAGAATCGAAAAAGGTTTGGTCACCTTCGGACTGGGATACGACAAGGATGAGAACTTTGCGATTCTTTGGCGGGCCAACGGCAAGGCTTATAAACGGCCATTGACAAGGAAAGGCTCGGAACAAGCCCGACAATACAAATCATACGAGATAAGGTTTAACGGGTGGCTGTACATCCGGGATAGGCAATATGACTTGATGAATGGGGACACGGAAAAGTAACCTTATATACAGGCTAAGGCGGAAGGGATTCAAGATTGACACTGACGCGCGCATCATTTATATTACGGATGCCGGCGACGCCGAACGTTCCCAGGTACGCAGATTACGGTCCGTTTTTAAATTCAAGGTTCAGATGTCGTTTTGAATTTTTCAACGCCTTAGACATGCTATACTTTTGTAAAAAAATCATTGACCATGATTAAAGTTGAACAAATATATGAAGCAACACACGGAGGACTTGACATAATCCTCGACCTGTATCCGCAGGCGAAGGATTGCGTGGGCGTGAAAAATAAACACTTCGCAATACGTAATGAGAAGACACCGTCCGCCTGCCTCAGGCAAGTTAATGGCACCTGGAAGGTCACCGACTTCGGAGGGGAAGGCAGGGCTGAAAGCCCTATCGACCTCTATATGAGGGAAACGGGCACGTATAGGTTCAACGAGGCCGTCCTGCAGCTTGCGGCGAAGTACGGCGTCACCGATCAGCTCGACAAGAGCGTAAACAAGCCTACCTTCTCGGAACGGCCGGCAAGGGTCGACGAGAAGGACGGGCAACGTTACTTCGAGTTCAACGATGAGCTTACAGACTATGAGCTGAAGGTCTTAGGCCCGCTTGTCACACGGGATGATACGGATGCGCTGCACTGGCACTCGGTCAAGTCGATAAGGTACGTCAAAGGCCGTGTGGCCAAGATTAAGAGCAGCAACGAGCATTATCCCATATTCGCAAGGGAGTGCCTGGTGCGTCCTGCCGAAGGCGAGAACGAGGAGGTGAAGTTCTTCAAGATATATGAGCCGCTTAACTTCGACAAGGGCTGGAGGTTCAGCTACTGGCCTGAAGGCGTGAAGCCTAAAACTTACATCAACGGACTCGCCGAGCTGAAAAAGGCTTACCATGAGTTCAACCAAAAAGAGCAGGCTATCTTCGAGAAGACGAAGACAAGCGAAAGCGAAGTCTACAAGGAGCAGAAATTACCTGAAGCGTTCATCTGCTCCGGAGAGCGTGACTCGCTTTGCGTGAAGAGCCTCGGCTATCACCCATTGTGGTTTAACTCAGAAACGTACAGGCTGTCGGAATCGGAATACCGCGAGATTATGAAATACGTCGAAGTCTTGTATAATATACCCGACATCGACGAGACGGGGAAACGCAAGGGCAAAGAACTTGCCCTGCGTTTCATCGACATTCATACGATATGGCTGCCCGAATGGCTGCGCACGTACCACGACAATAGAGGAAAGGGACGCAAGGACTTCCGCGACTGGATGGAGCTGAGAAACACTAAGAAAGATTTCAAAGCTCTTATGACACTTGCGCTGCCGGCAAGATTTTGGGTATCCACGCTGAATAAGAAGACGAACAAATGGGATCACTCCATTGATACGGAGTGCCTGTATTACTTCTTCAACATGAACGGCTTCTATATCCTTCACGACGAGAACAGCGTGACGCCGCAATATATACGGATAATAGGTAACTCGGTGGAAAAGGTGACGACACGAGACCTTAGGGATTTCGCAAGAAGGTGGGTAGTCGAACGACCTGAAAAACGTGACATAAGAAACCTCGTACTTAACACGCCGAGGCTGTCGCCGGCAGCACTCGACAGCTTGCAAGAAATAGAACTCGACTTTACTAACTGTACACGGACTTCTCAGATATTCTTCTTTCAAAACACGACGGTGGAAGTCGTTCCCGGGGACATGAAAGAATACGTGGCAGGCAAGGACTTCATTAATAATTACGTATGGCAGGAGAACGTCGTTAAGCACAACTTCAAGAGGCTGCCTGACTTCTTCAGTGTTAAGAGAAATGTGGACGAGGACGGGCATGTATCATACGAATTGACAATAAACAACATTGACAGCAATTTCTTTAAGTACCTTATAAACACATCAAGATTGCACTGGAGAAAAGAACTCGAGGACAATTTTGCGAATAAGAAAGGCAAGGAAAGAAAGGACTACTACGAGAATAATAAGTTCAGGATAGACGGCGAAGGACTGGAAGAAAGCGAGATTGAAGAGCAAAAGATGTGCATTCTCAACAAGATATTCACGATAGGCTACATGCTGCACCAGTACAAGGACCCGAGCCACGCATGGGCTCCCATGGCATTGGACAACAAGATAGGCGATATCGGCGAATGCAACGGACGCTCCGGGAAATCGTTCTTCTTCACTACGCTGTCTAAATTCCTTCCGACGGTGAAGCTGTCGGGGCGCAACCCGAAGCTGATGGACAACCCTCACGTCTTCGACCAAGTGACCAAACACACCAAGATGCTGTTCATCGACGACTGCGACAGGTATCTGAACACGGACATCTTCTACGACAACATTACAAGTGATATGACGGTGAACCCCAAGAACAACAGGAGCTTCACGATTCCGTTCAGCGAGTCGCCCAAGCTGGCGTTCACCACTAACTACGTACCGAAGGAATTCAACCAGTCGACTGAAGGTCGATTGATATACATGGTATTCTCGGACTATTACCACCAGAAGACCGAAGAGAACGATTACCGGGAAAGCAGGTCCATACGTGACGACTTCGGGAAGAGTTTGTACACCGAGGATTATTCAGAGGAAGAGTGGAACGCTGACATCAACTTCCTTATGCAGTGCTGCAGCTTCTATCTTACGCTTGTGGGCAAGCCCGACAAGATTCAGTCGCCTATGCGCAATATCATTATCCGCAAGCATAAGGCGGACATGGGAGACAACTTCGAGGAATGGGCTAACTCATACTTCGCGCCGGAAAGCGGCAACCTTAACACGTTCATCGTCCGCGAGAAGGCTTACTACGACTTCAAGAACTTCAGCGGCGTAAGCAAGATAACCACCCAGAGCGTCACCAAGAAGCTGAAGGCCTTCGTCGAGCTGTGCCCGTGGATAGAAGAGCTTAACCCTGAATGTTACCGCAATGCTTCTGGAAGGATACTTAAGCGTGATGTCAACGTGCAGGGACAAAAAGGCCCGGTGGAAATGATCTACTTGAAGGCCGTGCCAAATCTCGAGGATTTCATAAAGAAAGAGGAAGAGGATGACGGACAGACTTCCTTCTTACCTGAGAACTACGATTCAAACGACAATACGCCGTTTTAACGTCAATAAGACCCATTTATAAATCATATATTTTTCGATTTTAATCATTTCGAGCCATGCCGCCCGTGAGGGTAGCATGGCTTTTCTTTTTGCCATATTATCAACATGCATTATTGTAAGCATTTTTCAATAAAGTTTTCTTTAGGCCCGGTGTTTTCCCATATCCATGCCCGCTTTTGGCGTTTCCCTCTCCACTCCCTTTTTTATTTATTGTACTAAAATTATGTTACTTTGTAACTATTGTTGGCAAAAAGACTTAAAACATTGAAAAAGAAGGAGTTAAAGCTAAGTTTCAAAGTTTCAATCATAAGTTACAAATCCGTATCATAATAGAATCAAGATGTTACGGAATACATTTTTTAACATTCACAGATTGGCGAGCCTATGAAATAAGTTTGATACTACGGTTTATTTTTTGTTACCAAATTTTGTAAATCTGTCTAAGTTGTTGATAATCAAATGTTTAAATTTTATCATGTCATCGTATCAATCGTATCGAATTTTTCGAAGCAAAACTAAGAGTAACTGAGAAAAAAGAAAAAGAAAAGAAGAAAGAAAAGGGGAAATTCCTGCTTCGCACTGCTTTTTACGTTCGAGCGACCGCAAAAAGTTTTCTTAAAATCGGTCGGGTTTTATCGAGTGTTCACATGATAATTATCAAGGAATATGTCTTAGTTTCGGGAATAAATCATTATATTTGTCATGTTGTTAAATAATTGGTATGAGCAAATTTGTTTTTTACATCGAGGTTGAGCCGTTCATCAAACAATGGCTTATCCATAGCTTCGGGAATCCTGTCGTGTTCCCGGCGCAGAGCATAGAGAACGCCACCATCAGGCGGTTCACGCAAAAACAACCCGGCCCGGTGCCTGAGCCGCACGACGACAAGGATGTGGCCATTACCGTACCCGACTCGAAAGCCAAAGACCCGATGCTTTACAACTATCTGGGGAAGCATGGGAAAAAGGCCGTGGCAGAGTGCATCAACGATACCTTCAAGATGAACATGTGGGCAGAGCTTAACGACCTGTCGGACGTGGGATGCTCCATCATGAAGGCAATATACTCGTGGTGCGAGATGCACGGCATCGACGTGGAGTATGCGTGGACTATCAGACAGCGTTACTACCGCATGCGCGACTCTTACCTTAAGAAGGGCGTCGACCTCAGAAGGAAGAAGCGTATCCATGACTGATTAAATGTTAAATTCGAGTAAAAAGAATACTACGAAATAGTTATTTTTGTACACTTCCGTACAACTCCGTACAGAAGCGTACAACACCGTATAATTTTAAAAATAGAAAATTATGAAGAATAAGAAAGTTGTCGCAGTGTCTGTCGCCGACGCACGAGAGTTGACCAACATTGTCCGCGTGGGCAACGGTACGGTTACCCACGTTATGGACTATATTTGGATTGACATTGACATCGAAGTACCCGGTGAATTGGAAATTTCGTCTAAAATCGAGGATAAAGTGGAGATTTTCACGACAAAACTCACTTTTCGCGAAAAGTGCTGCCACGCATACCCGCTTACGCCGGCTTTCAAGGTCAGGTCGGCCGACGGTACGGAAATGGTTATCGGATCTTCCGACAGACCGTATCCCGTCATCACCCAATCGCAGAAACTGTCGTCGGGCAACAGCGACAGCCAGCTCTGGGAGCTGACCGTCACCTACTCCGACAGGCGTAGAATACCCGTAATCGAACATTAATAGTATTTTTTTCACATATCTTATATGCTACCTTTGCCGAAAACAAAGGCGCATGATATACCAATTTAAGATTAGAGGAGTCGTCGGCTCGTGGTGGGGAACTACGGCCGACGATATTGAATACTTCCTTTCCAGATATAAGGATAAGGACGTAGACGTCGCCATATGCTCGCCCGGCGGCTCGGTCGCCGAGGGCTTGGAGATATACCAGGCGTTCAAGGACCACGGCAAAGTGCATGTGCACATCGTGGGCTTGACCGCGTCAATCGCGACCGTCATCGCAATGGGCGCTAAGACCGTCGACATGGTGAAGGGGTCGCTCATCCTCATTCATAACAGCTCCACGCCGGTTACGGAGTGGAGGATGGCGAACAAGGAGGAGCTTGACAAAATCATCGCTAAGTATAAGAAGGAAAGGAACAACCTTAACACCATCGACGACCTTATGGCGTCCATCTACGCAGAGAAGTCGGGGAAGACAATGCAGGAATGTCTCGACAAGATGAAGGCCGCCGAATGGATTACCGCCGACGAAGCCAAAGACTTCGGTCTCGTGGATTCCATACGGACTGACGCCGATTCGGCTAAGATAGTGGCGATGGGCGACAATTACTTTAACAACATAATCAAGGAATACGGCTTGCCTGCCTTACCTGTGCGTTCCGACGGCGTTGACGCGGTTGTCGACAGCGAGGGCAATCCAACTGAGAGCTTTCTTGCAAAGACCTGGCAGGGACTCAAAGAGCGTTTCCGTAAACAACAGGCGAAAGACAAGGTTATGAACAAGAAATTTGAGAATGTTGCCGCCGTTCTCGGCTATCCGGGGATAGAGGAGAAGGACGGCTATGTCAGCCTCTCCGTCGAGGACGTGGAGAAGCTGGACAAGCACATGGCCGACTCGGAAGCTAAGGCGGATGAGAAGGCGGACGAACTCGGAAAGGCTAACGGCAAGCTGGCGGAGCTTAAGCAGAAGGTTCAGGATCTCGAGGAGACCGTCAAGAACCTGAAGGACGCACCGGGCGCTAAAGCGGACACCAATCCGGGCGAAGAACCGGTGGCCGAGGTCGTCGACAACGAGGCGGGTATTAAATTGTTTAACTCAGTAATGGGATTGTGATATGGCTAACACGCAAGGAGAAGTAGTAATAACGCCTGACACGCTTAACAAGTCGTTCGTTAAGTACCGCAAGGAGCTTCTGATGATGCCGGTATACGGCCTTCAGAAGATTCTTCCGTATGTGTCGTTAAGGCAGGGTGTGAGATATAAGGAGGTCGTGGGACAGCTCGAGGGCGACATGCAGCTGGCGCCTTACGACCCGAAACGGACGGACAACAACGACGTAAAGATTACAGGGCGAGAGCTGGAAACGTTCCTCGGCTCATGCGTCAAGGGCTTCGACCCCAACTCGGTAGTGCAGAGCATCTACGGCTCGAACATCGTGCAGGGCGACGGACTGAAGAACGTGCCCGTCACTAAGGCGGTGTGCGCCTTCCTCATGGGCAAGCTCGGCGAGCACCTGTACGACAGCATTTTCACGGCGAAGCGCAATGCTACGGGCAAGACGACCGCCGACCTGTTCGACGGCTTCAAGACGATCGTCGACAAGGAGGTAACGGCGAAAACCATCTCCACCGCCAACAAGAACCTCGTCAACATCGAGACGGTGACCCGCGAGAACGCCGAGGACACCGTGAACGACATTTACGACGCAACGCACAATAAGCTGAAGGACCAGGACACGCTCATGTTCATGAACGTGGACACGAAGCTTCTCTACGAGAGGTCGTATCAGGATAACCACGGCTCGCTGCCGTACAACACGCAGTTCAACAAGTCGACAGTCGAAGGCTCGGGCGGCAGGTGCACGATGGTGGGACTCTCGTGCGTGCCTAAGGACTTCTTCATGGTCACGCCGAGGCGCAACCTGCTCGTCGGCATCGCCACGAGCGGAGCTGGCGTAACGTTCGAGGTGCAGAAGTCGCTGACTTCGCACTTCTGGCTCGACTTCGTGGCCTCGATGTTCTTCGGCGTGCAGTTCGAGACTGTATCCCCCGAGATGTTACTCATCGCGCAGCCTGCTGCCGCCGCAGGCAGCGACGACGGGGAAGAAGAAGAACCGGGCGGCGGTGTATGATTTATAAACATTTAAAACTATACGACTATGCCAACAACTGTATGCGCAGACGATAGGGACCTCTATGAGGATCTTCCCTCATGCCGGGGTCAGAAGAGCCTTCCAGGTACACGCAACCACATGTACATGATAAGGAAGGCGAACATAACCGCGTGGCCCGAGTGGCCTGACAGCGAGACGGCAACGCTCGAGGAAGTCGCCAAGGTAAAGGGCGACTTCACGCTGGCCGCCGACAAGAAGTGGCTCAAGGTTGAGCTTACTCCGAACCAGAACAAGGTCGCAAGCGAGCGCGTCGGAACTTACGGATCTTATCTTTTCCGGAACACATACACGGCCGTCGTGCCCGGCTCGGAGGAGAAGCAGACGGCCCTCGCAGCCGAAATGGTGAACGACGACTGCGTATTCCTCGTTCCACAGCGCAACGGGAAATACCGCATCATCGGAAACAAGATGTTCAACGTCGACGTCTCGCCGGCAATGGACACGGGTGCGACGGTGGAAGACACCAACGCCATTACGTTCACCATAGCGTGCGAGGACACCATTCCGGCGCCCTTCTACCCGGGCAAGATAGCGACCAACGACGGTGACGTCAGCGGTGCTACCGGGGAGGTTACGCCAAGTCCTCCGGAAGAATAGAGCGAATTAAGTTTTTTGTAATTGATGTCTAATTTCGGCGGCGGCGACTGTGAAGCCGTCGCCGCTTTTTTTTAAAATGCATTGCTATGATTGACGAGAAATTCACCAGGCAGATACAGAAATTCCTCCTTCTCGGGGAGAGGACTGAGGAACAGATAATAGAGGGGGCTGACCTGCTCCTGCGAATAAACAGGAACAGGGCGATGCACCAGCAGATACTGCGAAACCCGAAACGGCGCGAGCAGAAGGTGGTCTACGAGCTTAACAAGCACCTGAAGTACAGGCTCGACGGCCTGACGCTGGCCGAAGTGGGCAGGATGGACAAGAAGGTGACGGCGGAAGTCGACGCCATGATTGCCGACGGCCAGCCCGACCTTGCGCAGCCGAAGCTCGGCAAGAGGGCCGACCATGACAGCCTGCCGCCAGAGATTCAGGGGCTGTGGGAAATCAACGCCGAGCGGTATAAGACCATTAAGGAGGCGCGCGCCACCGTCGAGACGCTCGACGCTCCATGCGACAGGTACGAGTACCTGAAGTTCATGAGCGAGGCATACACCGCTTATAAGCGCGACATGGCCAAGTACGACGCCTACAAGCCCGGGCTGGACGACGGCGGAACCGTCGGCAACACCGAGGCTGCCGTGTCCTCGGCACGGGCGTACATCTCCAAGGCTCGACGGAAGTACGACGAGCTTCTTGCCGCAGGCGACAACGAGGAGCTTGAAAAGCTCCACGAGAAGATACAGCAGCGCGTCGACGTCCTCATCGACAACAACGCCGCAGTGAGCGGCGAGCTCGTCGAATGGCTGAGAAACAACAACTTCGGAGCGTGGTAAGACAATGAAGGCGAGTGACATTCTCATGCCTATGGGCGAGCAGGCCACGCAGGCCTACCTCGGCCGCGGACTGCACACCTTCGGCGTCATCGACTGGCTGCTGGCGCAGACCGGGCCGTCGGACGTCGTAATATCGACGTTCTCTACGTCGGTGGAGTTCCTGTCGGCGTTCTACAACCTCAGGAAGAGGGGGCTCGTAACCTCGGCCACGCTCATAGCCGACCTGAAGGCGTCTAAGAAGACGTACCGCCTCGACGCGCTGATGCGCTCGTGCTTCGACCGCGTATGCCTCGCCGAGAACCACTCCAAGGTGGTGCTCGTTTCGGGCGGTGCGTTCTTCGCAGCCGTACACTCGAGCCAGAACAACACCTACGGAGGACGAGCCGAGTGTACGCTGGTCACCACCGACGCCGACGTGTTCCGTTCGTTGCGCCGGGGCGTGGATAAACTTATAAGAAACAGTCTTATCATTAATGGAAGATAAGGAGTACATCGGAAGGATAGAGGAGATGGCCGCGGCCCTGACGCCGCCCTCGCAGATCGCCGCCATGCTCGACGTAGACGAGGACGAGCTTAAGCAACGCCTCGCGCTCCACGGCACGGACGAGCGCAGGGCGTTCCTACGGGGCATGTCGGCGACGGCCGACAGACTGAGGCGCAACAACATCGAGCTTGCCAACGCCGGCTCGCCCGAGGCCATACGCTCGTGCTTCTCGGCAATGAACCGCATGCTCGACGACCTTGAGGAACAATGAAGGCACCGATAAACATAGACGAATACGCCAAGAGGCTGCCGCTCGACATTTCCGAGCTTAGGGAGGAGAAACTTCCGGCTGCCTTCATAGACCGCATAATGAGATTACGCGGCCTATATACTTATTGGCTCCAGTTCCCGTCGAAGCAGACGGCGGATCTCGTGGATTACGACCGCAAAATGTGGAACGTCCGCAAGACGCAGGCTTACGAGGACATTCAACTCGTAAAGGCGCTCATCGGCGACCTCCAGCAGTCCAATAAGGACTTCTGGCGGTGGCGCATAAACACAATGATAATGGACGACCACAAGGCGGCGCGCCGCGCAGGCGAATGGCGTGCCGTGGCCACCATGCAGAAGAACCTCATACTTAACAACAAGACCGACAAGGAAGACCCGATAGACCTGCAGCTCGACCGCATAATTCCTCAGAACTTCGAGATGACCGACAATATAAGCATCATAATACCCGAGGCGAAGAAGACGCCGAGGAAGAAGATAGAGGACATGCTGCGCAAGTACGGACGCAAGGACGACATGCAGGTGGACGATACGGACTTCGAGGAGGTGGGCAATGGCTGACGTGCAGTACTTCAACCAGGCGCAGCAGTTCCTTCTGGCCATGAACACGCGCGACGAGATAGCCGTGTGCGGCCGCGGATTCGGCAAGGGTGCCGTGCAGGCCGGACGGCTGCTCACCGGCGTGCAGGGCATGCCCGGCTCGTCGGGCGGATTCGTCGCCCCGTCGGTGAAGCGCTGCCTCACCAACATACTGCCCTCGATGCTCATCCACCTCGAACGCTGGGGCTTCAAGCGCGACCTGCATTACATCGTGGGACGCAAGCCGTGGAAGGCGCTGCACTGGAGGCAGCCCTACTTCCAGCCGGCCAACTGGGAGAACACCATCGCCTTCTACAACGGCTCGGTGTGCAACATCATCAGCCAGGACCGCACCGGCACCAGCAACTCGATGTCGCTCGACTACCTCATAATGGACGAGGCGAAGTTCCTCGACCCCGACCGGCTGCGCAACGAGACGTTCCCGGCCAACCGAGGCAACCAGTCGCTCTTCGGCAGGTTCTTCATGCACCACGGCATGACCGTAACTTCGGACATGCCGATAACGAAGAAGGGGTCGTGGTTCCTCAAGTACCAGGACGACATGGACACGGAGCTTGTCTCCGCGGCTTGGTTCGTATGCCGCAAGATAAGCTCCTTGAAGAAGAGAATGGCCCAGTCTTCGGCCGACGCCGTGCGCCTCGCCGACGAGCTGGAGCGGTGGCGCTCAGTGCTCGACGGCATGCGCCGCGACTGTCTCCTGTACGTCGAGTTCTCCTCTCTCGAGAACATCGACCTACTGGGCGAAGACTTCATACGCCGAATGAAAAGGGAGCTGTCGCCCCACACATTCGACACTGCCATTCTCAACAAGCGGACGCGCGTCGCCAAGGACGGCTTCTACGGGGCGCTCGACGAGGACGTAAACCTCTACACCGCGCCCGACATAGCCTACCTTGACAACATGCGCTACGATTTCGACAGCCTCAGGCTGGAGGACTGCCGCATGGACGGCGACCTCGACGGCAGCCTGCCGCTTACGGTGGCCTTCGACGCCAACTCGAACATCAACTGCGTATGTGTCGGACAACCGAAGGACGGCAGGCTGAGGGTGTTGAAGTCGTTTTTCGTCAAGTACGACCGCAAGCTCAACGAGCTAGTTGACGACGTTTGCGCATATTATAGGTACCACAAGCTCAAAAAGGTAATCTTCTACTACGACGCTACTTTCAAGGGCACGGTCACCGGCATCCATGCCAACGAGTTGTACGTCATCGTAGAACGTGCCTTCCGACGTAACGGCTGGATGGTGACGTCAAGGTATATCGGCAGGCCCATGAACCACGTCGAGAAGAACTTGCTTGTCAACAACATGCTCAAGGGTAAGGCACGCCACCGTGTGCTCATCAACCGCGACAACAACGAGGACCTTATCATATCCATAGAGTCGGCCGAGGTGGTGAACGGGAAAAAGGATAAGTCGGGCGAGAAGGAGGTCGAGACGGACGAGAACCAGCTTCAGCACCGCACCGATTTCTCAGACGCATTCGACACGCTTTGCATCGGCGTTGAGCTGTTCCCCGTCTACTCCGTCCGCGCCGGATCGTCAAACTATTATCCCACATGACGGCGGGCGTTCCTTTCCTTTTCTTACGGGCGTCTGTCCTGTCCGCCTGAAGCATGGCGCGGCACACCTTATTATATAATCACCGCACGTCGGCATACGTTCCGGCCTTACCGCCCATTGCAGGCCTTGCCTTTGTTTTAGTATTCCCTCCTTACGGTGCGCCCGCCTTTTCTTAACGCCGCCTTGACGGCCTCCGTGCATGCAACCATCATCACTGCCGTTGTCCGATACCGTTCCGCACTGTGAAATTCATAACCGTAATGTTTTTAATCTTACATTGCCTGTACCCGTGACCTTGACGCCGGTATGGGCGATGTTTTTTTCCTTGTCTTGTCCGCGGCCGCGCGCGGGCCTTAGCGCAACATTCGGCCAAAATAGACATGGGTGTCGTCATCGTCGGTCACGGTGACGCGGCAGGCCTGCCGCTCCGCATTGCCCTCTGTTTTTCCCGGTAAGCGTTGGTGTCGACGCTGATGCTGCCATATCCGCAATTTTTTAACCTTTTCCCCTGCACCTTGCCCTTCATTTTTTCCTTTGCAAATTTACGGCGGCCGGCACCTGCAAGGGCACGTCTCCGTCTCGGCTCGTAAAACTTTACAATAATTATTCTTGTGCTCCGCACCGCAAATAATTTTTGCAAGGCCTGCGGCTAAACTTTTACGGCCGTCCCTTGCATCCTCGTGCCTTCCTGCCGCTCGTCTTATTCGCACGTAAAAAATGAAGAAGCGCAAGGCGCGGATTCAAATGTCTAACTTAAAAAATTTACGGATATGACAACATCAGTTTTAACGTCGACTTTCGACAACGCTTACACTAACAGGAAAAACAGAAGGCAATTAGCAGAGCTGGGCCAGCTCATCTACCACGTCACGGTGACCGACGAAGACAACGAGAGCGTCACTTACGAGATAATGGCCGACAGTTGCTCGCAGGCCTGCGCGGTGGCCGAGGACCTGGCAGCGGACGAAATGGTAAACATTGCCTATATCGACGTTCAGGTCATGGGTTAAGTAAACATATATGTCTAACGATTAAAAATATCACGGTTATGAATTTCACAGAGCAAAACGGTAGGATTATAAAGCAGTTCGCAGATATGATGATTGCACGCATGGAGGCCGTCAAGGCGGGCGATTGGGAGAAAGGTTGGCTGGGCGCATCGAAAGGAGGAGTGCCCGTGAACGTAAACGGCAAGGCCTACAGGGGAGGCAACGTGTTCATGCTCATGCTCGACAGCGCGGTGAAGGGGTACGACGTGCCGGTGTACTGCACCATGCTTCAGGCCAACAGGATGCACGCCCATGTTAATAAGGGTGAGAAGTCTACGCCCGTCATCTTCTGGGAACATGTGTATAAGGACGGCGACGGCAGGCAGATAGACGAGGATGCCTATCACAACATGTCCGATGCCGAGCGTGCCTCATGCAAGAGGATTCCGGTGCTGAAGGCTTACAGGGTGTTCAACATCGCCCAGACCAACCTCGAAGAGAAGCAGCCCGACAAGATCGCCAAGCTCAAGGCTGCGTTCACCGCCTCGGCCGACGCTATGGATGAGAAGGGTATGTACTGCAACGACGCGCTCGACAGGATGCTGGCCGGTCAGGCATGGCTGTGCCCCGTACATGTAGACAAGCCCTCCGACAAGGCGTTCTACTCTCCCGAAGCTGATTGTATCGTCCTGCCGATGAAGAAGCAGTTTAAGCGTCACCGCGATAAGAATGAGGTTTACGTCGACGGACAGGAGTTCTACTCGACCCTTATCCATGAGATGGTGCACAGCACCGGCACGGAGAGCCGCCTTAACCGTGGCCTTAAAAGCAGGTTCGGTAGCGAGAAGTACGCTAAGGAAGAGCTTGTGGCCGAATTGGGAGCGGCGCGCGTCTGCTACGAGCTCGGTTTCGCAAGCCGCGTACTGACTAACTCAGCCGCCTATCTTGACTCGTGGATTGACTCACTGCGTCAAGAACCTGCGTTCATCCTCACCGTTATGAACGATGTCGAGAAGGCGTCGAAGATGATCCTTGACAGACTGGCTTAACAGCCGGCCTGTCAAGGCCTTGCCGAAGGCCGTGTCTTGCCTCCCGAGACGCGGCCTTTCGCGCTGCCGTCCGCCGTGAACGAGACGGCAATTCGTTGCCTCTTGCCGACACGCCCACGGCTGTTCCGATAGGTGTTTGAGAGACGCAATTGCATTGCGTCACTCAAGAGTGCCCATCGACCGCAAACGGGGCTGCCGTAACGGCGTGCGCCCCTACATATTCCGCTATTTCAGGGCGAGGCAATCGCCCCGACAGCGCAGGGCGGTGGGGGCTGCCGTCGCAGTAAAAAGCAGTGCTTTTTTGAGAATGGGAGCTGATTTCCGTTGAAAATCAGCTTTATATAAGGTAGGCGGTGCGGAAGCCGTCTTAAACGGATTCCCCACTACGCCTGGGCGTGCCTGTTTCCACGCACGCCGATTCGTTTTACATTTTTTATTGCAAATTTGCTCATGAAATTTGGTAGTCTCGGTTTTTTTCGTACCTTTGCGGTATCAATAATAAGTTAATTAATTGCAGCAGCGCTGCCGTGAGACACACGTATAAACTGTGAAAATTATGAAATACGGAACATTCAGAAAAGTAAACTTCACCATCGAATTAACCCACATGTACGGCCACTATATGATAAGGGCCATGTATCGGGGCAAGGAAATCAAGGTAATGACAACCGACTCGGAAGCTTACGACTTCTTGAACGACGACTCGGACAAGGAGAAGCACCAGGACGCACGCCGCCATTGCTACAACAAGATAACTGACGAATATGACAGGCTATACAGATAACGCCAAAAAAAGACCCGCCCTCTTCGGCGGGTCTTTTTTTTGCGCCGTCCGCCGAGTTCTTGCAAACTCGGCGGATAACAAGGTAGACGGCATCGAGGAACATTATCAACGTTCATCAGCGCCGTCTGAAAGTGCCCGACTCGCGTTCCATTTCTTTTTATTGGGTTTTTAACGTAAATTTGCCTGCATATTTGCAAGTAAATTTTGAAAATTCAAAATTTATTCGTATCTTTGCAGTACGATTATGCTCATGGCTACGCACACTCGGAAGCAGCCCTCAAAAGTGCCGCTTGTTCTTGATAATGGGTGTGCCGACCCTTGAGCTTTTTTATTTAATAATTTTAATGTTCTATGGGAAAAGAAACAAGCTATCCGCCTGTAAAAGTTGCCGTTATGATTGATGGAGGATTTTTCATCAAACGCTTCAACACTCTTTATAATAAGGATGGACACATGACCGGCGAAGAGATTGCCGACATGCTTTATACTATGGCTATGAAACACGTAGGAGATAAGAACACTTTATATAGGATTTTTTATTATGACTGTTATCCGTTAGACAAAAAATACCATAACCCGATAAACAAGCGTTGCGTTGATTTTAAACAGACTGACGAGTACAATATTAAAATGGATTTATTCAATGCATTGAAACGCAAGCGAAAAGTAGCACTGAGGATGGGTACTTTGAAAGATAACGGGAAATGGCTTATAAGGCCGAGAGTGGTAAAAGATTTGTTTGATGGGAAAACGGACTTTAAAAACTTAAAAGAAGACGATGTTTACTTGGATATAAAACAAAAAGGAATAGACATGAAAATCGGTGTAGACATCGCGTCACTTGCATTGAAGAGGTTTGTTGACACAATAGTCCTTTTCTCTGGCGATTCCGATTTTGTTCCAGCTGCAAAATTGGCGAGAAGAGAGGGAATTGATTTTATCCTCGACCCTATGAAGGCGAACGTAGAACCATTATTGTTTGAACATATAGACGGAATTAAAAGCGTTACGCCAATAAGGATGAAGAAAGATGAAAGGAAAATGCAGAAAAGGCATAAATAAATGAAAAAGATTGTAAGACTAAGAGAGGTCCTTAGCAGCGATGTTCGTTCCCGTCGCAATGCGGAGGCCGTAAGGAACGAAGTCGTCAATGCCGAATGTACGGAAGTATGCATTGATTTGGAGGGCGTGGTCTTCATGTCGCGCTCGTTTACCGATGAATTGCTTAATATCGTGGAGCGCACGGAGGGCAAGAAGGTGGAAATCGTCAACGCCGCAGGGGATGCCAAAGCCATGATTGACGCCGTATCCGCCAGTAGGAAGAAGAAACGGGTTCTTAACGACGAGGAGAGCCATATCATAGTTTTGAGGGACATGCAGAGTCTTGAAAAGTTCTTTGCCACGATATGAACAACAGGCACGGAAAACATTAAGCATTTCATGTAATTTTTTAAATTAGACAATTTTTCTTAGTGAGAGGGGACGCTCCGTGAGGCGCGTCCCCCTTTTCACATTTATTTTTTACAACGGTTTTTTTTGCCTTCTCAAGGATTCTTATTACCTTTACATCGTTTTAAAATTATATGATATGGTTAAGAAAGAATCTTTAAAATTATTCGAGGACAGAAAAGTCCGTGCCGTATGGGATGACGAAGAGGAAAAATGGTATTTCTCAGTTATCGACGTAGTAGCCATACTTACAGACAGCCCCGACCCAAAACGATATTGGAGCGTACTGAAGTCGCGCATTAAAAAAGAGGGACACGAACCTACTACAATTTGTAGTACCTTGAAACTCCGTGCCGCCGACGGGAAGATGAGAAATACCGACGTTGCCGACACAGAGCAGCTTTTCCGTATCATCCAATCTATACCGTCGCCCAAAGCAGAACCGTTCAAACAGTGGATGGCGGCTACCGCATCAGAACGAATAGACCAGATGCAAGACCCTGAATTGTCTATAAGCCAAGCCATGCGGGATTACAAACGGCTGGGATATTCAGACAACTGGATAAACCAACGCTTGAAAAGCATAGAAGTGAGAAAACTTCTCACCGATGAATGGCAAAGAGGCGGGATAAACGGCATGCAATATGCGACGCTCACTGATATAATAACAAAGGAATGGAGCGGACATACGACCAAAACTTATAAAAAACTCAAAGGATTAAAGAAAGAGAACCTAAGGGATAATATGACTAACCTTGAGCTGGCGTTAAACATACTTGCTGAAGCATCTGCAACCGAAAT
>CALUIJ010000050.1 GCA_944320675.1 uncultured Prevotella sp.
GCGCCTACGGCCTGCAAATGCAGCTGAGCGACGAGCAGATGCAGGAGCAGGGCACGAAGCTCGAAGGCAAGAGCATCGTAATCAGCGGCGTGTTCGCCCGCCACAGCCGCGACGAATACAAGCGGATAATAGAAGAAAACGGAGGCAAGAACGTGGGCAGCATCAGCGGCAAGACATCGTTCATACTGGCCGGCGACAACATGGGGCCGTCGAAACTCCAAAAGGCGGAGAAGCTCGGCATACCTATCGTTGACGAGGACACGTTCCTGAAGATGATTGAGTGATACCAACCACGTCTTATCCGCATGGAGAAATCCACGCACTGAACGTGGAGAGTGAAACAAAACAGACAAATGGAAAAATTAATATGAATTTTTCATTATATTTGCAAAATGAACCATAACACGATAACCGTAAAACTGCAAACAAATGAAATATCTCAACCCAAAAGCCGATTTGACATTTAAGAAGGTGTTTGGAGAACATCCCGATTTGGTGATGAGTTTCCTGAACGCCCTGTTACCATTTGAGACACCGGATGAAGAAATAACAGAGGTTGTGGAATATCTCAACCCTGAACTTGTGCCATTCAATCCGTTCCATAAAGACAGCATTGTGGATGTGCGCTGTAAGGATAAGCAGGGACGCCAATTCCTTGTGGAGATGCAGATGGTGTGGACTTACGCCTACAAACAGCGTGTGCTGTTCAATGCTTCAAAAGCTTACGTCAGCCAGCTGCACGTAGGTGATTATTATGAAGCCTTGAAGCCGGTGTATTCGCTAAACATCGTGAATGACACGTTCAGCGACAGCGACCGTTACTATCACGATTACCGCATAGTGGAAGTGGAAGAGACAAAAGAAATTATCGACGGTTTACGCTTCATCTTTGTTGAACTGCCAAAGTTCACACCTAAGAACTACGGCGACAAGAAGATGCAGGTATTATGGTTGCGCTATCTTACCGAGATTGACGAACGCACAAAAGAAGTGCCGCGCGAATTGCTTGAAAATCCAGAAATAAACAAAGCCGTAACACAGCTACAGGAGTCTGCCTTCAGCGAGGCGCAGATGCTTGGTTATGATAAGTTCTGGGATGTTATCCGTACCGAACGGCTCACTATCACCGGTTCGCGACACGACGGCTTCGTAAAAGGGCTTTCTGAAGGAAGAGCTGAAGGAAGAGCTGAAGGAAGAGCTGAAGGAAGAGCTGAAGGAAGAGCTGAAGGAAGAGCTGAAGGAAGAGCTGAAGGAAGAGCCGAAGGAAGAGCTGAAGGAAGAGCTGAAGGAAGAGCCGAAGGGGACCGGGCTGGTCGATTGCAGACGGCGATCAATCTGAAAAGGCTCGGTATAGCGACTAATGTCATAGCAGAGGCCACTGGCCTCACGGTTGACGAAATATTAAAACTGTAAACCCAAATGCCACACTCAACTGGATAGGGAAAACCGTCATCACGACGTGCCGTTCCGCACGTTGGAATGCCGCTATGGCTTCCGCGCCGACAATCCATGAAACACGTCGCCGACCGGCAGCGGCAACAGGATCTCCACGGCGACAACCTTGAGGCTCTGAAGGCACTGTTGCCCGAATACGAGGGAGGGATAGGTTGCATATACATCGACCCGCCTTACAACATGGGGAATGAGGGATGGGTGTATAACGACAACGTGAACGACCCGCACATACGCCGATGGCTTGGCGAGTTGGTAGTCCAAGATGGCGAAGACCTTACGCGCCACGACAAGTGGGCATGTTGGCCGGAATTTGGCCGATTGGGCTGGGGCATCATGTCATTACTTTATGGTGTTTGAAAATATTGACGTAGAAGGGGCGATAAATGTGAAAACACTGATGGCGTATCTTAAAGATTTGTAGGATTAAATTATGCAGTTTTACGGTTATGTGGTTTTACGGTTGCAGTAAAACCTCATAACCATATAACAGTAAAACCGCATAGTCCTACGAAATGTTTCACCTCAGTTTGTTACGGTTGTAATGCGGCGTGACTTTCACGTTGAAATAAATCATTGAGACGAGGCAGAGCACGGAGCCGATGAGGTAAACCATGTAGAACGTGAAGTGCTGGGCTATGATGCCGCTCGTAGCGATGCCGATACCAATGCCGACGTCCCACGCCGTGAGGTAGGTGCTGGTGGCCGTTGCGCGTTGGTTGTTGGGTGCGAGGTTGATGTAAAGGGTGTTCATGGCCGGGAAGATAACACCGAAACCAACGCCGAGGAGCAAGGGCACGGCGAAGAACATTGCTTCAGCTGCGGCCATGCTGTGCGGTGCTACGAAGCGGCACATGCTAAGGATGAAAAATGCCAGCACCACTGGGTAAAGGCCGATGTGGATGCATTGCGTGATGTAGCCTTGGTCAACCTTCTTTCCGGCTACGAGGCGCGAGGCTCCCATTCCGGCTGCCATCAGCGTGAAGAAGAAGCCCGACGGTACGTCGAGGTGGATTTCGCGTGCGTACATGGCTACGAAGTTGGTCGTCGCCCCATAAGGTATGGAGAGCATTAGTAGGGCGATGCTGACAGGGATGCCTTTTAGCAGTATGAAGCGGTCGAGCGAAAGTTTTTGCTTAGGCGCGGCAGGGTCTATGCCTGTTTCCCGTTTATGTAGCATCCTTGCTTTTATTGATTCGGGCGTGCGCGCTTTTACGCAGATGGCGCAAAGCAGGCCTGCAACGCTGAAGGCCATGCCCGTGGCGAATATGCCGTTGTATGTAACGTGGTCGTGCATGAACAGGCCGGTCATTGGGCCGAGCGCCATTGCGATGTTGTTCGTAAGTCCGTAGTAACCAAGGGCTTCGCCGCGGCGGCTACTGGGCGTTATGTCAACGCAGAGGGTGTTGCCGCCTACGGTGACGCTGCTGAACGCTACTCCGTGCAGGGCGCGCAGCACGATGAACCACGTAAGCACGCCTGCGGCCATGTAGCCGAGGAAGATGGAGGCGCAGATGAAATAGCAAAGTATGTATATGGGTTTGCGTGGAAACTTGTCCATGAGGAAGCCGGAGAACGGGCGCACGCACAAGCCGCTTACCGTATAGCAACTCAATATTGCCCCGAGCATGGCCGCTGGGCAGTTGTATGTTTCCTTAAGGTAAAACGGAAGGATTGGTATGAGTATCCAGAATCCGAAAAATAAAAGGAAGTTGGCCGCGAGGATGAATATGTAGCTTCGGCTGAAAAGGCTCTCTTTCATGTTAAATTAAGAATTAAGAGTTAAGAAAATACCGATGTAGGTCTATTTAAAATTTAAGAGTTGAGAATTAAGAACGGATGTCTTGTAAATCGGCAATTAATATTACATTCTTAATTCTTAACTCTTAATTCTTAATTCTGCAATCAGTTTGCCGCGTCGAACTCGTGTAGGAAGCGTACGTCATTTTCCGAGAACAGGCGCAGGTCGGACACTTGGTATTTCAAGTTTGTTATGCGTTCAACGCCCAGACCGAATGCGTAGCCGCTGTATGTTTTGCTGTCGATGCCGCAAAGTTCGAGTACGTTGGGGTCTACCATTCCGCATCCGAGTATCTCCACCCACCCCGTATGCTTGCAGAATCCGCAGCCTTTGCCGCCGCAAATGTGGCACGATATGTCCATTTCGGCGCTCGGTTCGGTGAATGGGAAGTAACTCGGACGTAGGCGAATCTTAGTGTCGGCTCCGAACAGTTCGCGTGCGAACGTCAGGAGCACTTGCTTTAGGTCGGTGAACGATACGTTCTTGTCGATGTAGAGTCCTTCTATCTGGTGGAAGAAGCAGTGCGCGCGTGCGGTGATGGCTTCGTTGCGGTAAACCCGCCCGGGACAAATTACACGGATGGGCGGTTGTGTCGTCTCCATGACTCGTGCTTGGACGGAACTTGTGTGGCTGCGCAGGATGATGTTCTTTGTCACGTCGTTGGGATTGGTCTCGACGAAGAACGTGTCTTGCATGTCGCGTGCGGGATGGTCGGCGGCGAAGTTCATCTTCGTGAACACATGGAGGTCGTCTTCCACCTCGGGGCCGTCGGCAAGGGTGAAGCCCATGCGCGAGAATATGTCGATGATTTCGTTTGTTACTATTGTCAATGGATGCCGTGTGCCGAATTTTACCGGGTATGGCGTGCGTGTCAGGTCGATGTCGTCTCCGGCAGTCTCTTTTGCCTCGCATTGCTCGCGCAGGGAGTTGATTCGCTCGAGAGCGGTTTGCTTAAGTTCGTTGATTTTTATTCCTACTTCTTTCTTCTGTTCCGCCGGAACGTTGCGGAAGTCGGCCATAAGAGTGTTGATTTCGCCTTTCTTGCTCAGGTATTTAAGTCTTAAGGCTTCTATTTCCTCAGGCGTTGAAGCGTTAAGGCCTTTTACTTCTTCAAGCAGTTTCGCTATTTTGTCGAGTATCATTTTGAAGATAATTTTGGTGCATATTAAAATTTGATGCAAAGGTAATATTTTTAGCTTGAATATACGTCATAAATCAAAATAAAGTTGTACTTTTGCGCAAATTTTGATAGACGTTACTTCTGTTAAGGCAGTGGGCGGCGACGCCTTGGAAAGATGTTGGTTGCCTGCTTCACGACCTTATTACGAAAGGTATGTAAGTTATGAGAAATGGTGTTGTTTTGGTCTTTGTGACATGTGTGTGCATGGCTTTGTGGACGACAGGTTGCTCTGACAAGAAACCCGTTGCGGCCGATACTACGGCCGTGGATTCTGTAAAGGTGGCGGACACGACGACTGTTGACACATTAGACAGGTTGATATCCGAACAGCCTATGCCTAAGGCGGCCGACGAATTGTTTGATGATTTCATCTTCAATTTCGCCGCAAACCGCAAGTTGCAGATGGGCAGGATAAAATTCCCTCTCAAGGTGGTTGACGGTGAAAACGTTGCATATCTGGAGAAGAAGCAATGGAGAATGGAACACTTCTTCATGGAGCAGGGGTATTACACTTTGATTTTTGACAACATGAAGCAGATGGATGTTGTCAAGGACACTTCGATAAACAATGTCGTAGTTGAAAAAGTGTACCTTGCTAAGGAAAAAGTTGAGAAATACATGTTTGAGAGGCTTAACGGCCGTTGGATGCTGACTTCGATACGCAACAACGACATGGTGCAGAACACCAACGCTTCGTTTTTGGCTTTTTATCAGAAATTCGCTTCCGACCCCGAGTTCCAGTTGGAAAGCCTGAACAATCCTGTCTTGTTTACAGGACCTGATCCGGATGACGATTTCAGCACAATGACAGGCGAAATCGCTCCTGAGACATGGCCTGCCTTTGCGCCTGAGCTTCCGTCCGGTTTTATTTATAATATAATGTATGGGCAGAAGTACACCGAAGGCAACCAGAAGATTTTTGTGATGCGCGGCATAGCCAACGGTATGGAAATGCAACTCACGTTTAAACGTATTGACGGAGAGTGGAAATTGACAAGCCTTTCGGAATAATCCTCTTTCTGTTTTTTATGACATAAAGCTTTGTTTTGGTATGAAAGATTTTTCGGATTACAGCCTTAAAGCCCATAACACGTTCGGCATGGACGTTAAGTGCAAGCGTTTTGTCGAGTTTTGTTCAGAGGACGAGTTGCGCCAGGTGATAAGCACTCTTGCTGACGCTGACCGGCCGTTGCTTGTAATGGGCGGTGGCAGCAATATCTTGTTCACCAAGGACTTTGACGGCACTGTGTTGCATTCTGCGATAAGGGGGCGTCATGCCACTCGCATGGACGGCAACGTGTATCTGCGTTGCGGAAGCGGTGAAAAGTGGGACGACGTTGTAAAACTCTGTGTCGAGAATGGTTTGTACGGAGCTGAAAATCTTTCGTTCATCCCCGGCGACGTTGGAGCAACGGCCGTGCAGAACATAGGTGCGTACGGTGTTGAGGCAAAAGATTTAATAACAAAGATAGAAGCGATAGACATAGAGACGGGCGGGAAACGTGAGTTCACTAATGACGAGTGCTGTTATTCTTACAGGTGGAGCAAATTCAAGGGCGAATGGAAAAACCGATATGTGATAACTTACGTTACGTATAAATTGTCCGACATGTTTGTGCCTCGTCTTGAATATGGAAATATTCTCTCGGAACTTGGGAAAAAGGGCATAAAGACCCCTACGGTGGCACAGATGAGGAATGTCATAATCGAGATACGCAAGGCTAAGCTTCCTGACCCTTCCGTTGAAGGCAATGCAGGCAGTTTCTTTACGAATCCGATTGTCGATAAAAACAAATACGAACAACTTGTAGGGAAATTCGGCAATGTGCCTCATTATGCCGTAGACGGAGGCAAGGTGAAAATACCTGCCGGATGGCTGATTGAACAATGCGGTTGGAAAGGCAAGTCGCTTGGCAAGGCCGGAGTGCATACCCGGCAGGCCTTGGTGCTCGTTAACCTTGGAGAAGCTGGGGGAGAAGACGTCTTGAAGCTTTGCGAGGCTGTAAAGTCGGATGTCATGGATAAGTTCGGAATAGAAATAATGCCCGAGGTGAATATTATCTGAAAAGATGAAACTGACTTTTCTCGGTACGGGTACTTCCGTAGGCGTTCCAACCATAGGCTGCAATTGCAGAGTCTGTACAAGTACGGACAGGCACGACAAGCGGTTGCGTGCTTCGGCTTTGGTTGAAGACGGAGACACCAGGGTTTTGATTGATTGCGGCCCAGACTTCAGGCAACAAATGCTTGGTCGGGAATTTAAGAAAATCGACGCAGTATTGTTGACGCATGTGCATTATGACCATGTGGGCGGCATTGACGATTTACGTCCGTTCTGTGTGTTCGGTGAAGTGAAGATTTATTCTGACATGATTACGGCTGATAGGCTTAAACGGTCGATTTCATATTGTTTTGGCGAGCATAAATATCCGGGCGTTCCCCAGATAAGCCTTAGTGTTGTAAAGCCGCACGAGCGTTTCAATGTTGGCGGTATTGAAATTGTGGCTGTTCAGGTTATGCATGACAAATTGCCGATATTAGGATACCGAATTGGTGATTTGTTGTATATTACGGACATGAAGACAATCGGCGAGGAGGAAATGAGATACGTAGAAGGCGTGAAAGTGCTTGTCGTAAATGCATTGCGCTTTTCTCCTGAACACCATTCCCATCTGACCGTCGGCGAAGCTTTGTCGTTTTTAAGAAAGGTAGGCGCGAGCCGGACTTTCTTTACGCACATGGGGCATGGCATTGGTCTGCACCAGGAGGTGGACGGGAAGTTGCCTGACGGCGTGAATTTGGCTTATGATGGACAAGTAATAGAATTTTAATGCAAATATGTCTTAATTTGCGGAAGTTTTTAGTTATTGAATGTTATAGTTTTGTGTTTTGTGAGGCGTAAATTTGCACGGCCGGACTAAACTTAGTACCTTCGCGCCGTGTTTTTCATAGTATTAGATTTAAGGTTAACAAGGTTGGAGTACAGCGGTACTCCTTTTTTGTTTTTATAGGGTTTTTCGGCTTGAGGCTTCAAGCGTGTTTTTGTTTTGCCAGTCTGTTATTTCTTGAACTTGCGGTATAATTTCCAGGCAAGCATGAACCCGTCCGCCAGTCCGGCTCCCGTCGACATGAGTGATGCCACGGTGAATCCTTTCTTTTTCTGTTCGGGTTTACGGAAAAGCTCTTTCCATAAGAGGTTCATTTGCTGGTTGTCTCTCCTTATTTCTGAAAGAAGAAGCTCCTTGCGCAGTCTTATTTCGTGCAAGGTGTTGTATGTTTCAGGCTTGTTCATGTTGGTAGTCGGATTTATTCCATTAACAGGTTTGTGATGAATCTGATAAGGGGCTTCTCGATCCAGCTTTTCCTGAATATGGCGAACAGGATGAAAATTACGATGTAGAAGGCCCCGATGATGCCGAATGCGGCAGGATAGCCTATGGCCTGTCCCATGGCAAGGGCGGCTGACAAGGAGAGGAAGAATAAGATGGCGATGACAATCAGCGTAAGAATTGCGAAAAGCAGCAAGGCGGTTATGACCCTTACCGTTTTTTCCATAACATCGAGCTTCAGGTATTCACCCTGAAGCCCGATACTATGTTTCAGCAGCTTTACAAGCTGTCCTATTATTTCAATGTTTTTGTCGCTTGAAAACATGCGTGTTTTGTTTTAAGCTCTTTCTGTTTCAGCTGCGTCCGTGATGTCCTCGGCCAAGTCGTTCATTTCCTTGCGGCTAAGCTTGATGTTGTGCTTTTGGCAGAAGTCATCAATAGCGTCAGTGATTTTACCACGTGTGTCTTTTCCCTTTTCAGGGGCCAGCAGCAGTCCTAATGCCGCGCCGGCGATGGCGCCACCTAAGAATGCGCCGATGTAACCTAATGTTTTCATAATTAAATTATTTTTAGTTATACAAAAATAGTTCCTATCCTCAGTAGCCTTATTCGAGGCTGTGCGGATTTACTGATAGCAAAAATAGTGATAATTTCCCAAACAGCATTATTTTTATTCGACTTTTTTGTTAAAAACAATGTATTTCTTTGATTTAACAAACTTTATGTGCCATTTGTCAAGCATTTTGTATGTTTTTGTGTAATTTCGCACGATAATTGTTGAAACATAAGTTTAATTTCTAAACAATAACACGAGAAATTATGAGGAAATACATGGTGGTATGTGCCGGGCTGTGCGTGGCTTTGGCGGTTACGAGTTGCAAATCGTCCGAAAGCGCTTACAGGAAAGCTTACGAGAAGGCCAAGGCGCAAGAGGAGAATCGTGCGACTGAGCAGAATCAAGGCAATGAGGAAATAGCCGTTGTGGCTCCGGTAGTGGAAAAGCCTGCAAGCGAGACGGTCGTTGTCGACAACGCCGACAATGTGCCTGTGAGGCAAGAGTCGTTGTCCGTGGTTAACGGTGCAGGCTTGAAGAATTTCAGTGTGATTGTTGGATCGTTCTCGGTTCAGGCCAATGCCGAAGGCTTGCAGGGCACGCTCAGGAGCCAGGGATACGATGCCCAGGTGGCATATAATTCGGCCAACCAGATGTACCGTGTCGTCGCTGCCACGTTCGATGCGAAGCAAGACGCAGTGCGCAGCCGCAACGAGCTTCGTTCGCAGTATCCTGACGCATGGTTGTTGTATAACCAGAAGTGATAATATTCGTGGCCCGTATATTGTCGGTTGATTATGGCAAGAAACGAACAGGCTTGGCTGTCACTGATCCGTTGCAGATTATAGCAAACGGATTGGTGACGGTTCCAACGTCCGGACTTTTTGATTTCTTGAGGGATTATATAGCCAGTGAGCCTGTGGAGCGTATCGTCATAGGCGAGCCGAAACAGCCGGATGGCAGTCCGAGCGAGAACATGGGCAGGGTGGAGCAGTTTGTCAACCGTTGGCGTAAGGCTTTTCCTGAAATCCCGATAGAGTTTTATGACGAACGTTTCACTTCCGTGTTGGCCCATCGGGCCATGATAGACGGCGGCCTGCGCAAGAAGAAGCGGCAGGACAAGGCTTTGGTCGACGAAGTGAGCGCCACGATTATATTGCAAAGTTATTTAGAGTCTGTAAGAAGAAAACAATGATATTACCTATTTATATTTATGGGCAGCCCGTGTTGCGCAAGGTTTCGCAAGACATAACTCCCGATTATCCCAACCTGAAAGACTTGATTGCCGACATGTTCGAGACGCTTACCGCGTCAGACGGCGTAGGCCTTGCCGCCCCGCAGGTAGGGCTTGATATCCGCTTGGCTGTAATCGACCTTGACGTGTTGTCGGAGGATTTGCCTGAATATAAGGACTTCCGTAAGGCGTACGTCAATCCTCATATTCTTGAATACGACGAAAGCAACGTCGACTCTTCTGAAGAGGGTTGCCTGTCGGTGCCCGGCATACACGAGAACGTCAAGCGTCCTACGCGCATAAGGGTGAAATATATGGACGAAGACTTCAACGAGCACGACGAGTGGGTTGAAGGCTACCTGGCGCGCGTCATGCAGCACGAGTTCGACCATTTGGACGCGAAGCTGTTCATCGACCGTGTCTCTCCGTTGCGCCGCCAGCTTATCAAGAACAAGCTGAAAGCCATACTGCAAGGGCGTTTCAGCTGTAATTACCGTACAAAGGTGGCAAGGAAATAATTTTTTCACACCGTCTCGTCTCGCGTCACGGCCCGGCCGTTGGCGCGGAGTTTTTTTTCGTATTTCAGGACAAGTCTTTATTTATGCGCAAGTTTTTGTTGTCTTTGTTGTCGGTGCTTGTGTCCGTGTCGGCGTCGGCCCAGTTTAGGACGGACAGGCTGGTCGACGTCGGCCGTAGTGCGCTTTATTATGAAGACTATGTCCTTTCGATCCAATATTTCAACCAGGTGATATTGGTTAAGCCTTACTTGTATGAGCCTTGGTTCCTGCGTGCGGTGGCGAAGTTCTATCTTGACGATTACGTCGGCGCGGAGAAAGACTGTTCCGAGGCGATAAGGCTTAACCCTTACATTCCCGACTTGTTCGAGCTGCGCGGCTTGTGTTTCATAAGGCAGCGCAAGTTTGACGAGGCCATAGCCGATTACGACAAGACGATAGAGTTTAATCCGTACAACAAGAACTTGTGGTTCAACCGCGTGTTGTGCAAGATAGAGAAGAAAGACTACGACGCGGCCAACGCCGACCTTGACTCGATGATGACCATGTGGAAGACTTATTCAAAGGCGTATTCGCTCAAGGCCGAGGTGTGCATGCAGCTGAAAGACACGGTGGCCGGGGCCGGGTATCTTGACAAGAGTCTTGAGATCGACCCTTACGACGGCGACACGTGGGCCTACCGGGCAATGATAAGCCTGTCGCAACGTAAGTGGAAAGACGCCGACAGGCAACTGTCCAAGGCGATACACTTCAAGCCTAATACGGCTGCTAATTACGTCAACAGGGCTTTGGCCAGGTATAACATAAACAACCTCCGCGGCGCTCTTGCCGATTATGACAAGGCTATCGAGATCGACCCGAACAATTTCCTTGCGCATTACAACCGCGGGCAGCTGCGCGTGCAGGTTGGCGACGACAACCGCGCGATAGAGGATTTCAACTATGTCATCAGCCTTGAGCCTGACAACGTTATGGCGATATACAACCGCGCCCTGCTGCTTGAGCGCACGGGCGACGTTTACGGAGCCATACGCGACTATACGAAACTCATCGACCAGTACCCTAACTTCTGGGCGGGCCTTAGCAACCGCGCGCGCTGTTACCGCAAGGTGGGCATGACGTCGAAGGCCGAGCTTGACGAGTTCCGCATCTTCAAGGCGCAGCTTGACAAGCGTTACGGCCGCCAGCAGCGTTGGAGCAAGCAGAAGAGGGACGACGTGCGCAAGAAGAGCGAGATAGACTTCGACAAGTACAACCAGCTCGTCGTCGATGACGACAACACCGTGCAACACGAGTATTCCACGGCTTACCGCGGCCGTGTGCAGGACCGCAAGGTTGACGTGGTCTTCCTGCCTATGTTCCAGCTCTCGTTCAGTCCGTACGACAATGCCGTCAAGTCGTACCAGGCCTACGACAACGACGTCGAGAAATTCAACTTCGGGCAGAAGCCGCGGCGCAAGATATATGTAAGGTGCGGCGTGAAGCAATTGTCTGAGGAGCAGACCAAAGACGTGTTCGCGCTCGTCGATACGCTGTCGGCCGCCATCGACGCTTCGCGCGACATATCCAAGGACAAGGGGCTGATAATACAGCGTGCCGTGGCCAACAGCGTCGTGCAGAACTATGCCGACGCCGTAAACGACCTTACGGCATACATCCAGACCGACAGCACGTCGTCGCTGGCCTATTGGCAGCGCGCGGTGTGCCAGGCCCGCATGAACGAGTACGACGCCTCGCGCGGCACCGACGTAAGGCTTAAGACCGTAGGCGCGATAGCCGACCTCGACCGGGCCGTAAGGCTTAGCCCTAACAACGCTTACCTCTATTTCGACCGCGGCAACCTGTACGCATCCAACAAGGACTACGCCCGTGCCGTTGAGGATTATGATATGGCGGTGAAGCTCGACCCGAAGCTTGCCGAGGCGTATTACAACCGGGGCATCGCCAACATCAACCTCGGCAAGACCGATATCGGCATAAGCGACTTAAGCAAGGCCGGCGAGCTTGGCCTTTATGACGCTTACAGTGCGATAAAGAAGTTTAGTAAGAAATGAGCGGTGCCCGTCCGGGGGCTTCGCCTTAAGGCGGGTACTTACCTTGCGCCGCCTGGTTTACCGGTAACGGTGGTAAACCATAAGGTAACCGTTCCCATGAAATTCCTGTCAAAATGATATTCGGACTAAGCCCTCGGGAAATCGAGAAATAAGATTCCCCAGGGTGGCCGTACGCCTTTTGATTAACCACTTGCCGTGCGATACCGTGCGTCCGGTAAGTTCCAATTACGCTGATTGCCGCTTTCCGTCATGCAAAAGGCCGCTTTTTGCATGGTAAACCATAGCTTTTCATAGCCTAAAAGGCCGTCGAAACACATGCTTTCGGCGGCTTTTTCTTTGCTTTTCGGCAGCATTTTATTGCACATGGTCTTGTTAAACGTAAGAACACGTTGAACGTCAGGTGCTTACGCTTGCACGCAAATCTTGCGCTTTTTCATGTCCGGTGGCGTATATTTTCAGGAGAAAGGGCTGTCGGGGCGTTGCTTAAAATCAAAGTGTAACCATTCCGCCTTGAATCATGGAAAAATGTCAAACCGATTATTTGATTTTTTATATAAAAATACTAATAATTATTTGTTTTTATAAAATTAAGTTCCTATCTTTGCCACACGAACAGACTGTTAACCGCAGCCCGAAAAATAATTCCAGATAGTATTTATATCGGTACGAATAGTTCTTTAATAAAAACACAACGAATTATGAAAAAGATCATGGTGTTAACTTTGTTTAGCCTTACCAGCATGTTTGGCTATGCGCAAAGCGATAATCAGGTGAAGATGACTTATAAATATGATAATAATGGTAATGTAACGTCAAGAACGGTTTTTAATACTCAAGGCATTGGTGGTGGCACATTACCAAGAGACACTGTTGGTTGGGATGTCTCTATAAAAGACGGGAATGGAGTTTATACGATAAATGTCAAGGGAAATGGTGATAATGCCGTTGGTGTGGATTTGTATGACACGGCGTCGCAACTTGTCAGATCTGAAACTTTCAAAGGAACTACACACACTGTAGACTTGAGGCAAAACGCTGATGGCGTCTATATATTTGAAGTAAAATTTGCTGATAATGTTTACTCACAAAAAGTATTAAAACATTAAATCTTGTAATATCATGAAACGGCAATATTTCTTTTTTTATATTACTCCTTGCAAGTTTGAGTATTTATGCCCAAAATACAATAACCGACAATCTTCACGGAGGGTCTGCTAATGGGTTAGTAGGGAAAATTAGTGATCGGTCGGAAGTAACCCTAAACGGACAATTCAGCTATGACATGCCGGTTTCGATCATAGCCGGCACCGGCGGTATCGTACCACAGCTTACAATATCATATAATAGTTCTAACGGTATGGGATTATTAGGATACGGATTTGTTTTAGAGGGAATTTCGATGATAAGCAGAGCTCCTGAGAACCTTTTCAGGGACGGCGATGCCGACGTCATCAGGTTTGACCAATCAGACAGGTTTTCGTTAGACGGTATGAGATTGTCTCTCGTCAAGACGACTTCTACATACCGTGAATATAAAACGGAAACAAATAATTTTGCCAAGATTACGGCGGAAGGCAATGTGGTAGACCCTACAAAATTTACCGTTTATACGAAAGACGGGATAATACATGAATACACGTCTGCAAAAACCTTGATGAAAGCATCGAATACGAAAAACATGTATTGGCTTGAAACAAAGGTCTCCGACACTAAAGGCAACTATTATGTAATAACATATACCGGAAGTGCGGCCAACAACGAATACAGGCCTACGCGCATTGATTATACCGGGAACACCAATGCGTCGTTGTCGCCTTATGCTTCCGTCCGTTTTACGTATCAGTCCGTCAGCCGTACGCTGGCTTATGTCAGTGGCGTTAAGGTTCTTAGGAGCAATGTTATAAAAGACATCACTACTGTCCACTAAAAAATGGACAAGGTTAAAAATTAAATAAATTCGGTTCGCTTGAATCATATTGGTCTTTGACATTTTTGAAATTCGATTTGTTGAACAAGTCACGAAGATGTGTTTTGTC
>CALUIJ010000051.1 GCA_944320675.1 uncultured Prevotella sp.
TTTCGCTTCAACCTCAGGGGCAACCCCTGAAAAGCGGATGCAAAAGTACTGCCTTTTACCCAAACCGCCAAAACATTACACGGAAAACTTTCAAATATACCCTCTTTTTAACATCCATTCACAAAATAAAAGCCGAAACATGAACAAACAACATTATTATATATAGAGAACAAATAGAAAAAGAACAAATGAGCCAGCGCAAGGTTGAAAGGGTAAGTGATAAGTTCCTTTTTATGAAAAGAAGGGATAAAAACGCCACAAGTGGTACATTAAACCCAAACCGGTCATTAGAAAGCTAATCATACATTTACGTTTGATTGCCGGCCATTCATCACTTTTCCGAACTGACGGCAGCGCAAGATACCGAACCGGCTGTTTTACAAAAGACCGTGTTTCAGCCTGCAAAAGGTTGCTGCCAACGCTTTAAAAGACAACCTTTCACAACATAAAAGACTGTGTTTAAAAAAACATGCCTTGGGAATCAGCGTTTATTAGGCCGTAAACGGCTGGTTCTTTATCAAGAAACCACCGATTTACATTACAAAAACATGCCCTTGGCCATAAACCAGCCGATTGGCGGTATAAGGACAAGGGCATGCATATAAAAAACTTACTCGAAAACCTCTTCTATTCCACCGGGGACATAATCGTCGAACTCGGAAGAACAAGGGTTGAACTCTTCAGGAATGTCAAATTTCTCATCGGGATCATAACCGAGCGACTTGTCCGCAAAAACTTTTTTCATGTAATACGCCCAAACGGGAAGAGCCATGTTCGCGCCCTGCCCCATACGCGTGGAGTCAAAATGTATGTCGCGGTCTTCGCCGCCCACCCAGCATCCGCTGACGAGCGACGGGGTAAAGCCCATGAACCACGCATCGGCGTTGCGGTTGGTCGTACCGGTTTTCCCGCCCATGTCGCATTCTATATTATAACGGTAGCGCATCCTGCTGCCCGTACCGCCGTTCATTACGGCACGCAACATTTCTATCATCTTATAAGTGCTCTCCTCGCTTATCACTTCGTTCATCCTCGGCTGGAACGTGGCGACGACGTTACCCTCGTTATCCTCTATCTTTGACACGAACATCGGATAGCTGTGTATGCCGTGGTTGGCAAACGTCGTGTACGCGCTCACCATCTCGCAGACCGACACTTCGTTAGGGCCAAGGCACAACACCATTGAAGGATAAGCTCCGTAAGTGTTGATGCCGAAATCGTTCAATATCCTAAGAAAGTCCTGAGGATTGAGACGGCTCATCAGGTAAGCTGAAATCCAGTTGTTCGACTGGGCCAACCCCCACTTCAGCGTCACCATCTGCCCATACCTGGCACGGCTGCCGTTGCGCGGAGTCCAGTTGCCGTAAGTCTGCTGCACGTTAGGGGCGACGTCGCACGGCGACATGCCGTTCGACATGCATAAGGAGTAGAGGAACGGCTTAATCGTAGACCCCACCTGGCGGCGGCCCTGCGTGGCCATGTCGTAAGTGAAATGCGTGAAGTCGACACCGCCGACATAAGCCTTGACCGCGCCGTTGCGCGGATCCATGCTGACAAAGCCGGCGCGGAGGAATGACTTTATATATCTTATCGAATCCAAAGGAGTCATTACAGTATCGACCGCTCCGTGGTAAGTGAACACCGACATCTCGACTGGCGTCCTGAACGCCTTCTGTATTTCCTCGTCGGTAGCCCCGAACTCCTTCATCGCCCTGTAACGCTCGCTCTGGCGTATCGAGCGGTTTAATATGCCCCTTACCTCAGAAGCCGTCAAGGCGTTGGTGAACGGGGCGTTTGGCTTGGTCCTGTTTTCTTTCGAGAAGGCAGGCTGCAAGTAATGCCCTACATGCTGAAGCACGGCCTCCTCGGCATACTTCTGCATGCGCGAGTCGATGGTGGTGAAGATTTTCAGGCCGTCCGTGTAAACATTATAATGTTCGCCGTTCTTCTTGTAATTCTTGTTACACCAGCCGTACAAAGGGTCAGTCTCCCAAGCCGTAGAGTCGATAGAATACTGTACGCGGTTCCACGACGGATAGTCGCCTGGCTCTGGTTTCTCGGCCATAATATAGCGGCGCAAGAACTCCCTGAAATAAGTGGCAATGCCGTCCTTATGGTCGATACGGTGGAAGTTCAGAGCCAAAGGCTCGCCGTTGGCCTTCCTGTATTCGTCCTCGCTTATGAAGCCTACCTTGTGCATCTGCGACAAAACGACATTGCGGCGCTCCGTGCAACGTTCAGGATAGCGCACGGGGTTAAAATAAGACGGATTCTTACACAGTCCTATCAGCGTGGCGGCCTCGGTCAGCGACAGGCTCTTGGGGTCTTTCCTGAAATACACGTCGGAAGCCGTCTTTATGCCGACGGCGTTATGAAGGAAGTCGAAATAATTAAGATACATTGTTATTATCTCTTCCTTAGTATAAAAGCGCTCAAGCTTTATGGCGATGACCCATTCTATCGGCTTTTGCATCACGCGCTCAAGCGTACTCTTCGCCGTGGCCGAATACAGCTGCTTAGCCAGCTGCTGGGTTATTGTCGACCCGCCGCCGGCGCTCTTCTGCCCGAGAAGGCCGCGCTTGACGACGGCGCGCGTAAGTGCTATGAAATCGATGCCCGAATGCTCGTAGAACCTCTCGTCCTCGGTTGCCACAAGAGCCTGCACCAAGTAAGGGGAAAGGTTGTTGAAATCTACATGCACACGGTTTTCCCTGTTCATGTTGTAGGTTCCGAGTATCTTGCCGTCGACAGAATATACCTGGGAGGCGTACCTGCTTATAGGGTTTTGCAAATCGGCGATGTCGGGCATGTAGCCAACCCATCCGAACCATATCGAAGTAAACGCTATTGCCACGAAAACGACGGAAGCGCAAAGCAGCCCCCACAATACGCGCACAAATGTTTTTCTCATTCCTAATTCAATAGATACAAACTAATTAGGTGCAAAAATACTACTTTTCTTCCGATTTATCCACCACAAATTAAAAATAATGCTTAACTTAGCAGTCGAATTTGAAATTACATCACTAATGGGAAAACATAATTTCGTAACCATTGCCGATTTATCAAAAGAAAAAATACTGTATCTGATAAAGTCGGCACAAGAGTTTGAAAAGCACCCAAACAGGGAAATACTGAAAGGCAAGGTGGTAGCCACGCTGTTTTTCGAGCCTTCGACACGCACACGCCTCAGTTTCGAGACCGCGGCCAACAGGCTCGGCGCGCGCGTAATAGGCTTCACCGACGCTAAGGTGACGAGCGCCACTAAAGGAGAGACGCTTAAGGACACGATACTGATGGTGTCAAACTACGCCGACGTGATAGTGATGAGACACTACATAGAAGGCGCGGCCCAGTACGCAAGCGAAATAGCCCCCGTGCCCATAATCAACGCCGGCGACGGCGCCCACCAGCATCCGTCGCAATGCATGCTCGACCTTTACTCCATATACAAAACGCAGGGAAGGCTCGACAACCTCGACATCTGCCTCGTAGGCGACCTGAAATACGGCCGCACCGTGCATTCGCTGATAATGGCCATGAGGCACTTCAACCCCACGTTCCATTTCATAGCGCCCAAGGAACTGGCCATGCCCGACGAATACAAAGTGTACTGCCATGACAACGGCATAAAATACATCGAGCACACCGACTTCAACGAGGAGATAATCGGCAAGGCCGACATCCTATACATGACGAGGGTGCAAAAGGAAAGATTCTCGGACCTGATGGAATACGAGAAGGTGAAGAACGTGTACATACTGAAGAACGACATGCTGAAAAACGCCCGCGAGAACATGAGGATACTCCACCCGCTGCCGCGCGTGAACGAAATAGAGTACGAGGTAGACACCAACCCCCACGCTTATTACATACAGCAGGCTCAAAACGGACTTTACGCACGCGAGGCCATCATTTGCGACGTGCTCGGCATACCGCTCGACGAAATAAGAAACGACAATACAATAATATAAACAACACAACCCGGATGATGAGTAAAAAAGAAAGACTGGTGGCCGCCATCGAAAATGGCACCGTAATCGACCACATACCGTCTGAAAAGACATACGAAGTGGCCAACATACTTGGCCTGCAAAACCTCGACACAATCGTCACGATAGGCTACAACTACTTGTCAAAGAAGATAGGACACAAGGGCATCATAAAGATTGAGAACAAATTCTTCTCCGACGAGGAAATATCGAGGCTGTCAGTAGTAGCGCCGAACGTAGTGCTCAACATCATCAGGAACTACGAAGTGGTGGAAAAGAAAACCGTCGAGACTCCGGACGAGCTTACAGGCATAATAAGATGCAACAACCCGAAATGCATCACCAACAACGAACCGATGAAGACCGTGTTCAACGTGATAAACAAGGAGAAAGGCATTATAAGATGCAGGTATTGCGACAAGGAACAAGATATCGACGAAGTGGAATTAATATAAGGACAGCCTTGCCACTTACGATTATTACATGTAATTTTGCATCCAAACATAACAAGAAATTCATCACATACTCCAAAATTAACAATTAACAACGCTATGAAAAAAGACCAAGTGATTTTCGACCTCATCGAGAAAGAGCACCAAAGGCAGTTAAAAGGAATGGAACTCATCGCTTCCGAAAACTTCGTAAGCGACGAAGTGATGCAGGCAATGGGCTCATGCCTTACCAACAAATACGCCGAAGGACTGCCGGGAAAAAGATATTACGGCGGCTGCGGCATCGTTGACGAGGTTGAGACATTAGCGATAGAACGCGTAAAGAAGCTGTTCGGGGCAGAGTTCGCCAACGTGCAGCCGCACTCGGGAGCGCAGGCCAACGCCGCCGTGCTGCTCACCGTGCTGAATCCCGGCGACACGTTCCTCGGGCTCAACCTCGCCCACGGCGGACACCTGTCGCACGGATCAAGCGTGAACACGTCAGGCATACTCTACCACGCCGTAGGCTACAACCTCGACAAGGAGACAGGGCGCGTGAATTACGACGAAATGGAACAGCTCGCCCTGGAACACAAGCCTAAGCTGATAATCGGCGGCGGCTCGGCATACAGCAGGGAGTGGGACTACAAGCGCATGCGCGAAATTGCCGACAAGGTCGGGGCGATACTGATGATCGACATGGCCCACCCTGCAGGACTCATTGCCGCAGGACTGCTCGACAACCCGTTGAAATACGCCCACGTTGTAACCTCGACAACGCACAAGACCCTCCGCGGCCCGCGCGGCGGCATCATCCTCATGGGCAAGGACTTCGAGAACCCATGGGGAAAGAAGACCCCGAAGGGACAAATAAAAATGATGAGCCAACTGCTGAACAGTGCCGTTTTCCCCGGCACGCAGGGCGGACCGCTCGAGCACGTGATAGCGGCCAAGGCCGTAGCGTTCAACGAAGCGCTGCAGCCCGAGTTCAAGGAATGGGCAGCACAGGTGAAGAAAAACGCCGCAGTGCTGGCCGACGAGCTCATTAAACGCGGATTCGACATCGTAAGCGGAGGAACCGACAACCACTCAATGCTCGTCGACTTGCGTCCGAAATATCCCGAACTGACGGGAAAGGTTGCCGAGAACGCCCTCGTAGCCGCCGACATCACCGTAAACAAGAACATGGTGCCGTATGACACGCGCAGCGCGTTCCAGACTTCAGGCATCCGCCTCGGCACGCCGGCCATAACAACGCGCGGAGCAAAAGAGGACATGATGGTGCTCATAGCCGACCTCATCGAGGAAGTGCTCAACAGCCCAGAGGACGAGAAAGTCATCGCGAAGGTGCGCGGGAAAGTGAACGAAACAATGTCAAAATACCCACTCTTCGCTTATTGACGGCAAAGCGTGGGCAGGATAAATTAAGTATCAAAGTTAAAGCCCCGGCTCAAACAAGCCGGGGCTTTAAAACTTATGAAACGCGCCGAGGGTGCTATTACTCTATCAACTTATTCTCTTTAGCCAGCGCGTTCCACACCGAATAACGGGCTTCGGCGTTCATCTTCTCAACTCTGTCGAAGAGATCTTTCATGTCTGAACGGTGCGAGTCAGTTTCATACGGACAAAGCTTCACCTGCTTCTTATACCCCTTGTCAAAGGCATACCTGCGCAAGTCGGCTTCCGCCTCAAGGCAAAGCGGGCGGATTATGGTCAAAGGCATTTTCCTCATCCTCAGCCGCACGGGCATCGTAGAGAAACTGCCTTGGAAATAAAGGTTCATCATCGCCGTATGGATCATGTCGTCCATGTGGTGGCCCAAGGCAATCTTGTTGCAACCAAGCTCCTGCGCCTTAATGAAAAGTTGCTTACGCCTGTTCCACGAGCACAGGAAACACGGCGACTTGCGGTTGTCAGTCGACGAATCAAACCCCGTCGTAACCGTATGGAACCTTACGCCCCTGCTTTCGGCGAAACCACGCAGGTAAGAAACGTCCGACTCATACTTGATGTTGGCCATCCTGACGTGCAAAGCCTCAACCGAAAACTCAGGCTTGCGTATCTTCCGCCGTTCGGCCAGCAAGTCGAGAAGGCACAGCGAATCCTTGCCGCCCGAAAGGCCGACAAGCACACGGTCGCCGTCCTCGAGCAAGAGGTAATCATAAACCGCCTTTTGGAAGCGGCTCATGATTCTCCTCCCAAGTTTCTGTTCTTCAGTGGGCAACGGCATGGTCTTACTTCATGAACACCAGGTAAACGGCGCAGATTATAAGAAGGAACGCAAGTATGTGGTTCCAGTGAAGCGTCTGTCCCTGGAAAAGAATGTTTATGATAACGGCGAACACGCCGAGACTTATGCATTCCTGTATGACCTTCAGCTGTATCAGCGAGAAAGGGCCACCGTTGCCGACGAAGCCTATGCGGTTGGCCGGCACCTGGCAACAATACTCGAACAAGGCTATTCCCCACGAAAAGGCTATCACGCCTATGAGCGGCCACTTGGCCGACACGCCGGAGTCTTGCAGCTTAAGATGCCCGTACCAGGCGAGCGTCATGAAAACGTTGCTCAGTATGAGCAAGATGATTGTATATAATCCGTTCATTTATCATATTAAGCTTTTAACCGGCAGGCCTGCGGCAAGGCATCCAGCCATGCAGGCCTGCCGGTTTAGTCAACTTCACATCCTCAACTGCCTGTCCATGTTTTCGGCGGCCCGGCGGCCGTCGCCCATGGCAAGTATCACTGTTGCGCCGCCGCGCACGATGTCGCCTCCGGCGAATATCTCCGGACGCGAGCTTTGCATTTCCTCGTTCACCACGATAGTGTTCTTGCGCCCGAGCACAAGATCCTTTACCGACTTTGGTACAAGAGGGTTGGGCGACACGCCGACGGCCACGATCACCTGGTCGGTATCCACCGTTACCGTCTCGCCTTCAACGGGCACCGGACTGCGGCGCCCCGACGCGTCGGGCTCGCCGAGCGTCATCACCTGCAGTACGGCCTGCTTGACGGCTCCGTCCTCGTCGGCCACGTACTCTATCGGATTGTGTAGACAGAGGAAATTGACGCCTTCCTCCTTTGCGTGCTTCACCTCCTCGGTGCGCGCCGGCATCTCGGCTTCCGAGCGGCGGTAGACGATAGTAACGTCGGCGCCGAGCCGTTTCGCCGTGCGGCAAGAGTCCATTGCCGTATTGCCACCGCCTACTACGAGCACCCTCTTACCGATATTAAGCGGCGTGTCGGTCGTAGGATCGGCTGCGTCCATGAGGTTTACGCGCGTAAGATACTCGTTCGACGACATCACGTTTATCAGGTTCTCGCCAGGTATGTTCATGAAATTGGGCAGGCCTGCGCCCGAACCGACGAACACGCCCTTGAAGCCGCTCTGCTCCAACTGGTCTATGCTTATGGTCTTGCCGATGATGCAGTCGGTCTGGAAATGCACACCCATCTTCCTCAGGTTGTCAATCTCCACGTCAACAATCTTATTCGGCAAACGGAACTCAGGTATGCCATACTTCAACACGCCGCCGATCTCGTGCAACGCCTCGAACACATAGACATCGTAACCGCGCTTGGCCATGTCGCCGGCGAAACTAAGCCCGGCCGGGCCAGAGCCTACCACGGCTACCTTTATTCCGTTTGAAGGAGCAAGCTCGGGCAACGACATGTTGCCGCTCTCGCGCTCGTAGTCGGCCGCGAAACGCTCAAGATAGCCTATAGCCACGGCAGGCCCGTTCATCTTCAGGTGTATGCAACGGCTCTCGCACTGTTTCTCCTGCGGGCATACGCGGCCGCACACGGCCGGCAGGGCCGATGTGTTCTTAAGCACCTTGGCCGCGGCAAGGAACTGTCCGCGCTCGATGTTCTTTATGAACGACGGTATGTCGATGTTCACAGGACAACCCTCAACGCATGCAGGCTTGGCGCAATCGAGGCACCTCTTTGCTTCCGTGAGAGCCATCTCCTTTGTAAGCCCCTTGTTGACTTCCTCGTATCGCGTCGTTATGCGGTAAGACGGTTCAAGCTCGGGCATCTTGACGCGCTCTATGGCCGTGCGCTCTTTCGGCTTCATCGACGTGCGCAGAGCCTTACGCCAACCGGCATTGCGGTCAGTAAGCACGGCCAGCAGCTCGTCGGTAGGCACGGCGTCCATGGCCTCGCCTGCGGCAAGTCCGCCGCCTGCGGCGCCGGCCGGTCCGACGCCGGCGTTGTTGAGATGCTCCTCGAAGTGCTCCATCTCTTCACGTTCGGCGCGCTTGAACGTACCCATGCGCTTGAACATCTCGTCCCAGTCCACCAAGGCGCCGTCAAACTCAGGACCGTCTATGCAGACGAACTTCGTCTTTCCGCCTATCGTGAGGCGGCACGCTCCGCACATGCCCGTGCCGTCGACCATTATCGTGTTAAGCGACACGTCGGTCGGAATGTTGTATTTCTTCGTAATGGCGCAGCAGAACTTCATCATTACGGGAGGGCCTATGGCGAACACCTTGTCGACATGCTCCTGCCGTATCAGCTTCTCCACGCCTACCGTGACGACGCCTTTCTCCCCGTAAGAGCCGTCGTCGGTCATTATTATCAGTTCGTCGCTGCTGGCGCGCACCTCGTCCTCCAGTATTACAAGCTCCTTATTGCGCCCGGCTATCACCGACAGCACACGGTTGCCTGCGGCCTTAAGGGCCTTAACGATAGGCAGCATCGGGGCGATGCCGACGCCGCCGCCGGCGCAAACCACCGTCCCGTATTTCTCAATCCTCGTCGGATTGCCGAGCGGGCCTACCACGTCGGTTATATAATCGCCGGCATTGAGGAGGCAGAGCTTTGTCGACGACAAGCCGACCTCCTGCACGACGATAGTAATCGTACCTTTCTCCACGTCGGCGTCGGCTATTGTCAAGGGCATGCGCTCGCCCTTGTCGCCGACCCTGACAATAACGAAGTTTCCGGCCTTACGGCTCCTTGCGATAAGCGGGGCTTCAACCTCGAAGAGGAACACTTTCTCGGAAAACTGCTCTTTACGGACAATCTTGTTCATGATATTTAAGTCAACAAGTAACGAGCAGACAAGCAAACAAGCGATTGGCAAATCCAAAGCAGCGACACATACCGCCTTGTCAACCCGTCACTTGTTTACCCGTCTGCTTAAAATATATTTAGAAATTCTTATCGTCAAGCATCTCGAAGCCGCAATAAGGCACAAGCACCTTGGGCACCCTTATGCCCTCGGGCGTCTGGTTGTTCTCCATTATGGCGGCCACGATGCGCGGCAGGGCGAGCGCCGAGCCGTTGAGCGTATGGCAAAGTTCGGGCTTCTTCGTCTCGGGGTTGCGGTAACGGCATTTCAGGCGGTTGGCCTGGTAGCTCTCGAAGTTGCTTACCGACGACACCTCCAACCACTTTTTCTGGGCTGCGCTGTACACCTCGAAGTCGTAGCAGATGGCCGAAGTGAAGCTCATGTCGCCGCCGCAAAGGCGCAGTATGTGGTAAGGCAGTTCGAGCTTACGGCACAACCCTTCTACATGCGCCAGCATCTCGTCGAGCGACTTGTAAGAGTGCTCGGGCTTGTCGATACGCACAAGCTCCACCTTGTCGAACTGGTGCAGGCGGTTGAGTCCGCGCACGTCCTTGCCGTAAGAGCCGGCTTCGCGGCGGAAGCACGCCGAATAAGCGCAATACTTGATGGGAAGCTCCTTCTCGTCAAGTATTACGTCGCGGAAAATGTTGGTCACGGGAACCTCGGCCGTAGGTATGAGATAAAGGTTGTCGAGGTTGCAGTGGTACATCTGCCCCTCCTTGTCGGGCAACTGGCCCGTGCCGTAGCCCGAAGCCTCGTTTACCACGTAAGGCGGCTGTATCTCAAGATAGCCGCTCTTGCGCGCCTCGTCGAGGAAGAACGCCTCGAGCGCCCTTTGCAGGCGCGCCATCTTTCCTATATAGATAGGGAAGCCCGCTCCCGTTATCTTAACGCCGAGGTCGAAGTTGATAAGGTTGTACTTCTTGCACAAGTCCCAGTGGCAAAGGGCGTCTTCCGGAAGTTCAGGAATAACGCCGCCCTCTTTCACTACGACGTTGTCCGAGGCGTCCTTGCCCTCGGGCACGTCGTCGTTCGGAATGTTAGGTATCGTGCAAAGCAGTTCGGTCAGTTTCTGCTGAATGTCCGTAAGCTCGTGCTCAAGCCCTTTCGACGTCTCCTTCAGCTTCGACACGCTTTCCTTTATTGCGTCGGCCTCGTCGGTCCTGCCCTCTTTCATCAGCCGCCCTATCTGCGCGGCGAGCTTCTTGCCCTCCTGCAGGTCCTTGTCAAGCTGCTGCTGTGTGGCGCGCCTTTTCTTGTCAAGAGCCAACACGTTGCCGACGGCCTCCCTTGCGCCGTCGAAGTGCTTCTTCTCCAGTCCCTTAATTACACGTTCAGTCTCTTCGCTGATAAGTTTAAGTGTAAGCATAATCGTTTTATTTTACATGTGCGGCCGTAAGGCCTTACGGTCATAAGTTTTTTACGGGCTGCCGCCAAACCGCACAACCGTAAGACTGCACGGCCGCATACCCTTTTACAGATTGCAAAATTACAAAATATTCTCAAAGCTTACGTACAAATACGGCAAAAATCCCAAATCTCGGCAGAGAAATGGGATTTTTGTTGTTTGTTTGGAATAAGTAAATAAAAAGTCTTGTTTTTAAGCTTCAGTCTCAGGAATCACAGACACTACGCTCCTGTTCTTGCGGCCCTTGTGGAAGTTTACCACGCCGTCGACCAGTGCGTAGAGAGTGTCGTCCTTGCCGATACCTACGTTATTTCCCGGGTTGTGCTTAGTGCCGCGCTGGCGAACGATGATGTTGCCGGCGATGACCTTCTGGCCACCCCAAATCTTAACGCCTAATCTTTGAGAAGCTGATTCACGTCCGTTCTTCGAACTACCTACACCTTTTTTATGTGCCATTTCTTGTTCCTCCTGAATTTAAGCGATTACTTCTTTGATTTTTACCTCGGTGAACTGTGCGCGGTGGCCGTTCTTCTTACGGTAATCCTTCCTGCGCTTCATCTTGAACACGATGACCTTGTCACCTTTTACGAGAGGGTTGACTACCTCGCACACTACTTTCGCGCCGTCTACCGTCGGGGCGCCAACAAGTACTGAACCATCCTTGTCGACAAGCAGTACCTTGTCGAACTCAACAGCCTGGCCCTCTTCCACGTTCTTCATGTGGTTCACGAACAGTTTCTTTCCCTGCTCGGCCTTGAACTGCTGACCGTTAATTTCTACAATTGCGTACATTAATATTATATTAAACGGGTTTTTCCGTAAGGCGCATGACACCCTGCCATGACTTCACCAAGCCTTTGCGGACTAAATCGGCTGCAAAATTATAACAAATTATCCAAACCGCCAAATTTTATTTTGGTAAAAGAGTTTAACAAGCATGTAAATCAGATTTGGGCAGGCGGCAACGCAAACCGCCGTGCGTCTTCGCCGAACAGTATCGGCGTTTCCTTTATCGGTCTTGCCATTGTTTCTCCTTTCTATCTTTGTTTCATATTGCAAAGATAGTGCAAACCGAGCGAAACACAAAATAAAAGTGAGAGCAACGAGCGTTTTGATTAAGCGGGGGCAGAAGAAGTTTACTTATATGAATGTCCGCATTTGCCCAATACACTACATCCTATTCTAAGAGGTCTAAGCCCGGAATGACGGTATGCTGCCGACTTCTTAGGGTTCATCCGCAAATCGGTTGGATGAGAATAAATATTAAATGAATATCCGCAATCGGCCAAATACTTAATACTTACTTACATCCTCTTCTAAGAAGTCTGTGGCATACCGTCATTGCCTTAACGGCGATTTTCAATTCCGGGCCGGGACCCGGAATCCAGGAAACATCATCTTGCGAATAAAGCGTTTTTATACTGGATTCCGGGTCTAAGCCCGGAATTGAAAATCGCCGTTAAGGCAATGACGGTATGCCACAGATTAGAAGAGGATGCAAGTAAGTATTTGGCCGATTGCGGATATTCATAAATATTAATCCATACGCTTATCCTTTTTGTTTATGACTACATCCTACTATAATCCAAACGGTTGGTAACTGTCATGCCGTACCCCGATGCGCACCCGGAACGAAGACACACACGATTGCCAACGTTGCCGTACACACTGTCATGCCGCACCCCGATGCGGCATGACAGTTACCAACCGTTTGGATTGAAAGGGGATGTTTGTTATATGTCGTATCATACACACATCCAACAGGTTTGCGGATGAACCTTATTTTATGCCTGAAAAGCACGCCAAATCGAAAATCATGCCAATTTGGATAAAAGAAAAATGCTGAATAATTGATTGTCAACTATTTAGCATTTCTTTCTGTGCGCCTGATAGGACTCGAACCTACACAGCGTAAGCCACCAGATCCTAAGTCTGGCGCGTCTACCAATTTCGCCACAGGCGCATGTTTCATTTATAACAAGCGGCTTGATGAATGTCGGCATACGGTGGCAGCGCATTCTTTTCAAGTCGTTAAAGCGAGTGCAAAGGTACATTCTTTTTGTCGAAATCGCAAGGATATTGTCGTTTTTTTGATTCTAAAGGTATTAACGTGATTGTTTTTTACGTCGTGGTGCCGTGTCATGACAGTAAAAAGCATTTTATTGCGACGATAACCGATATTGCGGCAATCTCGGTAAGTATGTTCGTCCTTACGGCTACATTCATGTCGGCGGTGGTCAGCGGGCGGTCGTTCCCGCCGATGAAAGGCTTGTCTATGTATTCGTTGAAATAATAGTGCCCGCCGCCGAAACGGCAGTTTAGTATGCCGGCAAGGGCCGACTCGGGATAGCCGCTGTTGGGGCTGGCGTGCTTCTTGCCGTTGCGCGCTACGAAGGATATTAGTTCCGGCCTGCCTGCGACGAGTATCATGAGCAGTGCGGTGAGGCGTGCCGGGATGTAGTTGGCCGCGTCGTCAAGGCGTGCGGCCAACGTTCCGAAGCGGCGGTAGCGTTCCGTGCGGTAGCCTATCATCGAGTCGAGCGTGTTTACCATCTTATACGCCACCATGCCGGGCACTCCGAGGATGACCAGCCAGAAAAGCGGGGCTACGACGCCGTCGCTCAGGTTCTCCGCAAGAGTTTCGAGGGCGGCTTTGCGCACGTCGTTGTCCGACAGTTGCGACGTGTCGCGTCCTACGATGCGCGCCACCTGCCTGCGTCCTTGTTCAAGCGAGACGTCAAGCGCACGGAAAACGCCTTTCACCTCTTTTATTAGCGTGGTGCCGGCAAGGCAGTAGAACACAAGGACGGCTTCAACCGTTGTCTTTAGCCAAACCGACACGTAGCCGGCCAATGCCAGTATGGCTGCGGTTGCGGCGTAGGCGAGTGCTACGAGTACGACGGCAAGCAAAGCTCCTTTCGTCCGGCGGTGGTTGTTGCGGTTGAGCAGGCGTTCGCCTGAGGCGATGAGCTTGCCGAAGAGTACGACGGGGTGTGGCAGGCGTTCGGGGTCGCCGAGCAGTTTGTCGGCCAACCAGCCGGCAAGTATGGGGATGATTGACATTGTTTATTATTGTTGACGTGGTTAAGGGCGGTTGTATTATATATCGTTTGATGTGCTTACGAACTCTTTTATCGCGGCAACGAGCATGTCGTTTTCTTCCGGGCTTTGCGCCGCCACGCGGAAATACGACTTGTCAAGGCCGTTGAAATTTGACGCGTCGCGGATAAGCAGGCCGTGCCTTACGGCGAGGAACTCCTTCAGTTGCGCGGCGTCGCCGCCGCTGATGCTTGCTAACATGAAGTTTGTCGCGGTGTCAAGTACGTTGACGCCGTTGATGCTCTCCAGTCCGGCGCGCAGCCGCCGGGCTTCGGCGAGGTAACCGTCGAGGGCGGGTATTACGCTTATCTTGTTGCCGATCATGAACAATCCCGCCTCGATGGCCAAGGCGTTGACGCTCCACGGATGGCGCAGGCTCTTCAGGCGTTGGCTTGTTTCGCGGTTGGCTACGGCGTATCCAAGCCTTAGCCCCGGCACGCAGAAGCGTTTCGTCATCGAGTGCAGCAGGATGACGTTGCCGCGGCTTGCGGCTTCACGGTCGGCTATTGCCGGTTCCGTAGTATAGTGTTCGTAGCTTTGGTCGACGACGAACAGGTCGTCCGTGTTTCCGTCGGCCGTCCTTAGCAGTCCGCTTGCCGGTACGACGCTTCCCGTAGGGTTGTTGGGGTTGCACGTCCAGTGGACTTTCCGTCCTGCGCACAAGCCGTCGCCGTAAACTACGCGCAGGCCGTTCGCCCGGCATGCGTCGGCGTATTCGCTGAAGGTCGGGCGTCGTATTATGTTTGTTGCGCCGTCGGCTCCGTAGCGGCGGGCAATGGCTGCGGCTATGATGTATATCGCCTCGGTGGCTCCGTTGGTGACGGTCACTTCATCCTCGCTTACGCCTTGTTCGTCGGCAATGGCTTTTTCGAGCGACAGCGGTGCAGGCTCGGGGTAGTTGCCGATGATGTCGAGCCGTCCGGCCAAGTGCCTTTTCAGGGCTTCGAGGTCGGCGTGCTGGTAAATGTTCGAACTGAAGTTGGCTTTCACCAAGCCTTCGTATCTGTATAAGTCGTCGCCGTGTCCGTATATCATTGGTGCTTGTCCTTTTTCTAATTGTGGTTGTATTGCAGGTAGGCAGTATCAGGCAAACCTGCCATGCGTTACTGATACGCCGTCCGGATAGAGGCCGTTATGGGCCGGATACGCCGGCGGAGGCGCATCCGGTCAGGCTTTATTCCGCCATTATGCCGTATGTCTTTTCGATGTCGACGTGCCTCCTTATCAGGTCGGCCAGCATGTCGTACTGCCTTTCCTTAAACGCCTTATAGTCGGTTATTCCGCCTGCCGCCGCGTTGCTTTTTCCGCATGTCGACAGCAGGAAGTCGACGAACGCCGGATTGTCGAGCGCCCCATGCATGTAGGTTCCCATGCGCTTGCCGCCGATTATGCATCCGTCGGCCTGGCCGTCTGATTTTATAAACAGCGGTGGGCATGCCGCGCCGTCGGCGGGCGTGGTTACGCCGTTGTGTATCTCGTATCCGTTCATTGCGCCGCAGCCGCCTTGCGCAAGGGTGAAAACCGTCTGTTTCAGGGTCTTTTCCTTGTCGAGCCGTGTGCTGACGGGCAGCAGGCACAGTCCTTTTGCGCGGCGGCCGCCGCCCTCTATGCCGTGTGGGTCGGCTACGGCCGCGCCCATCATCTGGTAGCCGCCGCATATTCCGAGTATCGTCTTGCCGCCGCCTGCGGCCTTGGTTACGGCTTCGGCCATGCCGTTGCGGCGCAAGCCGTCGAGGTCGGCCATGGTGTTCTTGCTGCCCGGCAGTATTATTATGTCGGCATCGGCCAGTTTGCCGGGCGTGTCACAATAGAAGAGGTTAACGCGCGGGTCGTGTTCAAGCGCGTCGAAGTCGGTGAAGTTGCTGATGTGCCGCAGCCTTACCACGGCCACGTTCGCGCGTCCGTCGCCCGTGGCGCACGTCCTTTTCGCCTTAAGCTCCATGCTGTCCTCCTCTTCGATGTGTATTCCGTCGAAATAAGGCACCACGCCCAATACTGGTACGCGGCAGATGTCCTCGAGTATCTTAACGCCGTCGTCGAACAGGCGGACGTCGCCCCTGAACTTGTTGACTATTATTCCCTTCACCAGCCTGCGGTCGTCTTCGCTTTGCAGCATTATCGAGCCGTAGGCCGAGGCGAACACTCCGCCCCGCTCTATGTCGGCCACGAGCACCACGGCCGCTCCGGCGTGGCGCGCCATGCTCATGTTCACGATGTCGCCGCCGCGCAGGTTAAGCTCCGCCATGCTGCCCGCTCCCTCCATGACTATCGGCGAATAGCGCGCCTTGAGGCGGTCGAACGCTCCGCAGGCCTCCTTGCGCAGCCTTTCGCGCCGTGGGCTTTTGTAGTAGTCGAAGGCGTTGACGGAGCCCACGGCCTTGCCGTTCAGCACGAGTTGGCTTACGCTGTCGCCCTGCGGCTTAAGCAGTATGGGGTTCATGTCGGCGCACGGCTCTATGCCGCAGGCTTCGGCCTGCACGGCCTGCGCGCGTCCAATTTCGAGTCCGTCGGGCGTTACGGCCGAGTTGAGAGCCATGTTTTGCGCCTTGAACGGCGCAGGCTCGTATCCGTCTTGCCTGAATATCCGGCAGAAGCCTGCCGCCAAGACGCTCTTGCCGACGTCGCTGCCCGTTCCGGCTAACATCAGCGGGCGTAGTTTCTTCATATACGTATGGTTGTTGTTGTTGATATGGATTGCGAAGTTGCTGCAAGCGAGCGGCAAGAAAGTTTACTTTCAATTGTCCGAGCGCAGCTTAACTTATGCAAAGTTAATGCAAATAATTTGTCCGGCAAAATGATAACGTTTTTTAAGAATGTCGTAGTAAAATGTCTTTACAAATGTTTTCCGTGAAATAGAAAATCAAATGTTTCTATGTGTTAAGCCGTATGCCTTTTTTACTTACTGTGTTAACGTATGTTTGCAGTATGACTGCGTATTAAAGGCTCTTTCACGGCTGTTTGGCAGTAAAAAGACGGCTAATGGCGTTGCGAAAAACGGTAGATTGCCGTATAAAAGGCGACCTTTTGCATGCATATTCCGCCGCACGGAAGTTTGTGTTTGTTGCAATTACCTGTATATCAATGATTTATGTTTGATGCGATATTTCTTCGTTTTTCTTGTTCGAAGTCCGTATTGTTTCCGCCGAGGCGCTTCTCAATGCGTCAACTGAATTTACCTGAATATTGGTTTTTGGATTTTTTTAATAGAATGTCAGTAGTCGATTTTAAATATACCTCCCTTTCTTCTAAGAAGTCGGCTGGTGAATGTCATTCCGGGCTTAGACCCGGAATCCAGTGTATACGGCCACATTCTTTAATAATTGTGTTTTCTGGATTCCGGGTCTAAGCCCGGAATGACAATCACCAGCCGACTTCTCAGAATTGTACCTTTGTTTTTAATTTGATTGCTGGTGTTTATTTGCTTAAAAACGAACTGTTTTTTTGTAAATGCCGATTTTTTGCAGTATCTTTGCCCGAAGATAATTTGCACTCGGGCAATTGGAAGTAAAACTTTCTTGCCTCCCGCTTGCGTTATTTTAGCATTATTACAGCACATACGTTATCAGCCGGGCTGTTCTTGCATGCCGTTTTAAGTGCTGCCGATAATCATTTTAGGATACATGGACAACGAAATAATTGACGACGAACTGATGGAGCCGGCCGACGGTGCCACCGTTGAAGATACGGGCAACGACTATAAGCCGGTGAACCGCTTTGACGCTTCCGCCGTGCACCACCTCAGCGGAATGTACCAGAACTGGTTTCTCGATTACGCTTCATACGTAATCCTCGAGCGCGCCGTGCCCCATATCGAGGACGGACTTAAGCCCGTGCAACGGCGTATATTGCACTCGATGAAGCGTATGGACGACGGACGCTACAACAAGGTGGCCAACATCGTGGGCCACACGATGCAGTTCCACCCACACGGCGACGCCTCCATCGGCGACGCCCTCGTGCAGTTGGGGCAGAAGGACTTGCTCGTCGACTGTCAGGGAAACTGGGGCAACATCCTGACTGGCGACCGTGCGGCCGCCCCCCGATATATCGAGGCGCGGCTGTCGAAGTTCGCCTTGGACGTGGTGTTCAATCCCAAGACCACCGAGTGGCAGCTGAGTTATGACGGAAGGAACAGGGAGCCGATAACGCTTCCGGCCAAGTTCCCCTTGCTCTTGGCGCAGGGCGCAGAGGGCATTGCCGTAGGACTGTCGTCGAAAGTGCTCCCCCATAATTTCAACGAGATATGCGACGCCGCCGTGAGCTACCTTCACGGCGAGCCGTTCACGCTCTATCCCGACTTCCCCACGGGCGGAAGCATCGACGTCGGCCGGTACAACGACGGCCAGCGCGGCGGCGTGCTTAAGGTCAGGGCCAAGATAGAGAAACTTGACAGCAAGACGCTCGTAATCCGCGAGATACCTTACGGCAAGACCACTTCGACGCTTATCGACTCGATACTGAAAGCCATCGAGAAAGGGAAGATAAAGGCGCGCAAGGTTGACGACAACACGGCGGCGCAGGTCGAGATACAGATCCACCTGGCTCCAGGCGTGTCGTCGGACAAGACGCTTGACGCTCTTTACGCTTTCTCCGACTGCGAAATCAACATATCGCCCAACTGCTGCGTAATCGAGGACAACAAGCCGCAGTTCCTTTCGGTAAGCGACGTGCTCCGATATTCGGTCGACCATACGATGGGCCTGCTACGCCAGGAGCTTGAGATACGCAAGAACGAACTGCAGGAACAACTGCATTTCGCCTCGCTCGAGAAGATATTCATCGAGGAGCGCATATATAAGGATCGCAAGTTTGAGCAGGCTCCCGACATGGACGCCGCCTGCGCCCACATCGACGAACGCCTTACTCCGTTCTATCCGCAGATGATACGCGAGGTGACCAAGGACGACATACTGCGCCTTATGGACATTAAGATGGCCCGCATACTTAAGTTCAACAAGGACAAGGCCGACGAGCTGATGGCCAGGATCAAGGCCGAGATCGACGATATCGACCGCAAATTGGGAAACATGGTCGAGGTTACGGCCGATTGGTTCAGGTTCCTTAAGCAGAAATACGGCGCGGCCCATCCGCGCCTTACCGAGATTAAGAGTTTCGACACGATTGAGGCCACCAAGGTGGTCGAGGCCAACGAGAAGCTCTACATCAACCGCAACGACGGCTTCATAGGCACGGCGCTTAAGAAGGACGAGTTCGTTTGCAACTGCTCCGACATCGACGACATCATCATTTTCTACCGCGACGGCAAGTACAAGGTGGTCAAGGTGGCCGACAAGATATTCGTCGGGAAGAACATCCTGCACGTCGCCGTGTTCAAGAAGAACGACAAGCGCACCATCTACAACGTGGTCTACCGTGACGGCAAGCTTGGAAAGTACTACATGAAGCGCTTCAACGTAACCAGCATAACGCGCGACCGCGAGTACGACCTGACGATGGGCACGCCGGGTTCGCGCGTGGTTTACTTCACGGCCAACCCCAACGGCGAAGCCGAGGTGATAAAGGTGACGCTCGATCCGGCTCCGCGCCTTAAGAACATCTTTAAGGAGCGCGACTTCTCCGAAGTCGACATAAAGGGCCGTTCGGCGCGCGGCATAGTGCTGACGCGCTTCAACGTACACCGCATATCGTTGAAGAGCCACGGCCACAGCACGCTCGGCGGACGCAAGGTGTGGTTCGACCCCGACGTGAAACGCCTTAATTATGACGAGCACGGACGGCTCCTCGGCGAGTTCAACGAGGGCGACAGCATCCTCGTAGTGCTCGACAACGGCGATTTCTATCTGTCAAACTTCGACGTTAACAACCACTACGAGGACAACATTAAGATAATAGAGAAGTACGACGGGCACAAGGTGTGGACGGCGGTGCTCTTCGACGCCGACCAACAGGGCTATCCTTACCTGAAGCGTTTCTTGCTGGAAGGCTCGAAACGCAAGCAGAACTATATCGGCGAAAACCCCGACAGCCGCCTCGTCTGCCTGACCGACGAGCCTTATCCGCGGTTCCGCGTGACGTTCGGCGGCGACGATGCGTTCCGTGGCTCGGTTGATATCGACGCCGAAGAGTTTGTCGCCGTCAAGGGCTTTAAGGCCAAGGGCAAGCGCATCAGCACATGGACTGTCGACAAGATTGAGCCTCTGGAGCCGTTGAAGCGTGCCGACGAAGCCGCAGACGGCAATGGGCCGTCCGACGGCGGAACGGCTGAAAGCATCAAGGAAGAGAACCTCGACCCCGACGCAGGCAAGAGCCAGCAGCAGGTAATCGACGAGATAACAGGACAGCTCAACCTCTTCGGAGACGAGTGAAAACCTCTCCACGGCTCTCGTCCGTGTGGAGGGCGCGTGCGGTTCGTTACAATCAACCATGCCCCTTGCCGCTCATAGTGGCGGGAGGGGCGGCATTTTTACCGATGAAAGCTATACGTACACTTGCCATATCAGTGTTTACCGCCTTTTCGGCGGTTGTCTGCGCCCAAGAGGCTGACACCTTGCGGAGCGACAAGGTTGTGGCCAACGCCCAAATGATAGGCGTCGGCGCGGTGTCGATACTCGACACATATCTTTCCCCCGAGGAATATTCGGGTACGGAATTGCGCTACGTTTCACATACGGTGCGCCGCCGCGAGGGCCGCCGTTGGTCGCGCATGCTTGTGCACCAGGGGGCCGTGGCCTATGCAGGCAACCGCTCGGGCAACGGCAACGAGATGTCGGGCGCGTACACGTTTACATACGGTCTGCATTACAATTGGGACCTGCTTGGCGGCCGTCTTAACGTTATGGCGGGCGGGCAGGCTGAAGTCGAGGCCGGGTTTCTTTATAACACGCGCAACGGCAACAACCCGGCGCAGGCGCGCCTGGCGTTCAACATTGCGCCGTCGGCCGCCGCTGCATACCGTTTCAGGCTAGGCCGCGTGCCGTTCGAGGCGCGTTATGAGGCGGGCGTTCCGCTCGTTGGCCTGATGTTCAGTCCCAATTACGGCCAGTCGTATTATGAGATTTTCTCGCGCGGCGACTACGACCACAACGCCGTCCCTACGACGTTCGTCTCGGCCCCGTCGCTCCGCCAGATGCTCACTCTCGACTTCACGCTCGGCCGCACCACATTGCGCCTTGGCTATCTCGGCGACTTCCGCCAGGCCAAGGTGAACAATCTGAAGTACCATACTTATTCGAACATGCTGCTCATAGGTTTTGTTCGCCATTTCAAAATCACAAGGATAGTGCCATGATAAAGAGTTTTTACACGTTTATCGGTCTTGTTGCGGCCATTGCGCTCTCGTCGTGCGTCGACGAGGAAGAGTTCGCCGACACGCCGCGCGGCAATTTCGAGGCTCTTTGGAAGATAATGGACGAGCGTTATTGCTTTTTCGATTACAAGAGCGAAGAGTACGGCCTTGACTGGGACGGAGTGTATGCGAAGTACAGTCCCAGGATATCCGACGGCATGACCGACGACTGGCTGTTCGAGGTTCTCGGCGACATGCTCGGCGAATTGCGCGACGGCCACGTCAACATGTACGCCCCGTTCGACAACGCCCGCTATTGGAGCTGGAAGGAGGATTATCCTGCCAACTTCAGCGATTCGCTGCTCCGCCGTTATCTCGGCACTGATTATAAGATAGCGTCGGGACTGCAATACCGCAAGCTCGACGACAACATAGGCTACATATATTATCCCTCGTTCTCAAACGCCATCGGCGACGGCAACCTCGACGAGGTGCTTTTCTACCTCGCCCCGTGCAACGGCTTGATATTGGACGTGCGCGGAAACGGCGGCGGACAGCTGACAATGGCCGAAAAACTGGCAGGACGCTTCACCGACGAGCCGGTCCTTGTAGGGTACATGTGCCACAAGACCGGCCCCGGTCACAACGATTTTTCATCTCCCGAGAAGCAAACCTTGAAGCCGTCGGCCGGCATACGATGGCATAAGAAAGTGGTTGTGCTGACCAACCGCGGGGTGTTCAGCGCGGCCAACGAGTTCGTGAAATACATGAAATGCTGTCCGAACGTGACCGTAGTGGGCGACAAGACCGGCGGAGGGGCAGGCATGCCGATGAGCAGCGAGCTGCCCAACGGCTGGGCGGTGCGCTTCAGCGCCTGCCCGATGTACGACCGCGACATGCGGTGTACGGAGTTCGGCATCGAGCCGGATTACAACGTCGGCCTTACCGACGGCGACTTCTTGAATGGTAAGGACACGCTGATAGAGTTTGCGAGGAGGCTGCTCAATTCAAACTGACGGCCGTCAGCGGCTCGTAGGCAGCCGTTATAAGAATAAAAGGCAATCATAATTCTCCATTCCACATTCCCAATCCTAAATTTATAATATACTCATCTCATGTGCCAGATAACGCTTTCATCCCTTTCCATAGGCTACCGTGTAAAGGGCGGCGACAAGGTTGTGGCCCGAGGGGTCGACGTGTCTTTGCGCGCCGGCGAACTTACTTGCCTTATCGGGGCGAACGGAGCAGGCAAGTCGACGCTGCTTAAGACGCTTGCCGGATTCCTGCCGAGGCTCGGCGGCGGTATATATATAAAAGGTAAGGAGATAAGCGGATACGGCCAAAAGGAAATGTCGAGGCTCGTCGGCGTCGTGCTTACAACGAGGCCCGAAGCCATGAACATGACCGTCGAGGACATCGTTTCGCTCGGCCGCACGCCTTATACGGGCTTTTGGGGCAGGCTCAACGCCGACGACAAGCGCATCGTTGCCGAGAGCATGAGCCAGGTGGGAATCTCCGGTTTGGCGCGGCGCACGGCGTCGACCCTTAGCGACGGCGAGCGGCAGAAGATGATGATAGCCAAGGCTTTGGCACAGCAGACGCCGATAATCCTGCTCGACGAGCCTACGGCTTTCCTCGATTATCCCAGCAAGGTGGAGACGATGCTGCTCCTTGCGCGCCTAAGCCACGACATGGGCAAGACCATTTTCATGTCGACCCACGACCTCGAGCTTGCCCTCCAGACGGCCGACACGCTGTGGCTTATGGCCGGCGACGGCAAGATTGCCACGGGCACGCCCCGCGGACTGGCCGGCTCGGGCGCACTATCGGCGTTCGTAGAGCGGCAGGGAATAGTGTTCGACAAGGATACGTTGCGCATAACCGTAGACGCTGCTGCAATCCGTTGAACGCCAGTAAGTTACGATCTCAGTTCCAAAAAGCCGCCTTTTGCGTTGCGAAAGGCGGCTTTTTGCGGCGTAAAAGGTAACCTTTTGCACGCCGGAAGGTAACCTATTGCAAGACGGTTGTTTCCTGACGGTTTTCCGGTCGGCGGTTTGTCCAAATTAAGTTCAATGTAAAATTGGTAGCATTTTCGGTAAATAATATACGCATTGGGTAAATATTTAGTAGTATTTTTGC
>CALUIJ010000052.1 GCA_944320675.1 uncultured Prevotella sp.
CCTTAAGTATCTTTTCCTCGTTGCCGTCGTGGTTGAAGCATGCGTCGAGCACGGTGTCTTCGGGGTTGAACTTCGGCGACTGTTCAAGGTATCCGATGCGCAAATCGCGCCTGAAAATGATTTCGCCCGAGTCGTACCCCTCGATTCCCGTGAGTATTGACAGCAAGGTGGACTTTCCCGTGCCGTTGCGGGCAACGAGTCCTACTTTCTGCCTTTCGGCTACGCTGAACGAGATGTTCTCGAACAGGACGTGCGCTCCGAACGACTTCGTAAGGTTTTGTACGTCGAGGTATGGTGTCTGTGTGGCCATTGGCGTGCTATTTGTTGTCCAGTGATTTGTTAATGCTGTCTATGTAGTCAAGTATTTCGTCCTTGCCTGTTTTCTTGTCGCTGCTTGTAATAAAATAAGGTGGAAGTTCTTCCCATGTATCTTTCAGCCCTTCCATGTATGTGCCTACCGCTTGCTTGGCCTTTTGCGGGCCCAGCTTGTCGGCCTTGGTGAACACGATTGAAAACGGTATGCCGCTGCCGCCCAGCCAGTTGATGAACTCGTTGTCGATTGCCATGAAGCCGTGGCGTATGTCGATTAGTACGAATACGTTGACGAGCTGGTCGCGTTGCAGGATGTACGAGGTTATCATCTGCTCTAATTTCTGCTGCACCGACTTTGAGCGTTTGGCGTAGCCGTACCCCGGGAGGTCGACCAAATACCATTCGTTGTTGATGATGAAGTGGTTTATGAGCAGGGTTTTGCCCGGCGTTGCCGACGTTTTTGCCAGGTTCTTGTGGTTGCAAAGCATGTTTATCAGGCTTGATTTGCCTACGTTGCTCCTGCCTATGAAGGCGTATTCAGGCTTGACGTCTTTAGGGCATAGGGTCCATGTGGGACTGCTCACTACGAATTCCGACTTTTTTATTTCCATAATGATTCTTGTTCCAATCGCTTAAAAATCCTGTTTCATGAGAATGTCGTCCAAGCCGGCCGCCGTGGTGACGATTGTGTACGGGCTTACGCGACTTGGCAATGGAAATGCGCCGTATCGGCATTTCCAAAGTGCAAAGGTAGGCAATAAAAATGAAAAAAGACGTGAATCCGCGATTTATTTGTCCGTATTCAGCCGGTTTGCCTTGTTTAACCCGAATCGGCCGTTATACTTCAGGCTGATTATATGTTATGCCGTGTAGATTGCTTCCGTTTCGGCGAAGGCGTAGCCCGCTATGCCGGGACGTAGCGGAAAGCAAGATGCCGGCAGAAACGCATAAGCTGACGAAGAGTAAGTAAAATACGTCAAAGTTCGGTTGTTTACGGTTTAATGACCGATTGGGGGTTAACTGTAATGTGCTTGGGTGTGGGGCCGTGGCGGAAGTTTGGCCGTTGAATATTTCTTTAAGACGTGAAAAACGTGTAACTTTGCGGCGTGGCATTGTTGTCAAGAGTGTATTTTTATAGTTTCTTCATATCAATTATTTTGCGAAAATGAAAAAGTTGAAGTTTTATGTCTTAGCGTTGTGCTCGGCCATGTCCGTAGTTTCGTGCGACGCAATTGAACGCAACAAGTCAGCTCTCAACGAGTTAGGTAAGGAATTGGCCGCTATTGCCGACGATGCGCAACAGCCGGAGGCGGACGAGAGCATGCCGACGCACACCGACTATCAGTATCAGATGCAGGCGTCGCCGGCCGGAACGCCCGAGCAGATATTAAGGCGCACGGGATACGTAGCATCGTACAACAAGGACACGAAGCTGCCCAACTGGGTGGCGTGGCACCTTACGGCCGACCGCACCATCGGCCCGGCCAAGCGCGCCGGCGTAGACTTCGAGGCCGACACCGACGTGCCGGCACCGCGGGCCGAGGACTCCGACTATTACGGCTCGGGCTACGACCGCGGCCACATGTGCCCGGCCGCCGACAACAAGTACAGCAAGAAGGCCATGGAAGAGTCGTTCCTGTTCACCAACATGTGTCCGCAGAACGGCAACCTTAACCGCGGCGACTGGAACGAAATGGAAATGGCATGCCGCGCTTGGGCAAAGGAATACGGAGGAGTATATGTCGTATGCGGCCCCATATTATACAAAGGCAAGCACAAGACGATAGGCAAGAACAAGGTGGTGGTGCCCGAAGCCTTTTTCAAGGTTGTGCTGCGCCTCGGCGACGACCCGGCGGCAATAGGATTCATCTACAAGAACGCCGAGGGCAACCGCCCCAAAGGCGATTATGTAAACACTGTCGACGAAGTGGAACGGATAACGGGCATCGATTTCTTCCCGTCGCTTCCCGACGACGTAGAGCGCAAGGTCGAGGCCAAGGCCGACATCAGCGAGTGGTAGTGCCGGCAATGCCCGGCGCGCCATGCGCCGCAGCAGCCGACACGCATCATAACCACCTGGGAACCAACGACTTAACCTTCGCCGTATAAAAGGCCGTGTTTTGCCGCTCAAAACACGGCCTTTTACACGGCGGAAACCAACGTTTTACACGACAAGACACGGCGTTTTATACGGCGTTATCCGCTGATTTCCAATATCGGTATGTGCGGAACGCTATTTTTCAATCATTTTCAAGCAATATGTTCAATATATCACTTTTTTACCTTATCTTTGCATAAGGTAAGCTGTACCTCAGCAATTAGCGGGCAAGTCCGTATTACGTTCTATTGCATTACCTTTGCATAAGGTAAGCTGCGCTCGAAAGTGAAAATAAGAACTTGTTCCACTCGTTTTTATTTTCCACTCCGCTCAATTTGCATTAGAATTGAATTTGAAAACAAAAGTCGAACAATGGAAAATATATAAAGAATACAAAAAAAGAATTTTATCAAATCCTTAAAAAGAGAAAAAAGCTAAGGAAAGTTGAGCAAGATAAGCGAGCGGCTTTTAAGCGGAAAGAGCAAAGAACTTTGATGGATATGGAGGCCGTGCAGAAATGAGGTAAATGCTTATGCGAATATACGTATGACAATTAAAACATAATAAATAAGATGGACAATACGGACAAACAAATAAAAGCAAATGCGGACAAGCAGATTAAAGTGGGAGGGTTTGTAGAGTTCCTGAAAGCCAAAAAAGCAAGGGACGGGAAGCTGAACAAGCTGGGAGAGTGGTTGCTGTCAAAAGGCGACACCGGGCTTTATATCCGTGAAGAGGACATGAAGTATATTCTGAAATGAGATACTATATTGACACAAACATTCTTGTTTTCCTCGTAACGGGACAAAAGGACGAGATACACCCCGATGTGAAAGAAATAATATTTGACTACGAAAATCTGATGCAGACGAGCTCTGTCTGTGTGCAAGAATTAATACACCTTTGTCAAATAGACAAACTTACGTTCAACAAAGGGGAGAATGCACCTTCTGCTAACGAAATAGTCGGATGGCTCGATGAAATGGGCATCAATGTATTGCCGGTGAACAAAACACATCTGCAACGGTATTCCGAACTTTCCGTCTTGTCCGATCACCGCGACCCTAACGACCGGCTGATTATCGCACAGGCTATATCCGACCATGTTCCGCTCATAAGCTCGGACAGGAAGTTCTCGCGTTACTGCCGTTACGGGCTCGATTTCATATACAACGAAAGGTAGGCCGGCGTATGCCGCAGTCCACATAAACAAATACGGATGACATGCAAGAAGAGAAAGTAATAGTGTCGATGACCTCGTTCCCCGCGGCCATAAGCTATGCCGCCCGGGCCGTAAGGTCGATATTAGACGGCTCGGTGCTGCCCGACAAGGTTGTACTATATCTCACGTTCTCGCAGTTCGGCGAGGCCGGAGTTCCACGTGAACTGAAGCGCATGGCCGACGACAATCCCATATTCGAGATACGCAACTATGACAGCGACATACGTTCGTACCGCAAGCTCATACCAGCCCTGCGCGACTTCCCCGATGCCGTGATAGTGACCGTCGACGACGACGTGGCCTACCACAGGCACATGCTGCGCGACCTGTTGAGCTTTCACCGCCTTGTTCCAAACGCCGTGCTGGCCCACCGCGCGAAGCTGATGAAGCCGGGCAAGCCATACCGCAAGTGGAGGAAGTACAGATGGTATCATTTCGTGTTTAAAAGAATACACTCAGGCTTCACCAACATAGGGACCGGCGTCGGCGGCATACTCTATCCCCCGCACTGCCTGAAAGCCGGAATGCTCGACGAAGCCCTCTTCACGCGCATAGCCCCTACGACCGACGACATCTGGTTTTGGGCGGCCGCCGTGGCCAACGGCACGGAGATAGTGCCCGTGCCGTTCGGGCACAACAAGCCCCGCGGACTGGGCAAGCCCCGCGAACTGTCACTGAAGACGAGCAACTTCAAGTCGGGCGTCGACCGTAACGCAGCGGCTCTGAAGGCCATTACAAAAGAGTTTCCCGAAATAGGAAAGAAGATTGGTTATCATATTTGACAAACCTAAAGAATGATGGACGACAAACAGAAGATAATAGTCTCACTGACTTCGTTCCCTGCGGCGATACCTTACGCCGTGCAGGCCATACGCTCGGTGCTCGCAGGATCGCTGCTTCCGAACAAGATCGTGCTGTATCTCGACACGCAGAAATTCCCCGGCGGTGTGCTTCCGCCGGAGCTTGAAGCCCTTAAGGCCGAGAGCAAGATATTTGAAGTAAGGTTCGACCCTGCCGAGATACGTTCTTACAAAAAACTCATTCCTGCCTTAAGGGATTTTCCCGAAGATGTAATAGTAACAATCGACGACGACATATTTTACCATCCGAACATGTTGCGCGACTTGCTCAAGCTGCACAGGCGCTTGCCCGAAGCTATCATTGCACACCGGGTAAGGAAAATACGCCCCGACGCTCCTTACCGCAAGTGGAGAAAGTACAAATGGTACGACTTTGTATTCAAAAGATTGCATTTCGACTATCATGCCATGCAAACAGGCGTAGGCGGAGTGCTGTATCCGCCACACACGCTTGACGAGGGGATGCTCGTACCCGAACTGTTCATGTCGATGGCACCGACCAATGACGACATTTGGTTTTGGGCCGCAGCGGTATCGAAAGGCACTTATGTAGTCCCATTACCCAACGGGCGGCGCACGGCCAAGGAAGTAGGAAAGCCGAAAGAGTTCTCCTTGAAGACCATAAACATACAAGTAGGCGACGACCGCAACCGCATCGCGCTGGAGAAAATACTTAAACATTATCCTTCAATAAGACAAAGAGTGGAACATGGGCAATAATCCACACGCAACCGTTCAATTCATCTTAAAGATAATAAGCATGGAGATGTCCAAACAACTAAGAAAATCAAAAACCACTCTAACACGCCACCAATGAAAAGAATCGTTATCGACTTTTATCCGGTCTCACTGCCTTATGTCGGTTTTGGAGAATTTTGCAGGCAGATAGGCGAACGGCTTGGAAAGCGCGCCGCCGAATTGCGTTCACGCCATGGGATCGAACTGTTTTTCATCTTGCCGCCGAAATTCAGGGGTTGCTTCGGGAATGAAGTCCACTATATATGCATGCCGAAATCCTTTCGCAGGCTATTGGCATTGTATCCAATACAGGCAGACTTGTTCCATATCCCATATCAAAACAGTAGGACAAAACGGTTGCCTCTTGCAAAAAAGCAACTACTGACAGTCCACGACATAAACTTTATTTACGAGAAGAAAGGAAAGAAGTTGAAAAGGGCGGCTGACAGGTTTAGGAAGATAATGGGACAGTCAGACTACGTGAACTACATTTCCAAGTTCGCTTACGAAGATGTAAAGAAGCACTTCCATGCGCCCCAGCCGGGAAGGGTGATTTACAACGGGGTGACAGATCTTTCCGCGCTGTCGCGCCAAGCATCATTACCGGCATCACTGCCTGATGAGTTCTTGTTCCACATATCCAGTCTGCGGCGCAAGAAGAACGTACACTTGTTGTTGGAAATGATGGAATACCTTCCGGAACAGAATCTCTTGATTGCTGGCGATTGGGACAGCGATTACGGCAGGATGTTACAACAACGGATTAACGAGAGCGATTCCCGCAACATTTACGTATTACCTAATGTTACAGAATCTGAAAAAGCCGCCCTTTATGCCGCCTGCCGCGCCTTGCTGTTCCCGTCGATGTGCGAAGGGTTCGGACTGCCGCCGATCGAAGCCATGAAATTAGGCAAACCCGTATTCCTTTCCACCTTGACAAGCCTCCCGGAAATAGGCGGAAAGGAAGCGTTCTATTGGGACGACCTTTCTCCAAAGGCGATGGCGGAAGTAGTTAGGAAGCAATTGGCTGTTTTCGATGAGTCTCCGGCTTACGCCGAAAAACTAAGACAAAACGCGACCCGCTTTGATTGGGACGACTGTGTTGAACAATATATTAAGTTCTATATTGAAATAATCGGTTCCTGAAAAATAAAGAACAGAAAATGGGAAACAACATAAACGATATCGACCTTATTTATCTTTGGGTTGACGGAAACGACCCTGTATGGCAGGCTAAGCGAAACGCCTTCATAGGCAAGACGAACGAAGACTCGCCTGTAAACTGCAAAGGCCGAACCGCGAACAATGACGAACTGAAATACAGTTTGCGGTCGGTGGAAATGTACGCCCCTTGGATACGGCGGATTTTCATAGTTACGGACAATCAAGTCCCGGCATGGCTGAACACCGGATGCCAGAAAGTCAAAATTGTCGACCTAACCGAGATTATGCCGACCGAGAGCCTGCCATGTTTCAATTCCAGTCTGATAGAACATTTCCTATACCGCATACCTGGACTTGCCGAACGTTTCTTGTATGCAAACGACGACATGTTCATAAACAAAATTGTAACAGCAGACGACTTTTTCACATCCGAAGGTTTCCCCATCGTAAGGCTTACTCGTAAACCTCTAAGGAAGATACGTTGGTTCTGGCGTGAGAACATTAGTAAAAAACCGTTGAAGAACTATAGTAAAACCATCGCCCGCGCCTCACGGCTTGTCGATGAAAAGTACGGAGTGTATTTTACCGGAATGCCCCACCATAATATAGACGCTTACCTTAAAAGCGATTATCAGAAGATTGTCGAGATTGTAATGCATAACGAATTTTCGGCCATCAGCAGGAACCGGATGCGCAGCGACAATGACTTGCAACGCATAGTGTTCTTATACGCCGCACTTGCCGAAAAAAGAGGACTATTACGCTACGTGACAAAAAACGAGTCAATGCTTGTAGCCATACACAAGAAAAAACATTATGAAAAGCTTGACAGGCTCCGCCCTATGTTTTTCTGCATGAACGACTCCGAGTATGCCACAGACAGCGACAGAACGGCATCAAAGACTTATTTGGAAAAACGGTTCCCTAAAAAGTCGGCTTTTGAAAAATAAAAACGACACTTTCGAATTATGAATGTAAACGATTCTGACTTTGGACACATGGAACGAGGGTGACAACTTTACCGCAAGACTGCGACACTTTTGAAGCACGACTGTTCTCATTCTTCAACATCGTTAAGGTCGTAGCTGTCGAAATACCCCATGTCGCGCAAGCTTGTAATGCGTGCCCTGCCACGGGCCCGCTTTGCAAGAAACTCTTCGTATGACTTCACCGCATAATGGTTGATGCGTATGATGTCTTGTTGCGGCTTACGGTCGCGGAAGCCTTTCTTCAGCGGCACGCCATGCGAGTCCGCCGCACGGCCTGACAGACGTGCAGCCTCGTGGCATCCGATCATCGTGCAGACGCGCCGCGGATCGGCAATGCTCTTCACGTGGGTGTTAAGCCGATGCCCGGGCAATGAGTGTTTGTGGAATCTTTCCATAACGCCGCCCGGCTCTTTCCTTTTTGCTCCACCGCTACCGTAAACAAGCCAATTTATTTCCACAACCGAGAAACGCTCCATCCTGCGCAGGAAATCAGGGATGTTCTTATCCTTTATAGGCACGATAAACTCATCAAGGTCTATAACGGCTATCCAGCGCGCCTCAAGCCTGTGCCGGTCGAAACAGTCGTCATACGCGGGGAGCTGTTGTTTCCGCCCAGGCCAATAGCGGTATTCCACCACCCCCGATTCTATATACGGCTTTAGCACATCTTTCGTGCAGTCAGTACTCTCGTTGTCGTATATATAGAACTTATCGACCCCTTGTTTACGGTGCCAGTCTATCCATTCCTTGAAGTATGGGCCTTCGTTTTTCGCTATGGCGCATACCGCAAGGTAATACTGCGGCTCGGTATGGTCGCGCCTCAGGCGGTATTTCAGTTTTAAGGATTTTATAATCCCATAACGCAGGATGCCGCGCCAGCGGTTGCGCGCCATCTTGTTAGGAATAACTCCTGCTATTATTTCTGCAAGCACCTTGTTCATTGTTTCTGCGGTTGTCGGGTTATACGGTTACGGGGTGTATACGGTTAGGTGTACGTCAGTTATAATTCAAAGCTTGACTTTTCGGGCAGTATGTGCTCGAAGGCCTCCCGTATGTTTCCCATCACTTGGTCGTAATTGCGGATATGCACGTTGTCGTTAAGGCAGATCAGGGAATACGACTGCCCGTATATGGCCCTTACGGCCTGTTTCGGCCTTATCATGAGCGGAAACATCTTTGTGTCACGGTATGTGTTGTAAGGCTCGAAGTTGCCGCGGCATATCTGCCACGTGCGGAACAGCTCGGGCGTATAGTCGCTCAGGGCGCGGAAGCGGTTAGCCGACGTTTCGGTAAGTTCCTTTCCGGCTACCGCCCAAACCTCCTCGAACGTGCTCTTCAGGTAAGGCTGGGCGTTGTGCGGAGTGCGCAGGGTGATGAATTTGCCGTAGGGCTTCAGTATGTAGTTCCACCGGGCCTTCGAGCCGTAGCTCTTGTCAAACCATTTGTCGTGGTCGCGGGCCATCACTTCCTTCTTGTCGAAATGGCGGTTGATTATCCTCAGGTTGTTCTTTATCCTCTTATACCACTGCGACCAAGACGGGTTGTATAAGAATGCGGCAATGTCGCAAGGCAGTCCGTTCTTGAAGAAACGTTCGGTCCCGATCCGGTTTATTATGTAGAAGTCGTCGTTGAAGTACACAAAGTGTTCGGCCAACCCGGGTATCTTATGTATGTACCGCTCTATGACGACCGAATTATAAGTAGGCAGGAACCGTGCAGGGATGTAATCCTTATGACTAACCAAGTTAAGTTTCGGATTGCCGGCATCGAGCCATTCGGGTTTCTGTCCGCTGGTGACGAAGTGTATCTTGCGCACCCATGGGGCGAACTTCTCCACTCCGCGGAACCAGTACTTCAAGAAACCGTAGTCACGGAAGCGCGCTTCCGACACTCCGTTCTTCGTATTGTCCTTATTGCCGGAGTATTCCGCAAATTCAGCCCGCCACTTCGGATCGTTCATGTCAACCCATGTGATTACAAAATCTATATCCATAATTGTAAGTGGTTCTTAATAAAAAGAGTAATCCCGCATTGCAACATGATATGTCAGGCGCCAAGTTTTCCGGCATGCTTAAACCGGTTGTGCGTCCATAAATACAGTTCGGGACGCCTTATTATGGCTTGTTCCAAATGCCGGAAGTAGAGCGAGGTCAGCTCAAAGTCGGGCAGCGTCGACGGGTTTTCGTGGAGCCGTATGAATTCGGCTTCGTAATATCCCCTCCCCGTTCTTTCCACATCAAGGTAAAACGCCTCGAACTTATAATGCTTCGCTATCTTTTCAGTACCGGTCAGCACTGGCGTATTATGGTGCAGGAAGTGCAGGAAATGGCGCGACTCCCTCAGCCTCGGTGATTGGTCGGCTATGAATCCTATTACGCATACTTGGCGCTTAGCTGCAAGCTCGGTTGCGTAGCGCGCCGTCTTATGCATGTCTACGCTGACCGCCCCCATGCGCCCGCGTATGTAGAGCATCAGCCTGTCCATGTCGTTGTTGCGTAACTTATGGTATATCTGCGCACCGACAGTGTCTTTTTCCAGCCAAAGCGGCATCGACGAAACCCATTCCCAATTGCCGTAATGCCCCAAGTAAACCGCGACCGACTTGCCTTGCCTGAGCAATCCGTTCACGGCTTCCACATTCTTGAACTTCATGCGCCGCATTATTTCCTCCTGCGGCATCGAGGCCAGCTTGCAGCTCTCAAGAATCATGTCGGCAAAGAAACGGTAGAACTTCTTCTCTACGCTCCTTATTCCGGCAGCACCCATCTCCGGGAACGATTCCGTAAGGTTGCGCCTTACGATTTTCCGCCGATACCTGACCAGATAATATAGCGGATAGAACAAACCGTCAGACAATACGTACAACGCACGGAATGGAATATATGACAGTAGTTTCAAGAAAAAACGGAGCAAATGGTAAATCATAATACTTTAATAGATTTTTCAATCATATTTTCATCGCGTTTATTTCTGTCTGTATTATTTAGTCGGCAAATTTAAGATTTTTTTCCCACACTTCCGCCCCTTTTCTCATATTTTCGGTAAAAATTTATTTGAAAATGTCCCATTCCCCACGTGGATGCGTGTCTGTAAGGATATATTTTCGTACTTTTGCACTCGGATAAAAACATCAGCATTATGGTGCAGAGATATTTCCTTTATTTCAAATACGACGGTACGGCCTACCATGGATGGCAAGCGCAACCAAACGCGCACACCGTGCAGGAGGAACTGCAAAGGGCGTTGTCGACGCTCTTGCGCGAGGACGTCCGGGTGGTCGGAGCCGGGCGCACCGATGCCGGCGTGCACGCACGCATGATGGTGGCGCATTTCGACACGGAACGCCGATTGGACTGCGCCCAACTTGTATATAAGTTGAACCGCCTGTTGCCGAGGGATGTCGCGGCCGACAAGGCCGAGCCGGTAAGCCAGGACATGCACGCAAGGTTCAGTGCCGTCTCGCGCACTTACCATTACTACGTGCACAGGCGTAAGGACCCTTTCCGCCGCGCTTATTCGTACGAGCTGACTTACGACCTCGACTTCGACAAGATGAACGAGGCCGCGGCACTGCTCACCCAGTATGACGACTTCGCCGCTTTCTGCAAGAGCGACTCCGACGTCAAGACCACGCTGTGCAAGGTCACCGATGCACGCTGGGTGGACGACGGAGGCGGTTGCCGGCACTTCGTGATAACGGCCGACCGTTTCCTACGCAACATGGTGCGCGCCGTCGTCGGCACGCTCGTCGACGTTGGCCGCAGCCGTATCGGCGTTGACGGCTTCAGGGCCGTCATAGAGGGACGCAAGCGCACCGGGGCCGGCGAGAGCATGCCCGGCCACGCCCTGTTCCTCGAAAGAATCGAATACTGAAGAATGAAAAGTGAAAAGCGAAAAAGTGAAGAATTAAAAGTTAAAAGTGAAGAATCTGTTACCAAGACTTAGCATCGCTATTATTCAAAGCATTTGGATTTTTCACTCTTCACTTTTAATTCTTCACTTTTTTCGCTCTTCATTTTAATTTTTAACTTCTAATTTTTAATTTAAAAAACATGTGGCTGTTATTGGCATTCCTGTCGGCGGCGCTGCTTGGCTTTTACGACTCGTTCAAGAAAAAATCGCTCGAAGACAACGCCGTCGTCCCCGTGCTGTTCCTCAACACGCTCTTCTCCTCGTTGATATTCCTGCCGTTCATAGTGCTGTCGGCATCGACACACACCCTTGACGGCACGATATTCCATGTAGCCCCGGGCGGATGGGAAACGCACAAGTACATCATCCTTAAGAGCGTCATCGTCCTGTCGTCGTGGATATTCGGCTACTTCGGCATGAAGCATCTGCCGCTGACCATCGTCGGCCCCATCAACGCCACGCGCCCCGTCATGGTGCTCGTGGGCGCGTTCGTTGTGTTCGGCGAGCGCCTTAACATATACCAGTGGATAGGCGTGGCACTCGCCGTGGCGTCGTTTTTCATGTTGAGCCGCAGCGGCAGGAAGGAGGGCATCGACTTCAAGCACGACCGTTGGATATACTTCATCGTACTGGCGGCATTGCTCGGAGCCGTCAGCGGCCTTTACGACAAGTATCTCATGGCACCGCCGAGCCACGGCGGCGTAGGGCTCGACCGCATGGCCGTGCAAAGCTGGTATAACATATACCAATGCCTGATGATGGGCGTAATGCTGCTCGTGCTGTGGCGGCCCAAGCGCCGGCATACCACACCGTTCCGCTGGGACTGGTGCATAATACTGATCAGCGTGTTCCTAAGCGCGGCCGACTTCGTATATTTCTACGCCCTGAGCGTCCCCGGAGCCATGATAAGCGTAGTGTCGATGGTCAGGCGCGGCAGCGTAGTCGTGTCGTTCCTATTCGGCGCGGTCCTACTGCATGAAAAGAACCTGAAGAGCAAGATCGTAGACCTCGCCCTTGTGCTGCTCGGCATGGTATTCCTGTACATCGGGTCGGACTGACCGTAAAAAAACATCACAACCGCGCCTCCTCAACGGCAGAGCCCCGGCGCCCAATACCGCTTGCGGTATTCCTTGGGCGCAAGCCCCATTTCCCCTCGGAACGCCTTAGAGAAATGGAACTGGTCGTAATAACCCAAGCGGAAGGCTATCTCCTTGATTTTCAACGTTGAGAACTGAAGGTAAGAGCATGCGCGCTGTATTTTGAGCGAATTATAATACTCCATCGGGGCGAACGACGTGCGTTTTGAGAACAGCGCGCTGAAGTGCGAGGGCGAGTAGCCCACGCTTGAGGCTATGTCTTCGAGCGTAAGCGCCTGCTCGAGGTGGTCTTTCATGTAGGCGATGCCCGCCTGCACGAGGTCGTCGCCCCTTATCGTCTTTATCTCGCGGAACTGGTTGACATACTTCAACGAGGCGAGGAAGTGCATCAGGCAGAAGCTGACATACTCCAAGTTGTCGGGGCTGTAGCCCATCTCGAGGTTGCGGTACATCTCCTCGAAGAGGCTGAAGCGGTCGGAGTAGCGGCTGCGGTCAGACTCCCTGATGTCAATCAAGCGGGCTATTATGCCGGCGAACATGTCGACGCGCTCGCCGCGGAAGTGCAGCCAGTAGATGCTCCACGGATCGGCATCGTCAGCTCCGTAGGCGTGCGGCCTACCGGCGGGCAGGATGAAAGCGTTGTTCGGGCCGAGCGTGTACCTCTCGTTGCCGAACTTCACCCAGCCGAGTCCGCGCTCGCAGTATATCAGCACGTTCTCAGGGCAGCCCCCGTCGCGCTCCCGGTAATGCGAGCGAGCGTCGGGATAGTAGCCTATGTGGGTCACGAATAGTTGTCTAGTTATCGGGTTCTGCTCCTGCATGCGGCGTATGCCGTAAGGCGTTACGATGGCTTTCTCGCCCTTGAACCCTTCTCCCATTTTCTCCATCGGCGGTCGGTCGTTATTTTACATATTTATAATAAGATTGTACATTTTGCGGATGCATGCACGCTATAAGCCGCTTATCCGGCACAAAGATAGTAATATTTTACATGTTTTCGACAAATCCTTGCATTTTTTTATTACATGTTTTGTTGTACCTTTGCGGTCGTAAAAAAACAAAAAAAACGTATCATGAAAACAAATCCAACAAGTGGCAACAACACTTCTTATCTTTTGCTGATTTCCCTTGTCTCGGCCATGGGCGGCTTGCTATTCGGCTACGACTGGGTGCTGGTGGGCGGGGCGAAACCCTTCTACGAAGTATTTTTCAACATCACAGACTCTCCCATGATGCAGGGATGGGTCATGGGCAGCGCCATTCTGGGCTGTCTCATCGGCGTGATGGTGGCCGGCAGCCTTGCCGACCGTTACGGGCGCAAACCTCTCATGGTGGCGGCCTCGCTGGTGTTCATCTGCGCCGCCATAGGCACAGGTGCCGTGAGCGGCCTGGGGTGGTTCATATTCTTCCGCATCTTAGGCGGCATAGGCATAGGCATCGCCTCAAACCTGTCGCCGATGTACATCGCCGAGGTGTCGCCGGGCAGCGTGCGCGGCCGCTTCGTCTCCATCAACCAGCTCACCATCGTACTCGGCATTTTGGGTGCACAGGTTGTCAACTGGCTGATAGCCGAACCCGTTGAGCCGGGCATCGGCATAGCCGGCACATGGAACGAACAGATGGGATGGCGCTGGATGTTCTGGTCGGGAGCGGTGCCGGCGGCGTTCTATTTCCTGCTGCTCTTCCTTATTCCCGAAAGTCCGCGCTGGCTCGCCACTACGGGCAAGCATGCCGAAGCCACGGCCATACTCTGCCGCATCGGCGGCGACGGCTACGCCAAGAGCGAGCTTGAGGCCATCCGCTCGTCGCAGCAACATGTAGTAAAGAAAGCCCGCTTCGCAGACCTTTTCAAGGGGAAGATGCCAGGAATATTGTTAATCGGCGTAGTCGTGGCGGCCTTCCAACAGTGGTGCGGGCTTAACGTGGTGTTCAATTATGCCCAAGAAATCTTCGCCGCGGCGGGTTACGGCGTGTCCGACATCCTCTTCAACATCGTCGTCACCGGCGTCACCAACGTCATCTTCACTTTTGTCGGCATGTACACCGTCGACCGTCTCGGCCGCCGTTCGCTCCTGTTGTTCGGTGCCTCGGGCCTCGCCTGCATATATATCCTCATGGGGTTGTGTTACTATTTCCACATCACAGGGTGGGCCGTACTGCTCATGGTGGTGCTCGCCATAGCCTGCTACGCCATGACGCTCGCCCCGGTAACGTGGGTGGTGATCGCCGAAATATTCCCCAACCGCATCCGCGGCATGGCCATGGCCGTGTCAACGTTCGCCCTATGGGCCGCATGCTTCGTGCTCACTTACACATTTCCGCTGCTCAACGCCGGCCTCGGCGCTTACGGCACATTCTGGCTTTACGCCGCAATCTGCGTGCTCGGCTTCGTATTCGTAAAGGCGCGCTTGCCTGAAACGAAAGGCAAGTCGCTCGAACAAATAGAACAGGAACTTACTAAATAGCACGTCAGTTCAGTATAAGAGAAACAGCCTTTATGATATTCACGCCCAAACACCCCGGACGCTATCGCATGGACATAACAAGCTTACGCATGGCTTCGGTTCACCGTGTCAGCACGTTCCGCAGAAACGTATCGTGCCGTTTACGGCTTATCTTAACGCCCCTACGTGACATGCGGACATGACAAACCACCCAACAGCGGAATCATCCATGCCTTTTCGTGGCAGGCGCTTTCGGTTTATCGCATTTCGGAGGCTTTTACTTACGGTTTCCGCTTGTTGCTTACAAGCTTGCAAAAGACATCCTTTTATAGAGTGAAAGACCGTCTTTCAAAAGGCAAAAAGCCATGTATTGAGAGGCAAAAGGACACCGTTTGAAACAGCAACCACCGCCGTACGACTAAAAACAGTTCAGCCAATGGGTAATAAACCATGTCCCGACAAAGGCATCCGGCGTATTATGGATACTCAGCAAAAGGTACTTTGTACAAAAAACGTTACAAACAACTTATACCAAACTTACGTTAAATAGTGGCAAACAGACGGACAGGCAGACTGCCGGCGGCAACATGACCGGCGGCGAGGCCTACGCTTTAATAAATTCAACTCATGCGACTTATTCAATTACTTTTAACCTCAAACATAAACAAATGGAAAAAATTACAGAATATCTGATTCGCCCCACCGTTACTGAAAAAGGCGTGGTGAGGGCTTGGCAAGAGACAGTCAACCTGCCCACTTACGCCATCGGCGAAGAAGAAAAGAACCCGATATTCCTCGAGAAGCGTGTCTACCAAGGAAGTTCGGGCGCGGTTTACCCTTATCCCGTAGTCGAGAAAATCTCCGACGAGAAGCACGACCGCCCATATAACGCCTTCTTTATCGAGAACGAATACCTTAAAATAATGGTCCTGCCCGAACTGGGAGGCCGCGTGCAGATGGCTTACGACAAGGTGCGCCGCCGCCACTTCGTGTACTACAACCAAGTAGTCAAGCCCGCCTTAGTGGGACTTACCGGCCCATGGATATCAGGCGGAATCGAGTTTAACTGGCCACAGCACCACCGCCCCAGCACTTACCTGCCCACGGACTGCATGATCGAGGAGCACGCCGACGGCGGCAAGACCGTATGGTGCAACGAGGTTGAACGCATGTTCGGCTTGAAAGGCATGCAGGGATTCACCCTCCGTCCGGGCAAGTCGTATCTGGAAATCAACGTGAAGGTGTACAACCGCACACCCTTCCCGCAGACTTTCCTGTGGTGGGCCAATCCCGCCGTCGTCGTAAACGACCATTACCACTCGGTGTTCCCGCCCGACGTGCATGCAGTTTTCGACCACGGCAAGCGCGACGTGTCTAACTTCCCCATCGCGACGGGCGTATATTACAAGCAGGATTATTCGGCCGGAGTGGACATTTCAAAATATAAGAACATTCCGGTGCCTACGTCTTACATGGCCATAGAGTCGCGCTTCAACTTCGTCGGCGGATACGAGGAGCACGTACATGCCGGACTCCTGCACGTAGCCGACCACCACGTGTCGCCCGGAAAAAAGCAGTGGACGTGGGGATGCGGCGACTTCGGCAAGGCTTGGGACCGCAACTTGACCGACGAGGATGGGCCTTACATAGAGCTGATGACCGGCGTATACACTGACAACCAGCCCGACTTCACCTGGCTGCAGCCGTATGAGGAGAAGGCATGGACGCAATATTTCATGCCTTACGCCGAGGTAGGATACGTAAAGAACGCATCGAAAGACTTCGTGATCAACCTTGAGGTGGAAGACGGCAAGGCTCATATCATAGTCTACGCAACCGGCGAACAGTCCGGCGTGACCGTCGAGTTGGCCGACGCTTCGGGGCGTGTGCTTTTCAGTAAGGTTGCCGGCCTTTCGCCCGAATGTGTGTTCAAGGCCGAGACGGACGCCTGCGGCAACCTGCCCGAAGACCTGACCCTGACCCTCCGAAACGCCGAAGGCAAAGTGTTGTTGGCCTACCGTGCCGATAAGCCTGAAATAAAACCGACGCCCGATCCTGCCAAAGCCGCCAAGCTGCCGGAGGAGATTCCGTCTATAGAACAGCTTTTCCTGACCGGTCAGCACTTGGAGCAATACCGCCATGCGACGTACAATCCGCTCGACTATTACGAGGAGGCTTTGCGCCGCGAGCCGGGCGACATACGATGCAACAACGCCGTAGGCCTGCTGCTCCTGCGCCGTGGCAAGTTCGCCGAGGCTGAAAAATACTTCCGTAGGGCTATCTCTACGCAGACCGAACGCAACCCCAACCCATACGACGGAGAGCCTTATTATAACTTGGGGCGCAGCCTTAAGATGCAAGGACGTTACGACGAGGCTTACGACGCGTACTTTAAGGCTACATGGAACGCCGCCTGGCAGGACGCCGGGTATATGGGAGTGGCGCAGATTGACTGCATGCGCGGCGACTGGGATTTGGCTCTCGAGCATGTCGAGCGTTCACTCGTACGCAACTGGCACAACCATAAGGCCCGCCAGCTGAAGGCTTCCATCCTGCGGCATCAGGGCAAGGCAGACGAGGCTTTGGCTTTCATCGCCGACTCGCTCGCCATCGACGGATTCAACATCGGTTGCCGTTTCGAGCGTTATTTCATAACGGGCGACGGCTCTGAACTTGCCTGCATGAAAGAGACTCTTAACGGTCTGGCGTTCAACTATATGGAATACGCTTTCGACTTTGCCGACGCCGGGTTTTACGAGGAGGCTCAAAAAGTGATGTCGGCGTATATCGGCGACGCACGTGAAGTTTACCCGACGGCCTTATACATGCAGGGATATTTCGCCTCAAAGACCGGTGACAAGGATGCAGCAAAGGCTTGGTATGGGCGTGCGGCCGAGCTTAAGCCCGACCGTTGCTTCCCCAACCGCATCGACGAGGTCAACGTGCTGCAGGACGCAATGGCGCTTAATCCGTCAGACTATAAGGCTCCTTATTATTTGGGAAACTTCTGGTATGCCCACCGCCGCTACGTCGAGGCCGTGGAATGCTGGGAGAAGTCGGTGGCCGTTAACGACAAGTTCCCAACCGCCTTGCGCAATCTCGCCCTCGCCTACTACAACAAGCTGGGGCGCAAGGACGACGCACGCCGCCTGCTGGAGCGTGCTTTCGCGCTCGACACTACCGACGCGCGCCTCTTCATGGAGCTTGACCAGCTGTATAAGAAGATGGGGGTAAGCCATGGGGAGCGGCTCGCCATGATGGAGAATCATGCCGGTTTGGTGGAAAAGCGTGACGACTTGTGCATCGAGAGGATAACTTTGCTTAACCTGACGGGCAGGTATGAGGAGGCGAAGAGCCTGATAGCCGGTCGCAAGTTCCATCCGTGGGAGGGTGGCGAAGGCAAAGTGACCACGCAATATGTGGTCTGCCGCGTCGAGCTTGCAAAACTCGCGATTAACGAGAGGCGTTATGCCGACGCACTGGCGCTGCTCAAGGAGGCCGACGCTTACCCCCACAACCTCGGCGAAGGCAAGCTGGCCAACGCCGAGGAAAACGAGGTTGACTATTACAAGGGCGTGGCTTACCGCGGGCTTGGCGACGAGGCGGAGGCCGTAAGATGCTTCGTAAAGGCCACGAAAGGGCAAGCCGAGCCGCAGCAGGCGTTTTTCTACAACGACCAACAGCCTGATAAAATCTTCTATCAGGGCTTGGCCTGGCGTGCGCTTGGCGACGAAAACAAGGCCCGCAGCCGCTTCAACAAACTGGTAGACCACGGCAAGAAGCACCTGTTCGACCACTGCCGTATAGACTATTTCGCCGTATCCCTGCCCGAGCTCGCTATATGGGAAGACGACTTGGACGTGCGCAACCAAGTGCATTGCAACTACGTAATGGCCTTAGGATACAGCGGATTAGGGCAAGACGGCTTAGCAGAGGAATATTATAATAAGGTGAAAGAGCTTGACGTTAATAAGCAAGTGTTCAGGAAATGACTTTAAACGAATAAAAACATGAAAGCATACAGATTATTGATAACCGTTTGCACATTGTGCGGACTATTGTCCGCCAACGCGCAGACGGTGCGTGAAATCAGCCTTGCCGGCGAATGGACTGTTGCGCTTGACAGCCTTGACCGAGGAATAGATGAGAACTGGCAAGAGCGTGAGTTTACTGATGTTATAACACTGCCGGGCACGCTCTGCGAAGCTGGATACGGTACGCCGTGCGCCACTCAGCCTGTGATGGAGAAGGAAACGTTTCTCAACCTTAAGAGGAAATACGACTACGTAGGTCCGGCGTGGTACCGTAAAGTTGTTGACGTGCCTGCCGACTGGCGGAACAGCCGTGTGTTCCTGCATATTGAAAGAGTGTTGTGGAACTCGCAGGTGTGGGTCAACGGGCGTAAGGTCGGCGGTTTCTGCGAAAGCCTTACCACTCCTCACCGCTTCGACATAGGCCCGCTGCTCAGACCGGGAGGGAAAAACGTGATCGTTGTCCGCATAGACAACCGCAAGCAGCACGACATATCCGAACGCCTGCTGGCCCACGCTTACACCAACGAGACGCAAACCCTGTGGAACGGAATGCTCGGGCGCATCGCTCTCGAGGCCAAGGACAAGGCCTACATCAGGGAGTTAAGGCTCGTGCCCGACGTTGACAACGGCCGCGTCGGCGTGCGCGTAAGCCTCTCGTGTACGGGCAAGCTGAAGGGCGCACGGCTTAAGTTTACGGTTAAAGACCCGTCGGGCAGGGTGTTGCCAAACAAGGAGGTTGAGGTTAAAGACTCTGTTGTGGCGTTTGATTACGCCGTGGGTGCCCCAGTGCTTTGGGACGAGTTCAACCCCGCATTGTACGAAGCTGCCGCCACGCTCGAAGCCAAAGGCGTGGAAGACGTTAAGAGCGCAACGTTCGGAATGCGCAAATTGACCAACGACGGAGCGCTGCTGCAAGTCAACGGGCGGCGCCTCTTCCTGCGCGGCACGCTTGAGTGCTGCATATTCCCGCTGCTCGGGTATCCTCCGATGGACGAAAACGGATGGCAGAAGGTGTTCGCCACGGCTAAGGACTACGGCCTGAACCATCTGCGCTTCCACTCTTGGTGCCCGCCAGAGGCCGCCTTCCGCGTTGCCGACCGCATGGGTTTCTACCTGCAGATAGAGCTGCCCGTGTGGTCGCTGAACATCGGCAAGGAGCAGTCGGTAATGGATTTCCTCTACGCCGAGGGCCGTCGCATCATACGCGAGTACGGCAACCACCCCTCGTTCTGCTTCTGGAGCATGGGCAACGAGCTGCAAAGCGACTTCCGCGCGCTCGACAACCTGATGACCACCTTGCGCAAGCAAGACCCTCGCCACTTGTACACCACGACGACGTTCACCTTCGAGAAGGGCCACGGCGACTGGCCCGAGCCCCACGACGACTTCTGGATTTCGCAGTGGACGAAGAAGGGATGGGTGCGCGGACAGGGTGTGTTCGACGACCGCCCCGTCAGCTTCGACGCCGACTTCTCGGCCTCAATAGACAATCTGCCCGTGCCCATCGTGACCCACGAGGTGGGGCAATACAGCGTGTACCCCGACCTTAAGGAGATAAGCAAGTACACGGGCAACCTCGTTCCGGTGAACTTCATGGCCGTGAGGCGCGACCTCGAGCGCAAGGGGCGCACCGCATGGGCCGGGCAAAACCTCATGGCGAGCGGCAAGCTGGCTGCCGTATTATATAAGGAAGAAATCGAAAGGGCTCTCAAGACGCCCGGCTTCAGCGGCTTCCAACTGCTCGGCCTGCACGACTTCCCCGGCCAAGGCACGGCCCTCGTAGGCCTGCTCGACGCCTTCTGGGACAGCAAGGGGCTGATAACTCCCGAAGAATTCCGCCGCTTCTGCTCGCCCGTCGTGCCGTTGGCGCGCTTCGCCAAGGCCACATACACAAGCGACGAAAACTTCGAGGCACGCTTCGAGGCGGCCAACTTCAGCGCAGACACGCTGCGGGGCATCACGCCCGCGTGGTCGCTCGTCGACGGCAAGGGCGGCATCGTGGCGCAGGGCCGCCTGCAGAAACAAGACGTAGGACAGGGCAACGCGCAGGCCTTAGGCCGCGTGTCAGTACCGCTCGCGGGCGTGACCGAGGCCGGGAAGCTGACGCTCACCCTGAAACTTGACGGTACCGACTATCTCAACACCTGGCCCGTATGGGTGTATCCGGCCGAGACGGCCTGCCCCGAGGGCAACGTAGTCTACACGCGCAGCTTCGACGAGGCGCGCAGAGCCTTGGCCGAAGGCCGCAAGGTGCTGCTCAATCCGACCGTCGACGACCTCAACGGACTTGAGGGTAAGTTCGTGCAAGTGTTCTGGAGCCCCGTGCATTTCCCAAACCAGGCAGGCACGATGGGCATATACTGCAATCCGTCGCACCCCGCCTTAGCCTGCTTCCCCACCGACGCGCACAGCAACTGGCAGTGGTGGGACGTATGTAAGCGTGCCAAGACGCTCGTGCTCGACAGCCTCGACGCAAATCTTGAACCCATCGTCCGCATGACGGACAACTTCTATAAGAACCACAACCTTGCCTTAGTGTTCGAGGCGAAGGTGGGCCGCGGCCGCCTGCTCATGTGCAGCTCAGACCTTGCCGACAGCCTCGACTCGCGCCCCGTGGCGCGACAGCTGCGCTACAGCCTGCTACACTACATGGAGTCTGACGCATTCGCCCCACAGGCCGAACTTCCGTTTGATAAGATTGAAAAAGCGTTCCACAACGTAAACCACACCGTCATGGAACGCAAGTCAATATATGAATAAAATTTTACGGTCGTAGGGTTGTGGGGTTATGAGGTTGTAAGGTTATGCGGTCTTACGGTTCTACGGTTTTACGGTTGTGAGGTTATGCGGTAAAACCTCACGACCGCATAACCTCACAACTTCCACAACCGCATAAACGTAAGACCTCATAACTTCATGACCGCATAACCTTACAACCCCATAACCTCACGACCGTAAAAACCCACGACCGTAAAACCGTAGAACCCCGCAACTATTTGTCAAGGAACTCGTTGGTGCCAAGCTGCACTGGTGGACCGAGGCGTACGGCTCCGGCTTCGCACGGCAGCCACACCGCCATCTTACCCTCGCCGCGGTTTGCCCAGGCGTAATATGGGATGAGGCGCAGCACGGCGTCAGACGTTTGCAGCCGTCCGTCGCCGTCGTACGACAGTTTCTGCACGCCCGCCTCTATCATCGGCGCACCTCCGGGGGCTTTACCGCCGCCGACGGAGAGCCGCGGCTTGCGCGGCAACAATACTGAAAAAAGGTCGAGCCCGGGATTGTCGGGCCACTCGGCACAATAGACCAGCGGGCCGCGCTCTACGGCAAGCATGCCCCTGTCGGCCTCCACCCTCGGGTCGGCCGCCACGAGGCGCGGCTCCATGTCAAGCGAAAGCTCGACAACGTCGCCCTTCCTCCACTTGCGCCTGACTGTGAAATAGCCGTTACGTATGCCGCCGCCGACCGGCTCGCCGTTGACCTTCACCGAATAACCGCACCGCCGGCCGTCGGCAAAACGGTAAAGGCCGCCCGGCACGACCTCGCCGCGCGCCCACCCCGGTATGCGCAGCCTGACGGCAAAATCGCCGCCTCCCTTTGCCACCGACAACCTGACATTGCCGTCAAAAGGATAGGCGGTGAGCTGGCTGAGGGTGACCTTGCGCCCTCCCACCTCAAGCCGCGACGTGCCCTCTACGTAGAGGTTGACGTAAAGGCTGTCACCGCGCACGGCGTAAACATACCCCGGCACGGACGGCAGGAAGCGGCAAAGGTTTGACGGACAGCAGGCGCAACCGAACCAGGCCTTGCGCCCGTAGCCGCCGGCCGACTCCAAGGGATTCGGGTAGAAGAAACGGCCGCCGTCGAGCGAGATGCCCGACAACACCCCATTGTACAACGAACGCTCAAGTACGTCGTAATACTTTGCATCGCCGTGGAGCAGGAAAAGGCGGTGGTTGACGTAGACGTTGCCTATGGCGGCGCACGTCTCGCAGTAGGCTGTGGCGTTGGGCAACTCGTAATTGCCACCGAACGACTCGCCGGCGGCCCTCGCGCCGATGCCTCCCGTGATGTAGAGTTTCTTGCCGACGATGTTCTCCCAGATGCGGTCTACAGCGCGTATGTAGGCCGTGTCGCCGGTCAGGGCGGCCACGTCGGCCATACCCGAGTACATGTAAGTAGCGCGTACGGCGTGACCTACGGCCTCGTCCTGCTCGACGACTGGCTTGTGGGCCTGGCTGTACTCGTCCCTGCGCGACGTGCGGCCGCGCTCGTCGAGGAAGAATTTAGCTTGGTCGAGATACTTGCCGTCGCCCGTGGCAAGATACAGCTTGACGAGCGCCATCTCCGCAATCTGGTGGCCTGGCACGCGCACGAGCCGTCCCCCGCCCGGGCCTACGGCGCGGCATACGCAGTCGGCGTAACGTATGGCTATGTCGAGGAAGTTGCGCTTGCCGGTGGCGTCGTAGTGGGCCACGGCACCCTCTATCATGTGGCCGAGGTTGTAGAACTCGTGGCTGAGTTCCTCAACCTTCTCCCACCGCTCCGCACCCGACCAGTCGTGGGGGTGCTTGGGATTCATGGTGCGCGCCGTATAGAGGTAGCCGTCAGGCTCCTGCGCCGCCGCCATGAGGGCGATAACGCTGTCCATGTAGCTTTCGAGACGCTCGTCGGGGTAGGTCTGGAGTAGGTAGCTCGCCCCCTCGATTGTCTTATATACGTCGGTGTCGTCGAAAGGGAAGCCGCCTACGTGGAACGTATCGCAGGGGTGCTGCGCCTTGACGAAGTTGGCGTAGCGGCCCGACTCTTCGCACTTCGAGAACGCCAACGGTATGGTGACGTCGCGGCAGGCGTCGAGCCGCTGCTTCCAGAAGCCGCCGCTGACGTGGGTCGCCGTGAACGGCACAGGCGTAATGGGGTAACCGGCATGCTGGGCCGAAGCCGTGGCGCAGGCGAATAAAACTGCTATTGATAATCTTATTTTCTTCATTTGCTGTAATGTTAAATTCCTGACTTTTCCTATGACGGCCGGGCTTCGTGCCCGGGCTTTTGCAAAAGACGGTCTTTGACCGTGCGAAAGACCGTCTCCTACGACGCAAAACATAAGCTTTTGCACGGCTAAAGACGGTCTTCCGCAAAACGGGGCGTAGCGGCTTATCCGCCGTCGCCCGGCAGGCGCACCACGCTAAGCGAGTATGGCGGCATTTCATAAGTGAACACGGGTGTCACGCCGACGGTACTTTCAACAGGCCTGGCGGCCTTGTCGGCGGGTTTGCCGGCAAGCACGGTGAGGGCGGCCTGCCCTCCGGCGGTCAACGACGAGAGGTCTGCCGTGACGTTGGTTTCCATGGGCAGCATGTTGACAAACTTCATGATAATGTCGCCGGTCTTGCTGTCGCGCACCACAGACGTGGCTATGCGGCTGTCAACCTTGCGGTCCGGGTTGTCCGTCGTGCGGTCTACGGGCACGTATCGGTCGCCCGAATTGCGCCCGAAGAGCTGCTGCACGTAGTATCCTACGGTGGGTTTCACCTCCGTGTTGTTGAAGTATATCATGTCGGGATTCCACTGCGTGTGCCCCTCCTTGGCCAGCAGCGGGGCGTAAGAAGCCATCCCGACCACGTCGCCGTTGCGCTCCACCGCCGTAAGGTAGAGCGCCTCTGACAGTGCTGTCTCAATGTTGTTGGGGCGGCCGGGCAGATGGGCGGCGTATTCGCCGAGGTAGACCTTGGATTTCGAGCGGTCGTAACGGTCGTAGAAGTCCTGGTTGTAGACAAACCATCCGGGGGCCACGTAATAGTGCTCGTCGACCATTGGCACGCCAAGCTTGTCGGCAAGCAGCCAGCCCTCATCATAATCAGAACCTTCATAAAACGGGCCTGCGGTGCCTATCACGGTTATTTCGGGATGACGCTCCTTGATTGCGTTGTAAATCATGGTGAAGCGTTCCTCGAACACGTCGGTTATCTGGTCCTCGTTGCCGATGCCGATATACTTCAGGTTGAAAGGCCTCGAATGGCCGGCCTCGGCGCGCATCCTGCCCCAGCGGCTCGTCTTGGCGTTGCCGTTGGCATATTCTATAAGGTCGAGAATGTCTTGTATGTAAGCCTCCATCTCGTCCATCGGTATGCCCTCCTGCTGCCCTCCGCCGAGCAGGCGGCCTGGTATGCAGGCCGAGTTTTGGCACGGCACGCCGGCCGCAATCACGGGCAAAGGCTCGGCTCCGATGTCTTCGCAGAACTGAAAGTACTCGAAATAGCCCAAGCCCATCGTCTGGTGGTAACCCCAGAGGTTTTTCATCGGCTTGCGGGCCTCCAGCGGCCCTATGGAGTTTTTCCAGCGGTATATGTTGTCGATGCCCTGTCCGTGAGCCACGCATCCGCCGGGAAAGCGCACGAAGCGCGGACGTATGTCGGCTATGGCCCGGGCGAGGTCGGCGCGCAGGCCGTTCTTACGCCCTTTGAAAGTGTTCTCTGGGAAGAGCGACAGCATGTCGAAGCAATATCGGCCGGCATCCGCCGGCTCTACGGCAAGCACGGCATCGACGGCCGAAGCGGCGGCCGTAAGCGTGACCGAGAGCTTGCGCCATTCGGCCGACGACGCCCTGACCACCCTGCTCGCGAGCTCAACGCCGTCCTTTGAGCGCAGGCTCACCTTTATGTCGGCAGGCGAATGGCGCACCGAGAGGTTGGCCGAAGGATTGACGTCGCCCACGCGCACGAACATTGAGAAATCATACTTTTCGCCTTTCCTCACGACAATGCAGTCGTAACCCATGTTGACGAGTGCCGCTCCGGGCGTAGCGACGTCGAGCACCGCATAGTGCGGATTATTGGGATGCACCGGCTTGGCCGTCTCGATAGCCATCGACGCGCCCGAGCCTTGAAGCGTCCAGGCGTAAGACGGCCCCCAGTCTTCCACGCCGCCGTTCTCTCCCTCGGCGTATTCAAAATCGCGGTTTTGCACGAGTTCGGCATAAAGTCCGCCGTCGGCGCCGTAGTTGATGTCCTCGAAAAATACGCCTATCAGCTTGTCGCTGATGGTCTTCTCCCTGTCAGGACGCAACGTCAGGGCGATGTTTACAGGCTTCAACCCGGCAAAACGGGCACCGTCTTGCGCCGCACGCTCGTCATATAAAGCAGCCAGGCTATCGCTTCTTTCGGCGAAACGGAGCAGCCTTTCAACGTCGCCCCACGCAACCTTGACCACTGTGCCCTCTTCTTCCACGCCGCCGACTGCCGCCGTGAGCCGCGTAAACGCCGTCCATTCACCCGGCACGTATTTGTCAAACTGTGCGTCGGTGAAATATGTCTGGCGGCGCCACCGCGTCAAGTCGGCCGAGGCGGCATGGCCGAACTCCCTGCCGCCGGCGTGCAACTGCCACACGCAATGCCACACGCCGTCGGCCGAGCGGCGCAGTTCGGGCTTTAGCATGCGCTTCTCGCTGCCCCACAACGAGTAGTCGCACTTCAGGAAACCGCGTCCGCCGCCTATGCTCGTCCAGTTTTCGCCGTCGCCGCTCCACGCAAAGCGCAGGCCGCTGCGGCCGTCGTCCGACGCAGTAGCATAGGAAAACAGATACACGGAATCGGGCACGTTGGCCACTCCCTCTACGCCGGCCCGGGCGGGCGAGAGCCACGCACAAGCGCACAACACTGTAAAAACAGCAAAACGTTTCATCGCATTCGTTATTTAAAAACATCGGTAAAAATCATTATAACTTACTTAGCACGGCCGTCGGCCTTGCCTTCGATACGGCGTTTCAGCACAAGCTTGTCGCCCGAAAGGTCGACCTCGAAAAGCTGCGGGATACGCACAAACCTGCCGTCAACATCCTTATGGCTGTGTACGGACATGAGCCAACGGCCGTTAAAGTCCTTGAACAGCATGCCGTGACCGTGGTTCGGCGGGGTTATCGGATCGGACTCTTGCGTCCAAGGGCCGTCGAGCGTACCGCTCTCAGAGTATGCCACGCCCTGCGTGTAAACATCGCCGATCCAACTTGTCCACAGCATCCCGAGGCGGCCGGTTCCGGTGCGGAACAGCCAAGGGCCGTCGGTAACGCGGTTGGGGCCTTCCTTACCCTCCACTACCTCACGGCTCCAAGGCGAGTCGCTCGCCCTGAACAGGATCTTACCCTCGCCCACCGAACCGCTTATGTCAGGCTTAAGTTCGATTTTCTCAATTGTTCCATCCCAATTCTGAATCCACTCCCAGCAATACACCATGTAGGGCTTGCCGTCCGTGTCCACCCAAAACGTACCGTCGAGGGTGCATTTCGTGGCAGGCAGATAGGCTTCGCCGCCGACTGGGAGGTAAGGCCCGCCGGGGCGGTCGCTAACGAGAACATGGCAGGCACGCCTCGGTATGGCCGATCCCTTGTAGTTTCCTATGGTCACAGAATCGTTGGTAAACGTGGCGAAATAATAATATTTACCCTTATATTCGTGCAGCTCAGCCGCCCATATTTGCGGCCTGCCGCCCATCCACGAGCTTGGGTCTGTATGGGCGACGACGAACGGACCGTCCCAAAAGTCCAAGTCCTTGCTCTTCCACATAAGGCCGCCCGTACCCGTCATATAATACGTCTTGGTGGCTTCGTCGGCAAGTATGCAGGGATCGCTGAGCAGGATTGAGTCGCGCGGTATGGCCGTCTTAAACGTCGGATGCCTGCCGCCTTGCGCACAAAGGGCGGAAGATACCGACGCAACCAGCATGAAAATGAATAAATAACGGAATCGTTGCATGTTTTTGTCTTTAAGATATTAGCTTTTAAAGGTTGTTACGACAAACTAGGACGGCGTATGGTGCGCCGTCCTGGAAAAAGTCATTCAGTCAATGAGACACGGCGTATCGTTCCGTCGGCGTCGAACTCTAGGCGGTCGATGCAGACCTCGCGGTGGATGCCGGGCTGCTTGTCCTTGCCAATATAGTTCTTGTTAATGCGGTGGTAAACGATAAACCACTCGTCAGTACCCGGCTTACGGACAACCGAGCAATGGGCCGGGCCGTAGATTTCCTTGGCCGGATCTTGGATGGTTACTATCGGATTCTTCGCCACCTTGATTTTGCCGAGTGGCGAATCGGACGTTCCGTAGGCTACGTGATAATTGGGAGAGCCCGTATCGTCGACCGACCAAAGGAAGTAATACACGCCCTTGCGGTAAAACACATACGGGGCTTCGCGGTACTCGTAATCCTTAAGCGAGCCGCCGCGGGGCGTCATCACCTTCACTGTCTCTTGCCTTACCGTCACCATGTCGTCGTTAAGCTCGGCACCGGCCATGTATCCGTTGCCCCAATAAAGGTATGGTTGGCCCGACGCGGGGTCGACGAATACGTCAACGTCGATCTGCTGCCCGCCGCCGGCAGGCGACTCGGTGACAATCGGTGAGCCCATGTCCTTGAACGGACCGACGGGCGTATCGCCCACGGCCACGCCGATTTGCTTGCCCGAGTTGTCGTTAGGGTTGCCGCTGTAGTAGAAGAAATACTTATACTTACCGTCTATAAGGCGCTCTTCCATGGCTGGCGCCCATGCGTTGCCGTTAGCCCAAGGCACTTGGGGCGAACGTAAATCAAGCACGACACCCTCGTAAGTCCAATCTTCCAAATCGGCCGAAGAGTACGCCGTAAAATACCATCCGCCCCACCCCGGTTGTCCGTCGGTGGTTGAGTAGATGTAATAACGGCCGGTATTCTCGGAATAAAGGATTTCCGGATCGGCGTGGAATCCCGGTATGACGGGGTTCTTCGACAGTTCGCCGACGGCTTCGGGCTTGCCCCACTTGTCGGTTATGCGCTTCAGTTCTGCGCGCGTTATCGGTATGACCGTGCCGTGACGGGGATGGAAGTCCATCTTAACGGCCTGGTCAATCACCTTGAAATGCTCGAAGTCGGTGGTCTCAGTAAACTGGTAACGGCCGTTCATGTAGACGTCGTACATAAGTATATACTTGTCCTGACCTATGAGTTTGAACGTTCCTGCGCCCTCGACGGCCTCCTTTGTCTGCTGCTTGTAGTCGGGACTTTCAGTCCATTTGCCCGACGTCAGCGAGCGCGTCGTCGCCACCTTGATGCCGTTGCCGTGGCCCTCGGTCTTGTAGAAAAGGTGGTAAACGCCGTCCTTGTAAACTATGTCGCCGTCGATGCACGATTTCTTGTCTTGCGGAACGAACAGCGGACGGGGCTCGCCCACGAGGTCGGTGAAGTCGTCGTTGGCGTAAGCATAATATATAATGTCAGGCCCCGAACCGTACTGCATCGACCAGTACACCATGTAACGGCCCGCCTCGCGGTCAAAAATGGTCTGCGGTGCCCAAACGCGCTTGAGCTGTTCCTGGCCGGGATAACGCTTCTGGATGTTGATGACGGAATGTGTCCAGTTAACCAAGTCGGCCGACTTTAGCAGCACCATGGCGCGGTTGGAGTCCCAACCGTTGCCCGACACCATGTCGGTGGCGACCATGTAGAACGTCCGTCCGTCTTCGCAACGCAAGATGTGCGGGTCGCGCACGCCACCTGTAGAACTGATAACTTTCGAGTCGAGCACGGACCGGTTGCCGTTGAGTGCCCAATACTCGTAGCCGTCAGTGCTGACGGCAAAGCGTATCGCTTCCTCCTCGATGTTGTTGCCCGTGAAATAAACGAACAGGTATGCGGCGTAGTCTTTTTCCTCGACTTGCGCCGCAGAGGCTGCGCCCGACACGAGGCAAAGCGCCGTTAGAAGTGTGAACAATCTGTGTTTCATCTGTTTGGTGGTTATAGGGTTGTAAGGTTTTACGGTTATGAAGGTTATGGAGGTTTACGGCAGGAGAGCCATACGGCTTGCGCTTATGACGCATAAAAGCACATATTCAAGAACGTAAGCAAACCACGGAGAACCGCCGAAGCGGTCTCCATGGCATGCTCTCCAATGCCCCGTTCGGCGCAATGGCTTAATATACGTAGATTTTATAGTCTTTCACGCCGTTGACATCACCCTGCGTGGTGCACGGCAGGTATTCAAGTGCGCTGACGGTCTGCTCCTTGCCCATGTCGATAACGAGCAAATGGGGCAGCCCCGAGCCGCCGACCGTGCTCCAATAGGTTGACTCTTGCAGGTCGAAAGCCTTGTCGCCGGTATGGTTGCCGTTGTCGGCATCCTCGCTGTCGGCATATTTCGTCGCCCACGAATTGCGGTCGACGCGCTTGCCACCGGCATCCTGTACGTAAAGCTCGGCAACCGAAACCACGTCGCCTTCACCGTCAGCGCTAAGGCACTGGATGGCTATGTGGCGGCCTTTCACGGGAGAAGCGAACTTGACTGTCTGCCATTCGCGCGCCGAAGAGAACTGGCCGGCGGCCACGGGCGTAGCCGAATTGAGGTCGGGACGGTCGCCCGGATTGTTGTGGCGGTTGCTCTTCTCCAGCTGAAGTTTGTCAAGCTCGGGCTTGTCCTGGCACCATGCCTCGGCCTGCCTGGGGCCTACAACGTCGAGAACTATTACTTCGTTCTTGCCTTTCTTCAGCCAGCATCCGGGCACGTAGAGCGTCTGCTGCGGGCCGATGCTCCAGAAGCGGCCTATGGCGTGGCCGTTGACGTAAACCTGACCCTTGCCCCATGTCTCCATGTTGAGGAATGTGTCGCCGACCTTTTTCAGGTTGAAGCAGCCACGGTAATAGCCCGGAGCCTGACGGCCCGGCTGGGTGCCGAGCGCAACCGACTGCGTGGCGGACGCGGCCGACTGACCGGCGGCGAGCGCCTTAACGGCCGTGGCGTAATCGTCGGGAAGGGTCTGCATAGTCCAATCCTTAAGATTCCATGACACTTCGTCGCCGTCGACCGTGGCGCGGACAAACACGTCTTCAGTCAACCCCTTGAAATCCTTGATGGCGCGGCCGAAGTTGATGCGTCCCATGCCCTCTACGACGATGGTCATACGGCTGCCCTTCTTCAGCGGCGGCAGGGCGAGCGTAGTCTCGTTCCTTACGCGGTCGGTCTTGCCGACATACTTGCCGTCGACGTAAACCTGGGCGTAGTCGTGGGCGCCGTTGAGCAGAAGCACGCTGTTTGACGGCACCTCGGGCAACGCCGTAGAGTAAGCCACAGTACCCCAGCCCATGTCAAGCTCCTCGAAAGTGAGCGGGGAGCGGCCTTCGACGGTCTTGTCGATGCCGCAGGCGAGCGGAGCATACTCCGTAAGCGCGAACTTGGGCGCGCTTACGAGTGCGGCGGCGGGCTTGGGCACGGAGGGCAGGCGGCCGTCGGAATACTTCTGCATGGTTTCGCGCAGCGTGTAATACTTAGGCGTGGCTGCGCCATACTCGTTAACGGGCGCGTCGTAGTCGTAAGACGTAACGTCGGGGGCGAAGCCGGGAGAGTTGGCTCCGGCCCAATGGCCGAACGACGTTCCGCCGTGGGTCATGTAGAGCGAGAAGGATATTCCCTTTGACAACATTTCGTCGATGTTGGCCACCATGTCGGCGGCGGGGCGTGTCTCGTGGCGCGCGCCCCACTTGTCGAACCATCCGCTCCAGAACTCCGAACACATAAGCGGCGACTGCGGACGCAGCTCGCCCAATCGGCGGAACTGGTCGTCGATGTTGGAGCCGGTGCCGAAGTTCATCGTCCACACAAGGTCGTCAAGCCCGTTGAGGGTGAAGTTGCTCGACCAGTCGCACTGGAAGAGCGCAACCTTGTCGAAACCCGAGCGGCGCACGATGTCGCGTATGGCGGAGACATAAGCCTTGTCCTCGCCGTAAGAACCATACTCGTTCTCTACCTGCACCATGATTATCGGGCCGCCGTTCTGTATGGTAAGCGGAGCGAGCTGCTCGCCCACCTTCTCCATGAACTTGCCGACACGCTCCATGAAATACGGATCTTGCTCGCGCAGGCGTATGTCTTTCTTTTTGAGCAGCCACCAAGGCAGTCCGCCCATCTCCCACTCGGCGCACACGTAAGGCCCGGGGCGCACGATGACGTACATGCCGTTCTTCTGAGCGACGCGGCAGAACTCTGCGATGTCGTTCTGCCCAGTGAAGTCGAACTCGCCCTCACGCTGCTCGTGGATGTTCCAGAACACGTACATGCACACGGTGTTCATGCCCAACGCCTTGCACATCTTAATGCGGTGCTCCCAATAAGGGCGTGGGATTCGGGGATAATGCAGCTCGGCAGCCTTGACGATGAACGGCTTGCCGTTGAGCAGAAAAGTCTTGTCGCCAGTGGTGAACGTGCCGCCATTTGCGGCGGCCGACTCTCCGGGCGAACCTGTAAGCAGTGCGAGCGAAAGGGCCAACGCACTGAAAAGTGAAGGTATCTTCATATTCTTGTTTTATTGTTATAAATTTACTGTCAGTTGGAAGCTATGCCTCCATATTTGCTAAAGACGGTATTCCACGCCGCAAAAGGTTGTCTTTCTGCTTATAAAAGACCGTCTTCCGTACGACGAAAGGTCACCTTTCGGATTGTAAGCAAAAACCTGTTTCCCGGTTAACATTACGCACCAGCCGCGCAATCGCCGCTACGCCGTACAAGCACGGCCATGCAGTCAGCTTACAGCCGGCGCAACGTTGCCGACTTGCACACCTGCAAAGATAATGCAAGCGAGCGCAATGTAAGCTTGCTTACTAATTGCCGAGTGCAGCTTATCTTATGCAAAGATAAGGATTTTACGGCAAAACATACAATCGGAGGACGAGATTCACGCCCTCCGATCGCATGTTTATTCTGTAACGAACGTAGTTACCGACCTCGGCGCGAGCGTCGTCTGCCCGGCGGTTGAACCTATGGGCATTAGGCTTTCGCCTGACACGTCAGACGTGCGGTACATCGTCCAAGTGTGCGTACTGCCGTCGCCCATGGCGACGTTGAACGGCTTTATGGCTTCAGAATAGTTGATGGCCACAATCACCCAACGGCCGTCCTTATTGCGGTAGGCCGAGCACATCACGCCGTTGACATCGTTGCAGCCATCGGCCACAACGGCACCGTCGGCCGAATAAGCCTCCATGTCGTAGCGCACGGCTCCCGGACGGACAAAGCGGCTGTAATTGCCGAGCGTCCACATAAGCTTGGAATCTACGGCGTAGCCGGTCTTCATGTCGTCAACAGTATAAGCGCGGATAAGACCGTCCTTATAATCGCCGCCGACCGAACGCCACCACGACCAGCTGCGCGCGTTGGCGTCAACAAGGTCGCTATGGATTACACGAGCCACGTAAAGAGCCGTCTTCATGCCGAAATCGTAACCTCCGCCACCGCCTATTTCCTCGTCGTTGCCCATGATGCAAATCTCAGTCTGCCAGAAGTCTATGCCGTACTTGCGGACGGAATCGCGCAACGCCCGGCGGATTTTGCGCATGTAGTCGAGCGGGGTGTTGGTCCAATAGCTGTGGGCGGCAATGAGCGGCAACACGTTCTTGCACTTGCCAACGTACGTGTCGGCACTGTCGGGCGAGAAGAGCGAACTAAGCTCGAAGGCGCGTTGCCAGTCGGTCATGTGCGTGCCAAGCAGACAGCGGTAGTCGCTGCTCTCGTTCACAATAATCTTGGTCGAGAGCTTGCGCTTGCTGATTTGCTTGTCAAGCTCGCGCGCCACGCGCGCCACCTCGCGGCTCGTGGCCGGCGTGCCCTCCTGCTTCGGGCCGAGCCAGTTCCAATGACCGTCAGGTTCATTAAGCGGACTTACGTAGTCGATGTGCAGGCCGTGGTGTTTATCCAGTCCTTCGATTGACGCGGCGATGTATTTGGCAAAATCGTCATAGCAGTCATCACGCAGGTTGAGCGTGCCGCCGCGGCCGGTGTTGGTGGCAAGGCCGTTCTGGGTGAAGAATACGGGCGGCGAGTTGAGGAAAGCCAACAGGTAAGGCACGCCGCGCTCCTTGGCCAACTGCAGGAAGCGGCGCTGCCCCTCCTGCTTCGACCAGTCGTAAGTGCCGTCGGCGTTAAGGAAGCATTCAGTGCGCGTAGACGGCTGAATCTGCGCCTTGTCACCCTGTTCCTCGCTTCCGGCTCCGAGATTGAAGCGCCATATCGACAAGCCTATGCCCTTGGGCTTGCCGGCGGCGTCGTTATCGGTGGAGAACAGCCAGTCGGCAACCTTGCGCTGCTCGCTCTCAGGCCAAAGGCCAATGTATTTCATGCTCCAGGCATCCGACGCCCCGAAATGCTCGACGGTCTGCTCCGGACTGCCGGTGTCAACCTTAAACGTAGTGGCAACGCCGGTGGTGTTGCCCGCCAACGCTGCCGCAAGGAATAATGTAGGTATTAATGTCATCGTGTTATGATGTTATCAGATTTAAATGTCTTACGGCCGCAAAGCCGGCATGCGACGGTGTTGCACGCCGGCCTCACGTCCGCAACGGTTCGCGGTTGTATGATTGCATGGCTCTGGGCGGCCGTTAAATGGTATAGGCCATCACCACATTGAATACGACTAAGAACACTTATTAAGTAAAGGCGTGCCGCCCGGCCGCCACACAACCACACTTCATGCGAATGTCAGTTAAGATTATAAACAATGGTGGCCACCGAGCGCGCCGGTACGACCGTAAGCATCTCACTGCCGACTTCGCGCAGGTCGCGGCCTTCCGACGTGATGTACTCTACGGCGTCAGAAGCCGTGACACCTCCCGAAATGGTGTTCTCCACCTTTACCGACTCTTTCTTGAGATTGACGTAAACCACTACGAGCTTGTCGTTCCCGGGCGACACATAGGCTGAAACGAGGAAGTCGCTGCCCTGCTCGGCCGGCGTTGCGGCCACGCGCCTGTAACCCGGACGGATGAACAGGCTGTAATTGCCAAGTACCCAAAGGTTCTTTGAAGCCGTGTAAGTGCCGCCTTCGTCCAGGTCGCCGTAGTCGCCGCCAGCCGGTGTGAGGCGTATCAGGTAGAAACGGCTCTTCTGGCTCCAACGCTCGCGCTCGCATGTAGTCCAATACGACCAAGAGGTCACGTTGGCTACGGTGAGGTCGGTGTGGATAACCTGTGCCATGGCCAAGGCCAGGTCCATGTAAGACGCATTGTCGTAATTGCTTATGCCTTCATACTTCTCGCTCATCATGCACCACTCCGTCTGGTACAGGCTCAAGCCGCGCGCCTTGGCGGCATCGGCCACTTTCGCACGAGTTGTCTGCAGCTCGTTCCACGACGTGTCGAGCCAGTAGCTGTGGGCGCAAACCATGCTTGGCACATGCGCCAGGTCGCCAATGTAGTTGGCTGACGCAGGGTCGAAGAAATTGCTGATTACGTTGCCACGGCCTTCATCGCCGCCGCTCTCGTAAAGATAGTTCCATGCTCCGGCCTCG
>CALUIJ010000053.1 GCA_944320675.1 uncultured Prevotella sp.
ACAACATGATCGACAACGTGGGCAACTACGGAGCAGACGGCATCGTAGGGCCTCATCACGAGAAGGAAGGCAGTTATTACACTGTAAAACAGATTTGGAGCCCCGTCCAAGTGTTCATGCCCGAGGACTTCAACGGCACGCTCAACGTTGAGAACCGTTACAACTTCCTCAGCCTTGACAAGTGCAAGTTCGATTATTCTTACGTTAAATACGTAGGTGCCGACACCAAGACCGTGAAGAGTGGAACAGTGAACGGAGCAACCATCGCCCCCGACTCAAAGGGTACTATCAGCATACCGGCCGCTCCGGCAGATGCCGACGCTCTCAGCGTGAAGGCCACCGACCAATACGGCGAGGAGCTTTACACTTGGGTTTTCAAGCTGAAAGACTCTGATAACATATATAAAGGTAAGGCCGGAGGCAACCGCCCGACGTTCAGCAACAATACGGTCAAGGCCGGAAACGTTACCTATACGTTCTCCACAACCGACGGAACGCTTGCAAGCGTTACTACATCGAAAGGCGACTACAAGTTCAACGGAGGCCCGAAATTCTTCGCTTACCGCCGCTCTGACAGGTCGTTCGACCAGTTCTACAACCACGACGACCCCGAGGCGGAAAAGAAAAAGACCACTTACACGGAGTACATGGACCAGGGTAAGTTCGTCAAACTTACGAGCAAGGACGGTGCTAACGACACTCTCGTCGTAACAGCCGAATACGCGCTCGGCTCGCTTCAGAACGTTGAATGGCGCATAGCTCCCGACGGAGGCGCACGCATCGTTTACACATACTGTTTCAACGGCGTGGTAGACCTCATGGGCGTGAAGTTCGACTTGCCCGAATCCGAGGTTGAAAGCAAGCAGTGGCTCGGCCACGGCCCTTACCGCGTATGGCAAAACCGCGTGCACGGGCCGCAGCTCGGAATATGGAGCAACGACTACAACGACCCGATTCCGGGCGAAAGTTTCACTTACCCCGAGTTCAAGGGCTACTTTGCCGGCGTGCAATGGATGAAGCTCAATACCAAGACCGGCACCATAACGATACAGCCCGGAACGGATAAGGATTATGTAGGAGTGTTCCAACCGCGCGACGGACGCGACCAACTGCTCTACACCCTGCCCGAGACCGGCATCAGCATGATGCAAGTCATACCGGCAGTGCGCAACAAGGTGAACACGACCGACCTCAACGGCCCGTCAGCCCAGCCGGTTTGGGCACGCGGAACATACGTCGGCGAAGTAACATTACATTTTGAATGACGATGAAAAAACTACTTTCCATAATCTTAGCATGCGCGGCATTAGCGCCTGCGACAGCGCAGAATACCATTCAGGAGACAACTCCTGAATGGTACAAGCGTTTTATGTCGCCGTCTGAAAAAACAGCCCCGTGGACATTCTGGTACTGGATGTACGGTTGCGTTACCGACGAAGGCATACGCCTCGACCTTGAAGCCATGCACGACGCAGGCATAAAAGGCTTCTACCTCATGCCGATAAAAGATGTCAGCGACGGGCCGCAATACAAGGGCACAAGCCGCCAATTGTCGCCCGAATGGTGGAAACGCATGAACACGGTGTTTAACACCGCAGCCAAGCTCGACCTCGAAATGGGCATCCATTTCTCCGACGGTTTCGCCCTCGGAGGCGGCCCGTGGATAACCCCCGAAGAGTCGATGCAACGCATTGTGTGGTCTGACACAATCGTTGAAGGTGGCCGACAGGAAATAGTGTTGCCGCGTCCGGCGTGCAAGGAGAATTATTATGAAGACATAACAACCTTCGCCTACCCTGCCGAATACGTAGACGACAGGAAGCCGAAAGCATCTGTCGAGTTTCCATACCGCTCTTCTGAGCCGTGCGACATAATCTTATCTTACGACGAGCCTTACACCCTGCGCAGCGTGGAGATAATCACCGGTGGTAACAACTACCAGGCCCACAGGTTCAAGGTGTACGCATCCGACAACGGCGTAGACTACCGTTTCGTGCGCGAAATCAGCCCGGCACGCCAGGGTTGGCAGAACACCGACGCCTACGCCACTTACGCCATACCCACCACTACGGCACGATACTTCAAGTTCCATTGGACTCCCGAGGGCAGCGACCCCGGTTCGGAAGACATGGACGCGGCAAAATGGAAGCCCAACCTGAAAATCGCCGACATCGTGCTTGGCACCGAGCCTGTAATCGACGGTTATGAAGGCAAATCGGGAAAAGTTTGGCGCGTGTCCGAATATTTCCCCATCGCTGACAACGAATGCATACCTAAGGACAAGATTATCAACCTTACCGGCAAACTGCTTTCTTCCGACTTCCTCGACAAACCGTTCTCAATCAACCTGCCAAAAGGCCGCTGGCACATACTGCGCATCGGGCATACGTCTACCGGGCACGTCAACGCCACGGGCGGCGGCGGCCGCGGATTAGAGTGCGACAAGTTCTCGCGCGAAGCCATAAGGAAGCAGTTCAACAACTGGTTCGGCGAAATTTACAAACGCGCCCCACAAGACATCGTGAAGAAAGTGCTCACACGCATACACGTTGACAGCTGGGAGTGCGGCAGCCAAAACTGGAGCGGCAACTTCGCCGAAGAGTTCCGCCGCCGCCGCGGCTACGACCTCATGCCGTGGCTTCCGCTCTACGCCGGCGTGCCTATCGGCTCTTCGCAAGAATCCGA
>CALUIJ010000054.1 GCA_944320675.1 uncultured Prevotella sp.
ATTCCGGGTCTAAGCCCGGAATGACGGTATGCCACAGACTTCTTAGAAAAGGATGCAAGTAAGTATTTGGCCGATTGCGGATATTCATTTAATATTTATTCTCATCCAACCGATTTGCGGATGAACCCCTTTTGTGTCGTAAAACGCCGCCTTTCGGCGTGTAAAAGGCAAGCTTCCGCACGGCGGAAGCTTGCCTTTTGCCGTGCGTGGCCTTACCGCTTGATTATCAGCGGTTTGCGCCGCCGTCCCCATTTTGCAACCCGGTTGCATCCGTTTTGCCGTAACTTTGCGCTTGTAAAATGGAATTTTAAACGGAAAAGCGTATGGAGGAAAGGAATTTCTTAAGGCCGGCCCTGTCGTTGGCGATGCTCCTCGTGGGCGTCGTTTCGGCCGCCGTCGATGCCGCTTGGTTTTCATCCGACACCGTGAGACTTGTCTGGTACGCCGCGGCCTACCTGCCCGTGGGGCTCGGCGTGATGAAGGAGGCGTGGGAGTGCGCCTCGAAGGGCGACGTGTTCAGCGAGTTCATGCTGATGAGCGTGGCCTCGATTGGGGCGTTCGTAATAGGCGAATATCCCGAGGCCGTGGCCGTGATGCTGTTCTATTGCATCGGCGAGACGCTGCAGGACATGGCCGTAGACCGCGCGCGCGACAATATAAGGAGCCTGATGGAGTTCCGCCCCGACCACGCCTCGGTGGTGGAGGGCGGCTCGGTGGTGGCGAAAAGTCCCGACGACGTGCGCCCGGGCGACGTCGTCGAGGTGAAGCCGGGCGAGCGCGTGCCGCTCGACGGCGAGCTGATAAGCGGCGACGCGGCCTTCAACACCTCCGCGCTGACGGGCGAGAGCGTGCCCCGCACGATAGAGAGGGGCAGGGAGGTGCTGGCCGGCATGATTGCCGCCGACTGCGTTGTGCGCCTGCGCGTGGTGCGCCCGGCGGGCGAGAGCGCCGTAGCGCGCATACTGCGGATGGTAGGTGAGGCCTCTGAACGCAAGGCTCCGGCCGAGCTGTTCATACGCAAGTTCGCCCGCGTGTATACGCCTGCGGTCGTGGCCCTTGCCGCGCTTACGGTGGTGGCGCCCTGGCTGTGGTCGATGGCCGGCACGGGGTTCGCCTACGATTTCGGCACGTGGTTCTACCGTGCGCTCATCTTCCTCGTGATATCCTGCCCCTGCGCCCTCGTCATCAGCATTCCGCTGAGCTATTTCGGCGGCATCGGCGCGGCCTCGAAGCGGGGCATACTCTTCAAGGGCGGCAACTATCTTGACGCCATGACAAGGGTCGACACCGTAGTGTTCGACAAGACGGGCACGCTCACCCGGGGCGAGTTCGCCGTGGTGCGCGTCGACGGTGGACGCCCAGGCGCGCTCGTCGACACCGTGGCCGCCATAGAGCGCGGCAGCAACCATCCCATAGCCCGGGCCGTAGCAGCCGCGGCTAAGGACAAGACTATCGTTGCCGACGACGTAAGGGACGTGCCCGGCTACGGCCTTACGGCCACCGTCGGCGGCAGCCGCTGGGCCGTGGGCACGCTGAGGCTGATGGAGCGCGAGGGCGTGGATTACCCGAAGGAGCTGGCCTCGGCGGCCGAGACCATCGTGGCCTGCGCCAAGGATGGGCGTTATGAGGGCTGCCTCTTCCTGGCCGACACGCTTAAGGACGACGCCGCCCGCGCCGTCGAAATGTTGCGCGCCGTGGGCGTGAAGCGTGTCGAGATACTCTCGGGCGACAAGCAGGCGTTGGTAGACAAGGTGGCCGCCGCGCTGAAGGTGGACAAGGGCTGCGGCGACCTTCTGCCCGAAGGGAAGGTGGCCCGCATGGAGGAGCTGAAGCGCGGGGGGCGCAACGTGGCCTTCGTCGGCGACGGCATCAACGACGCTCCGGTGCTCGCCCTCAGCGACGTGGGCATAGCCATGTGCGCGCTCGGGGCCGACATGGCCGTAGAGACGGCCGACGTCGTTATACAGACCGACAGGCCGTCGAAGGTGGCTACGGCCATACGCATAGCCCGCCGCACGCGCCGCATAGTGAGGCAGAACGTAGTTTTCGCCATCGGTGTAAAGGTGCTCGTCATGCTTCTCGGCCTTGCCGGCATGGCAAACCTCTGGGCCGCCGTGTTCGCCGACGTGGGCGTGGCCCTGCTCGCGGTGCTCAACGCCACGAGGGTGTTCTTCGATAAGAAGTAAATTTTTGAAGGAATAAGGAGGTAAAGGAGTAGAGGAGTAAGTAGGTATCCAAAGGAGTAAAAGGAGTAAGGAGTAGAGGAGTAAGTAGATATGCTTTGCGGCGATTGGCCCATATTTGGCTCATTGGCCTGATTTGTCTGATAAAGCCCGACAAGATTGCCGTGAATCAGGCAAGGCATATCTACTTACTCCTCTACTCCTTACTCCTTTTACTCCTTTGGATACCTACTTACTCCTCTACTCCTTACTCCTTTTACTACTTTGGATACCTACTTACTCCTCTACTCCTTACTCCTTTACTCCTTCAAAAAACACTCCTTTACTCCTTGAAAAACACTCCTTTACTACAAAAAATAATCCCCTTTTCTTGTCTCTTCAACCGATTATCCTTATTTTTGCAAGCGTATGGCCGATGATAAGTTTTACGTTGACAAACTGCTGCACCGCGGCATAAAGCCTACCGCCACGCGGCTGCTCATCCTGCGCGAGATGTTCAGGGGCGACGAGACCGTGTCGCTGCCGCAGCTCGAAAGGCTGCTGCCGACGGTCGACAAGAGCACCATTTCGCGCACGCTGTCGGTGTTCCTGATGAACAAGCTGATACATGCCGTCGACGACGGGAGCGGCTCGCTGAAGTACAACGTCTGTTCGGACGACTGCGACTGCGGCGTAGACGACGAGCATACCCACTTCTATTGCGAGCGTTGCCACCGCACGTTCTGCCTCAAGCGCATACACGTGCCCGTGGTGGAGCTGCCCGACGGCTTCCGCCTTAGCAGCATAAACTACGTAGTGAAAGGGCTTTGCCCCGAGTGCGCGGAGAAGGACGACGCACGGACGAGGGGCTGGGCGCCTTGACGTCTGGAGCGCAAAAAGGGCCTGCGGCATCGCCTTTACGGCGTTGGCAGGCCCTTTTTGTATGTATGATGGTAGTCGTGCGTCACCTGAAGGCGAAGTACATGCCGCCGTTTACGGCCATGCGCGCGTCGTAAACGCCCTGTCCGTCGAGCGTCACCTCGGCCGTTCCGCCGTCCTTGAGGTAAATCTCGGCCATTCCGTCGGCCTTTATCCTGAGCAGCGGAGTCGTCTTGCCGTCCTTCACCATCGACCATGTGTCGGTCTCGCCGTCGTGCACGAAGTTGACGGTGTTTCCCTCTCCGTCGCTTATCTCGTAGCCGTCGGCCAGCGTGGTGACGGCATACAGGCGGCCGTCGCTTCCGGTGATGTTCCTTGTCTTGCCGATGTCGGCCGTCACGGGGTTGCTCCCCGACCAGAACTCTATGCTGTTGATTACGAACAGGTCGGCTATTCCGCACAGGGCGTAAGCCGGCGAGATTAGGATGAATATCAAGGCGTTGAGGAATTTGTTGCCCGTGGCCTGCTTGTTCCAGTCAAGCACTTTGCCGAACAGTCCGAACGAACCTATGCATGAGCTTGCCATGCACGCCCCCGCGATGAGGCAGGTCAGCGATTTTAAAGTCTTGTTGTACATGTCGTTGTTGATTCTTTAGTGTAACATGTTACAAAACTAATCGTTCTTCACGAATATAAGGAACAATTTGTCATAAAAAAACAAAAACGCCCCAATGCCTATAAATATAACAGGCTCTCGTTGCCCATGTTGAAGAGCAGGTCGAGTATGCTGAGGTTCGGTTGGAAGCCGTGCTTGCACTCGTACACCTGGTAATAGCGCTTTGGCGTGAACGAGGGGTCGGGCAGGGGGTGCTTAGGGCGTATGGCGTCGCGGAAGTCGTGGATGCCGGCTGACGAAGCCTCGTCGGCGGTAATGTATCCGTCGGTAGGCCTCGCGTCAGGCTCGAAGCCTATAAGTTCGCACATCTTGGCGCATATCGCGGCGTTGAAGTCGTAAAGGAATGTCCACTTCCGCTCGAAGAACGGCCGTATGTCATCGGCGTAGAACTCGAAGAACGGCGACTCGCCGTAGGCGCTCGTTAGCGCGTTCCAGTGCAGGTGGCGCCAGTTGCCGTGGTCGCTTATGCGCACGTCCTTCACCATGCATTTGCCGGGAGCCGCGGCGGTGGGGCGCGTCGTGCCGTCGGTAGTGCGCTCCACGGGCACCGTAAGGGCCTGCAGGCCGTTGGCGGCGGCTATCACGCAGCGGTTGCGGAAGGTCTGTTTCACGAAGTTGTCGCATGCTTCCACCTGCACACGGCTGTACCTATAGAGCTTCTGGTACCATTGTATGGGGCCGAAATATGTTGTCGAAAGTAAGGCTTGTTGCATTGTTGGCTTAAGGTTTGTGCGTGGGATGGCGGGCCGCCGCCGCGCCGCACGCTCATTTTGTGATGAAGAGAAGCCGCCGCCCCTTGCGCAGGCGGTGGAACGCGGGTTTTGACTTATCGACCGAATAGAGCAGCATTACTACTTTCCCGATGACGTGGGTTTCGGGCACGAGGCCTGAATACATCGAGCCGCTCTCGTCGCCGGGCCGTCCCGAGCTGAACCAGTAGTAGTCGTTGGCGAACACGGCGCACCGTGTCTCCTTGCCGTCGACGTAGAGCCTGCCGTTGCTTATGCGTGCCTTGCGCCCCTCGAACCTGTTGTACAGGAAGCAGAGCAGCCTGATGTTGCCGGCCGTTACGCGGATCGGCGCGTCCTTGCCCGGTATGGCCACGCTTGTTGAAGCTATCCTTACGGTGTCGCCGGGCACGGCCGTGCAGTAGTAGGCGAGCGTCCGTCCGGCTGTTGCCGGCGGCCGTGCGCCGTCCGGATTGTCGAATACGGCGAGGTCGCCCTTTTCGACCGGCGAGCCGAACCACCGTGCGTACCTGAACATTCCGCCGCCCCCTGTGCGCAGTCCATAGCTCCACCTGTCCACCAACACACGGTCGCCGCTGACGAAGCACGGCTCGAGGGTTGTCCCGTTGACCGTATATACGGTGAACACCAGCGCCCGGAAAGTCAACATCAGCAAAGTTGTGACTACCAAGGCCATCACAAACTTGAGCGCGTTGTTCATGCTTTTTATAATTAAGAATTAAGAGTTAAGAATTAAGAAAACTTGGTCTTTCCAGTCGGACGGCGCTCTGCCGCCTCTTCATAGGGGCGTTGCGCCGCCTTCAATGCGATTTTTCTTAATTCTTAACTCTTAACTCTTAATTTTAAACTTTAAACTCTCTTACCCCGTCATTTTATGTTGTCCACCATCTTGAACAGCCTCTTCCAGCGTATGCCCGAGAAGCCGCGGCGGTCGGGGTCGCTGCTCCACCAGATGAAGATGGGCTTGCCTACGATGTGGTCTTCGGGCACGAAGCCCCAGTAACGGCTGTCGGCCGAGTTGTGGCGGTTGTCGCCCATCATCCAGTAATAGTC
>CALUIJ010000055.1 GCA_944320675.1 uncultured Prevotella sp.
GCTCTTCCTTGGCGCGCTCGTAGATGAGCACGTTGGCGTCGACGGCCATACCGAGCGACAGCAGCAAACCTGCGATACCGGGCATTGTCAACGCCGTTTGGAAGGAGCTCATGATGCCCAACGTGAAAAACAGGTTGAACAGCAGGGCCATGTTGGCCAGCATACCGGGAATGAAGTTGTACAGGATGACCATGTAAGCCATCAGGATGATGAAGGCTATCACGAACGAAACCAAGCCCTGCTGGATGGACTGGGCACCGAGCGACGGGCCCACGATGTCCTCCTGGACGATGCGCGCCGGGGCGGGCATGCGGCCCGACTTAAGCGTGTTGGCAAGGTCCTTGGTGTCTTCGATGGTGAAGTTTCCGCTGATTTCCGAGCTTCCGCCCGTGATTTCGCTGTTGACGCGCGGCGCGCTGTAAACCACTCCGTCGAGCACTATCGCTATGGCGCGGCCTACGTTGGCCTTGGTGAGCGATGCCCAGCGACGCGCTCCGTCGGAGTTCATCTCCATGTTGACGGTAGGACGGCCGGTTACGCTGTTGAACTCGTCGCGCGCGTCGGTTATGACGTCGCCCTCGAGCGGCGCGCGGCCGTTGCTCTGCGTAACCTTCAGGGCGTGCAGCTCGTAGATGTTCTTGGCCGAGAGGCCGTCAGACGGCTTGGCGCTCCACATCAGCTTCACGTCCGAAGGCAGTATGCGCTTGGCCTCTTCCGAATATATCACCTTGTTAATGGCTGCGGTGTCGCGGACGTGGGCGTAGCCTACGATGCTCAGCGAGCCTTGGGGCGTGGTCTGCAGCATGGAGAGCAGCGGGTGCTGCTTCTTCAACTGTTCGGCCTGTGCGTCGCCGGCCGCCGTTTCGCCGGCCGCGCCCTTCTTGAGCTGCAGCTTGGCCTTGGCTGCGCCGGCTGCGGCTGTTGCGGCGGTGTCAGCCTTGGCAGCCGAAGCAGTGTCGGCCGCGGCGTCGCCGCTGTTGGCGGCAGCCTGGTCGAGCTGTACGAGGTAAGGAGTGACTTCCTCGCTGTTGTATGTCTCCCAGAACTCGAGGTTGGCGCTGCCCTGGAGGAGCTTGCGGATGCGCTCAGGCTCCTTGATGCCGGGCATTTCGACCATTATGCGGCCTTCCTGGCCTTCGAGCTTCTGTATGTTGGGCTGGACCACGCCGAACTTGTCGATACGGTTGCGCACTACGATGTAAGAGTTGTCGATGGCCGTCTGCACTTCGGCGCGCAGGGCTTTCTCCACTTCGGCGTCGGTGCTCTGCGTGCTGACCTTGCCCTTAAGCTGCTGCGTGGCGAAGATTTCGGCGAGCCTGTGACCCGGCGCGTTCTGACGGTAATACTTGATGAAGAGCGAGATGAAGTCACTCTGGCTCGTCTCTTCCTCCTTCTTGGCCTGCTCCATCGACTTGACGTAAGCGGCGTCTGTCTTGTGGTCGGCAAGCATGTCGACTACGTCGGGCACCGAGATTTCGAGCACGACGTTCATACCGCCCTTCAAGTCAAGACCAAGGCCTATCTGTGTTTCCATGCACTTCTTGTAAGAGTAAATGCCGAGGTACTTCACAGAGTCCTTATAGTCCTGCTGCGCCACGGGGTCCTTTATCTTCGCCGCCTGGCCGTCATAATAGCTCGTGGCCACGGAGAACGAGAGATAAAAAATGCTCGCAAGCGTCAGAAGAACGGATAAGACAATTACGATTCCTTTGTTTTGCATTTTTTGTTGTTATTTATTTTTGATGTTTTTTCAGCTTTGGCATTATAGCGTGCAAAGATAAGTAATTTTTCAAACTTTGGGAAATTTCAAGCATTTTATTGTAAAATTATCTGCCATTTTTGCTGTTTTCATCCCTTTTCAGCCAGCAATAAATAGGGTAATGGTCTGAATATCCGTTGCTTCTGTCAACCTTGCAGCCGTAAGGCTTCCAGTGGTCCGAGCACATTATGTTGTCGATGCGCACGAAGAAGGCGTTGTGGTGGTAGGATATGCCGGGGCCGTTGCCGGTGGCTATGTAGCAGTCGGTCAGCACGTTGCCGAGCGTGCGGCGGGCGTAGGATATGGGGCTGTCGTTGAAGTCGCCGCAGAGCACCACCGGCCCGCGGCAGCCCCTGACGTAGGCGGCCACGGCGTCCACCTGCGGGGCGCGCCGCCCGGCGGCCTCGCCCAGCTTGACGGCTATGCGCTTCGACTCGGCCTTGATGGTGTCCTTGCCCGACTTGCCCTTAACCATGTCCTTGAAGCCGGCGCGGTCGGAGAGCGACAGGCCTGTCGTCTCGAAGTGGTTGTTGACCACCGTCACCACCTCGCCGCCGATGTCGACCTTGAACGCCGCGCTGAGGTTGCCTTTCGACTCGTAGTCGATGCGTTCCTTGGACAGTATGGGGTATCTGCTGAGCAGCACGAGGCAGTCGGCGTAGGTGGGATGGACCACCGAGTCGACGTAGCCGTAGGCCCCGCCTACCGTCTCGAGTATGGCGTCGCTCAGGCGCGCTTCCTGCAGGCAGACGATGTCGGCGTCGCTCGCCATGACGTAATCGAGTATGGGGTTGGGGCTGTCCTCGGGCGGATTGCCGGCCACGAAGCCGTGGACGTTGTACGACAGCACCTTTACCGCCCCGGGGGGAGTATCGCGGACGATGTTGAACGGGCAATAGGTCCTGACGGGCTGGTAGCCGGCCACGAAGCCCGCTATCGAGACAAGGGCGTACTTCTTCCTGAACACGAGGAAGAACACGAGGAAGCAGAAGTTGGCAAACAGGAACAGGGGGAAGGCCAGCCCGGCGTTGGCCAACAGCGGATGGCCGACCGGGTTGAGACGGTCGGAGAAGCCGCAGAGCAGCATCAATGCCACGGTGACGGCGTTGGCGCATGCCACAATCCGCAGCGTTATGTCCTTAAGTTTACTGAGCATGGGAAAACAATAAAACTGAAGCTTACGAGGAGCCCCGCGGGCCGACCGGCCCCGTGAGGGCGGCAAGCCCGTTACTTGCCGCCGTCGAAGAGCTTGCGCTTCTCCTCCTCGGTAAGGCTGTCGTAGCCGCTGCGGCGCACCTTGTCGAGTATGCGGTCTATCTCGTCCTGCTCGGCCTTGCGGCGGGCGTTGTAGTCCCAGTCAGACTCGCGCCTCGTGCCGCCGCTCCGCGCGTCGTCGGCGCGGCGGTGCGAGCGGCGCTCCCAGTTGTCCTTCATGCGGTCGAAGAACTGCTGCCCGCGCGAGCGGCCGTAGCCGCCGTAGCCTCCGCCGGGATGGTTGCGCCAGTAGCGTATCATGATATAGCCGAAGAGCATGCCGCCGAGGTGGGCGAAGTGGGCCACGTTGCTGCCGCTCGTGCCGAGGGCCGACAGCAGCTCTATCACGGCGAAGATGCACACGAACCACTTGGCCTTTATCGGCACGGGCAGCGGGAAAATGAACATGCGCTGCTCGGGGAAGAGCATGCCGAAGGCAAGCAGTATGCCGTAAATGGCGCCCGAGGCGCCGACGGTGGTCATCATGTTGAGCACGGGCTGGCTGTTGCGCGCCACCTCCATGACGTCGCCCATGCCGAAACCGGGTATCTGGTCGCTGGCGAGGAAGTAGAACTCGCCGAACTGGGCCACCATCTGTATCAGTCCGGCGCCCACGCCGCAGGCTATATAATAAAATAGGTATTTCCTCGGGCCCCACACGCTCTCGACCACGCAGCCGAACATCCACAGCGTGAACATGTTGAACAGGATGTGCGTGAAGTTGGCGTGCATGAACATGTAGGTGAACAGCTGGAAGATGTTGAAGTCGGACGCAAGGAAGAAGTGCAGTCCGAGCAGGCTGTTGAGGTCGACGCCCTGACGGCCGAACACCCATGCGGCGAGGAACATCAAGACGTTGATAATCAGCAAATTCTTTGTTATCGTAGGGATTCTGAACATAATGCGGACTATTTTCGTATTTTGGATAAACCTCGGCAAAAGTACGAAAAATATCTGTCATTAAGCATACAATCGCATGTTAACCAACTTTTTTTCATTAAATTCCTCACTTTTTTCATGTTTTTGTTTGGCGAATGAAATGAATAGGCTATATTTGCGAGGAAAATGCGCCGAAACTCTATTAAACATTAATATTTTAAACTTACTGATTATGAACAAGACAGAACTCATCGAAAAAATAGCTACCGGCTCGGGACTGCAGAAAGCCGACGCGAAGAAGGCTCTCGACGCTACCGTTGCAGCAATTAAAGACGCTCTCGTAGCAGGCGACAAGATCTCGCTCGTAGGCTTCGGCACGTTCAGCGTGAACGAGCGCCCCGCCCGCGAAGGCATCAACCCCGCCACGAAGGAGAAGATACAGATCGCGGCGAAGAAGGTCGTAAAGTTCAAGCCGGGAGCCGAGCTGAACGACGCAATCAACTGAAAATTCATTTGACATCAAGCTTTGATAAAAGAAGCGGCCCCTTGTGCGCCTGACGGCGACATCCGGCGCACAAGGCCGCTTCAAGCATTGAAGATTGCAAGCAGGGGCGCGGCATCAACCGCGACCCTGTTTTTTTTTAATATTAACACAACCCTTTAAATCACACCACCTATGAACAAGACATTGACGACAATCATCGCGGCATGCATGATGATGCCGCCGGCCGTCACGGCGCAGACCACGGCGACGGTAGACGGAGTGAAGTATTTCCTATTAGACGGCGAGGCCACCGTCATGGCGCAGACCGGACAATTAGAGGGCGACATCGTCATACCGGAGACCGTACGCTACGGCGGGGAGACATACTCGGTGGTAAAGCTCGTCGACGAAGCGTTCGCCGGGCAAGAGGGCATAACGAGCGTTACGCTGCCCAACAGCGTAACGGAAATGGGAAATTCATGTTTTTCAGGGTGCGGCAACATGACGTCAATAAAATTGCCCGATGGCATAACATCACTGGGCGACAACTTCTTTCATGAATGTACAAGTCTTAAAGAACTCACGTTACCGGAGACGATCACCTCGCTCGGCGAATACTGCATGGCAAAATGCGCCAGCCTCGACACCTTAGAGATTCCCGACGGTGTAACCTCAATAGGCGGGTACGGATTCTACGCATGCTACGGTCTGAAATCGATAAAACTTCCAAGCAAACTTACTGAAATACAATATTGCTGTTTTGAAGGATGCGACGACTTGGAATCCATAACCATACCATACGGAGTTAAAGTGCTGGAGACACAATGTTTTAGCGGCTGCAAAAAACTGACAAAGGTGTCGTTTCCAAACAGCCTGACCACGCTCGGAAATTCATGTTTCGAAAAATGCGAAAGCCTTAAATCCATCACATTGCCTAACAGCGTAACAACGGTTGATTTACAATGTTTCTACCTATGCACAAGCCTTGAATCGGTAATCCTGTCCAACTCTCTGGCGACATTGGGAGGCTCTTGCTTTAGTTATTGCGAAAAACTTAAGTCGATAACCTTACCCGACGGCATCAAAACCTTAAGCGGAGGTTGTTTCAACAAATGCACAAGCCTCGAAACGATCGTATTCCCTGAAAGCATCGAACGCTTAGGAGGCTTTTGCTTCAAGGATTGCTTCAATCTCACAAACATTTACTGCAATTGGAACAGCCCCGACGACGTTGAAACTGACGAAGATTGCTTCGACGGCATCTTCTCCGAGGCCGCCCTGCACGTACCCGAGGGCACGGCCGACGCATACAAGGCCGAGGAGCCGTGGAACCGGTTCAAGTACATCATCGAGGACGGCAAGCCCGTGACCATAGAGAAATGCGCCACGCCCGAGATTGACTACCGTGACGGCCGGCTGACGTTCACGAGCCTGACCGAGGGCGTGCGTTACCACTACACCATAACCGCCAACGACGCCACGGCCGAGGCCTACACCGAGACGGGCGCCGTAACGCTGGCGGCCGCCTACGGCATAAGCGTGTACGCATCGGCCGAGGGATACGCCAACAGCGACGCCGCCACGGCCACGCTCTACTTCACGGGCGGCTCGCTCGACCCGACGGCCATCGCCGCTACCGAGGCGCGCCGCGCACTGCTCGTAACCACCGACGGGCGCACGCTGACCGTAAGCGGACTGGCCGACGGCGAGACCGCCACGCTCTACAGCCTGCAGGGCTGCATGCTCGACACGGCTAAGGCCTACGGCGGACAAGCGCGCCTCGACACACGCGGCGAAAAGGGGGCTGTCGTCCTGAAGGCGGGCGGACAGTCAGTGAAAGTAAGCGTAAGATAAGACATACGCCTTATAGCCGGTTTGGGTTAAAAAGGGTCGTATCAAACTCGGTTTCCGAGTAATGATACGACCCTTGCCGGATGTCCGGATTCCGAAAAAACTTCCTTATCCTTATTCCGAAACTAAACAAGACGCGCCTTGGCACGGCGTCGGACTTACCTCAACACCTTCACGGCCTTGCTCGTGCCGTCGGCATACTTCTCAACCTTTATGCCTACGCCCTTGGCGGCCCCGTCAGTGCGGCGGCCCGACAGGTCGTAATACTCGGTCGACACCACCCCGGCGCCGTCCTTAACGCCGGCGTGGCCTATGGCCGTGGACGTGGCCGGCACGAGCGACAGGTTGGAGTACATGCAGCTGAAGTTGCCCGTGCCCTCAAGCGGGTCGACGAAGAAGTCGCCCAGCATATATTCGGCGGGCACCTTGTAAGAGCCGTCGGCCGGATTGTAAACGAAATCGACAAACGGGACGACGCTATAATAACCCTCCTGCCCGGACGGCGCAAAGCCGCTGACGAGGGCGTCGTCGTCGACCACGGTCGTGGCGTAGAGCGTCAGGCTGCCCGTACCGATGTCCTCAAGCATCATCATCGCGTCGGGATAAGCCGGCAGCAGGCTCGTCGACACGTACAAGCCGTCTTGCGAATAGACCTCTACCGTGCCCTTCCGCCCGGCGGCCGGCGACGGATACATCTCGTCGTAGAAGTAGTCATACTTCACGGGCTCGCCCAGCGTCGACAACTCGCCGTAGGCCAGGTTGCACAGCGACGTGTAAAGCGTGTATATGGGGAACGGCAGGAAAGGCATCTCGTCGACCCTGAACACGCCGAGGAACTGGTCTTCGGGCAGGCAATAGGCACCGTCGTCGAAAAATAGCGTTATGGGCCCGCTGCCGGGCTGGTACTCGCCGGTGGAAGTGTCGACAAGGCTGACGATGAAGTCGTTCGACATGCCAAGCTCGGGCTCGGAGTAAGTGCCCACCACCTGGTTCGGCTCGATCACGATGTTGCCGTCACCGTCAATACTGCCCTCGAGCCAGCTCGGGTCGAGCACCGACGTAAGGAACATGTTGGGCACGTACACCTTGCCGCCGTCGGCGAAGATAAGCTCCTGCTTCCTTCCCTCGGGTAAAGCACGTCGTTGCCGTTCTGGTCCTGAAGCCCGCTTACCGGCTCAGAGTTCATCACGAGGAACTCGCGCTTCTCGCCCTCGGGGGCCGTGGCCGCCGCACGGGCCGCGGCGTTCTTCTTAAGGGCGTCAGCACCGACGCGCTTCATGCCGGAACCGGCCTTAAGACCCTTGACCGGGCCTCCGTCGAACGCCGGCAACCAACTCTTCAAACCTTGGGCTTGGACACTGAACGAGAGCAGCACGAAAGCCGCAGAGAGTAACAACTTCTTCATAATACTAAATCTTTAAATTCGACAAAAACGGCGACGAAATCCGTACGCCGTTGGATAACGGACGCAAAATTAATCAATTTTTAATTAAAAAGCAAATATTTATCGAATGATTTTATAAATACAAAGACAAATATTAATAATTGTAATTTTACATTCATCGTATGGGCGGTTGTTGGAGTATGGGGTTATGGGGTTTTACGGTCATAAGGTTGCGGGGCATACGGTAATAAGGTTATGGTGGGGTACGGTCATAAGGTTATGGGGTTTTACGGTTATAACGTCAGTTCGGTATAAGAAAAAGGAGAATCCATTCTAAACTGTAAGAAGTCGGTGACATTCTGTCATTCCGGGCTTAGACCCGGAATCCAATGTATGCAGCCAAATTGTGTTGGCAAGAGGGTGTTTTCTGGATTCCGGGTCTAAGCCCGGAATTGAAAATCGCCGTTAAGGCAATGACGGTATGCCACAGACTTCTTACGGTTTAGGATGGTGCCATTTGTTTTTAAAATGATTACATTCTTCTTATACCGAACTGACGTACGGTTATAAGGTTGCGTGGTCATACGGTTGTGGGAGTTTACGTATGAAAGACAAGAAAACGGACTATGGAAGGCAAGGAATCGGACGGTGAAAGGCAAGCTTACGCATCGTGAAAGGTTGCCTCCGGCCGGACGCTACGGAAAAGGAGCCGCAGCGCGACAGCCCGCGCTTACGGCTCCAACCTTTTTATCCCAAATCGGTCATTAGAACGTAATGCCTGAAGAAATGCTTGTTTTAACGTCAGTTCGGTATAATAAATTAGAAAATGAAATCATTCTAAAGTGTAAGAATGCCACAGACTTCTTAAATACAATACAACAACGATACTTTTTATGGAATATGAATATTCATTACGTCGAACTGGCGTTATGGTAGGGTTATCGTCTCCGCTTCGACGGGTTCGTGCATGAATATCCGCGCCGACTCGCCGAACTTGTCCTTGTTCTCGGTTGTAAGGTAACGGCACGTGCCGTGCTTGGTGCAGCGGCCGTCGATCTCGGGATGGCGCGCGAGATAGTCCTTCAGGCTCCCGGCCACGTACTCGCCCTGGGGGATTATCCTGACGCCGCGCGGCACGTACTTCAGTATCTTGTCGAGCAGCAGGGGGTAATGCGTGCACCCGAGGATTACGGCGTCGATAGCGGGGTCGAGGCGCATAAGCGTGTCGACGCGCTTCTTTACGAAATAGTCGGCGCCGGGCGTGTCGTACTCGTTGTTCTCGATGAGCGGCACCCACAGCGGGCAGGCCACGCCCGTGACCTTGATGTCGGGATAGAGCTTGTTTATCTCGAGCACGTAGCTCCCACTCTTTATCGTGCCCTCGGTGGCGAGTATGCCTACGTGGCGCGTCTGCGTCATGCCGCCGATGCATTCGGCCGTCGGCCTTATCACGCCGAGCACGCGGCGCGAGGGGTCGAGCCGCGGCAGGTCGTTCTGCTGGATGGTGCGCAGGGCCTTGGCCGAGGCCGTGTTGCAGGCCAGTATCACGAGGCGGCAGCCGAGCGAGAAGAGCTTTACGACGGCTTCGCGCGTGAACTGGTAAACCACGTCGAACGAGCGCGGCCCGTAAGGCGCGCGTGCATTGTCGCCGAGGTACAGGTAGTCGTACATGGGAAGCAGGCTGCGCATTTGGTGGAGGATTGTCAGTCCGCCGTAGCCTGAATCGAACACCCCTATGGGGCCTGAATCTGAATTACACATAACTAATGGGAGTGAAGAGTGAAAAGTGAAGAGTGAAGAATTAGGGGGGTGGGTATCAAATTAACGGAGTTATGGGGTCTTGCGGTCATGCGGTTTTTACGGTATAACCTAAAGACCGTATAACCGCATAACCTCAAAACCGCATAACCTCAAAACCGGTTCCTATTCCAATAATTCGAGCGCGTCGTCGTCTTCCACGCCGTCCTCCTGCCCTTCGGGCTTAGGGGCGTGCTTGGCCGCGCTCGCGGCTATGGCTCCCTTCACTATGTCGGTGATGTCCTCGCCGCAGGCGGGGTCGACGTAGGGCAGCGCGTCGCCGTCGGTGTTGAGGATGAAGGCGTAGCCGTGGCGCTTGCCTATGGCGGCAAGGAGGTCGGCGAGCTTCTTCTCAAGCGGGGCGTACATGTCGCCGCGCGCCTGGCGCAGCAGCCGGCGCGCCTCGTTCCTGAACTCTACGCTCTTGGCGAGCAGGTCCTGCAGCTCGGCCTGGCGCTTCCTGAGGATGGGGCCGGCCAGTTCGCCCTGCACGTCGAGAAAGGCTTCATACTTCTCGTTGAACTCTTCCTCCGAGCGTCTTATCTCGTCCTCGTACTGCCTGCGCAGCGTGTCGAGGTTCTGCCTTACTACGGGATAGTCGGGCATCGACCGTATGGCCTCTTCGTAACTGAGGTAACCGAACTTGAAGGCCGACTGGGCGCCTGACGGCAAGGCCCACATCAGGGCCACGACCAACACGGCGGCCTTCAGCGCGAGCTTGGCCGCAAGGCCCGACGGCCCGGCGGGGATTGGCATTGGGTGGTTGTTCATTGTTCCGTTAGTCAAAAAAGTGTGTGTGCTTGTTGAAAGGATAAGCCGGGCTGTAAAAACACGGGAGCCAAGGATGCTAAAGACGCACGCGCCCCGCATGCCGTCATGCGGCAAGGACGCTCGGTCTTTAACTGCCTTGGCTCCCCGTTTCCGGCTCCCGGCCCTTGTGGGCAAGAGGCTTGCCAGTCTTATTTAGCCTTGTTCATTTCAGCCTTTACGTCTTCGGTAACGTCCTTGCTCAGCGTGTCGCTGATGTAGGGTATGCCGCCCGACACGTCCATGATGTAGACGTATCCGCCGTTCTTGCCCACGGTCTTGATGGCCGTCATTATATTGTTCATGATGGGCTGCAGCTTCTCCTGCTGCGCCTTCTGGAGGGCCTGCTGGTTGTCCTGGAAGGCCTGCTGGTATTTCTGCATGAGCTGGTTGAGGGCGGTCTCGGCCTCGGTGCGCGACGTCTCGTTCATCGTGCTGCGGTTCTTCTCATACTCGTCCGACTTGCGCTGGATTTCGTCCTGCATGGCCTTCATGTCGTTCTCATACTGCTTTGACTGCGCTTCAAGCTCGCCGCGCGCCTTGATGAAGTCGGGCAGGCTTTCCATGATGGCCTGCGCGTTGACGTGGCCGAACTTAGGCGTGGCCGTCTGCGCCATAAGCGACAGGGGCGCAAACAAGAGTAACATTAAAACTAATTTTTTCATCGTTCTTTTTAATCGCTATTGTTTTTGTTAATTTTTCTGCTTGCAAAGATAAGGCAAAATTACCACATTATATGTCTTTCATACGTGAAAGATGTGGTTTTTATACGTTAAAAGGGGTATTTTCAGTTAGTATAGCCCAACTTTGACAACACTTCGTTGCTGATGTCGGCCTTCGGCGACGCGAATATTATGCCGGCGTCGGAGGCGCGGTCGAGCACGAGCGAATACCCGCGCAGGTCGCAGATGTCCTTCACGGCGTTGTATATCTCCTCCTGGATGGGCGTCATGAGGCTCGTGCGCTTCTTGAACAGTTCGCCGTCGGGGCCGAAGTACTTGCGCTTCAGTTCGGCCGCCTCCTTCTCCTTGTCGTTTATGGCCTGCTGGCGTGCCTGCTTCTGCTCCTGCGAGAGGAACACCACCTCGTTCTGGTAGTTCTTGTAGAGCGTGGCCGCCTCGGTGTTGAGGGCGTCGACCTCGGCCTGCCACTTCTTGGCCACCTGGTTGAGCTGCTCGTCGGCGCGCTCGTAGGCGGGGATGTTCTTCAGGATGTATTCCATGTCGATAAGCGCGAACTTCTGCGCGTCTGCCGTCAAGGCCGTCAAGGCCAGCACGGCTGCAATGATGATCTTTCTCATAAGTATGTTCTTTTTAATCAGGCCGGCCGGCCCTCGGTTCTTAACTCTTAATTCTTAACTCTTAATTCTTAACTCTTCACTCCTTAGAACTCTTGTCCGAGGATGAAGTGGAACTGGCTGCCGCCCTTCTGCCCGAACACGGTGTCGAAACCGTAGGCCCAATCGATACCCATGAGGCCGACCATGGGGAGGAAGATGCGCACGCCGATGCCGGCCGAACGCTTCATGTCGAAGGGGTTGAACTTCTTGGTGTCGTTCCAGGCGTTGCCCGCCTCGAGGAAGCCGAGCCCATAGATGGTGGTGTTGCCGAGCAGGAACGGATAGCGCAGCTCGAGCGTGAAGCGGTCGTAGGCGTAGCCCTCGGCCCCGTAAGGCGTGAGGCTTCCGTTGTCGTATCCGCGCAGACCGATGGTCTCCTCGGCGTAGCCGGTAGAATATCCGCTCATGCCGTCGCCGCCCATGTAGTATGTCTCGAAAGGCGACTTCTTATACTTGTTGTAAGCGCCGAGTATGCCGAACTCGACACGTGTCATGAGCACGAAGCACTTCTGACCGCTGGAGAGCGCGGTGTAAGTTTTGGCGCGGAACTTCCACTTGTAATACTCCACCCAGCGGTATTTCTCGCGCTGCGCCGCCGTGGCCCTCTCAGAGCCCGACTGGCCGTTGGCCGCCTCGTAGTTGTAAATGTCGGAAAGGGCCTTGTAGTCCTTGCCGTCCCAGAGCGACCAAGGCGGCGTGACGGTGATCGAGGCCATGAACTCGGAGCCGCGGCGCGGGTAAAGCTGGTTGTCGGTAGACACGCGCGAGAGCGACAGGCTGAGGTTGAGGTTGTTGCAGTTACCGTTGGTGACGAGGAAGTAACGCCAATTCCTCAGCATGTAGCGCTGGTAGGCCAGCTGCAGCGAGAGCTGGAAATAGTCGTCGGGCCAGCGCAGGCGCTTGCCCCAGCCGAGCGATACGCCGATGAGCTTTACGTAAGTGTCGGGGTCGTAGTAGTTCTCGTAATAATTGTTGTACGTGTTGCCGTAACCGTAGTAGTAATTATAATAATTGTTCAACCAGCCTTGGTTGTAGTAGTTGCTCGACACGTCGGTCTGCTTCGAGAAGTAGGCGCCGACCGAGAACTGTATCGGGCGCTTGCCTCCGAGCCAGTTGGTAGAGTAAGAGACGTTGTACGACTGGTAGTAAGTACCGTTGGTCTGCGCGCCGATAGACATCACCTCGCCGTCGCCGGTCGGTATGATGCCGCGGTGCTCCTTGTTCTTGTTGAAAAGGTTGGCTATCGAGAAGTTGTTGAGCTTTATGCCGATACGGCCTATGACGCCGGTCTGCCCCCAGCCGAGCGAGAACTCCACCTGGTCGTTCGACTTCTGCACGAGGTCCCAGTCGATGTCGACCGTGCCCTCCTCGTAGTTAGGCTGCACGTCGGGGTTTATCTGCTCGGGGTCGAAGTGGCCCATCGACGCAAGCTCGCGCATGGTACGCATGAGGGCCTCCTTGGAGAAGAGGTCGCCCGGCTTGGTCCTGAGCTCGCGGCGCACCACGTTCTCGTAGACGCCCGTGTTGCCGTTGATGCGCACGTGGCTGATGTGCGCCTGCGTGCCTTCGACTATGCGCATCTCGAGGTCAATAGAGTCGCCCACGATGTTCACCTCGGTAGGCTGGAGGTTGTAGAACAGGTATCCGCGGTTCCAGTACAGGTTGCCCACGGCGTCCTCGTCCTCGCTCAGGCGCTTGTTCATCAGCGTCTGGTTGTACACGTCGCCGCCCTTCATGCCGAGCACGGCCGACAGGTAGTCTGTGGTGAACACGGTGTTGCCCACCCACGTTATGTTGCGGATGTAGTATTTCTTACCCTCGTCGACCTCTATAAGTATGTTGACGTGCTTGTCGTCGACGTTCCATACGCTGTCGCGCACGATTACGGCGTCGCGGTAGCCCAGTTCGTTATACTTGTCGAGCAGGTTCTTCTTGTCCTCCTCGTAACGCTCGGGCGTGTATTTCTTCGACTTAAGGAACGACGACAGCTTGCCGGCCTCGTGCAGTTTCTTGAACGCGCCCTTCTTGAAAAGCCCGCCCTTGATCTTCTTGTCGTCGAGCTGCTCGTTGCCCACGAGTATTATCCGGCGCACCTTCATCTTCTCCTTCTTGTCGATGATGATGTCGAGGATCACCTGGTTCTTGTTGGCCACGTCGTCGCGCTGCATAATGTTCACCTCGGCGTTCTTATATCCCTTGTCGTCGAAGTAGTTCTTGGCCAGCAGCTTGGCGCGGTCGATCATGTTGGGGGTTATCTGGCTGCCCTTCAGCAGGCCGAGCTTAGCTTCGAGGTCTTCCTTCTCCGACTTCTTCACGCCCTCGTAGTTGATGGTCGACACACGCGGACGCAACGCAAGGTAAAAATGCAGGTAGATGCTGTCGCCTACTATCGAGTCGGCGGCGATCTGCGCCTTGGAGAAAAGCCCGTGCCGCCAGTATCTCTTTACGGCGTCCGAAATCTCGGAGCCCGGCACTTGTATCTTCTGCCCTATCGACAGGCCCGAAATGCCCGTAAGCATGTAGTCCTCGTATCCCTCGACGCCCGACACCGCCATGCCCGCTATATAGCAGGTGCGCGGCGTGCCGGCGTATGAGATGTCAGGATTGACGATCTTCTCCTGCGCTGCCGCGCCGATGCCGGACAGCATGACGGCCAACAGCATGACGCATCCTTTTACCTTGTTCATCTTGTCTGTAAAGTTGTCTTGATGTTAATCGTTGTTTTCAACCTGGGCCTCGGTCTTGCCGAAACGCCTCTGCCTGTTCTGGTAGCTGGCGATGGCCTTGTGGAGACACTCCTCGTCGAAGTCGGGCCAGTAAGTGTCGCAGAAATAAAGTTCGGAATAAGCAATCTGCCAAAGCAGGTAGTTTGATATGCGCAGCTCGCCGCCGGTGCGGATGAGCAGCTCTGGGTCGGGCATGAAGTTGGTCTGCAGCCGCGACGACACCATGTCCTCGTCTATATCGTCCACGCCTATCCTGCCGTCCTTAACGTCGGCGGCTATCTCCTTGACGGCCTTCGTGATCTCCCACTTCGACGAATAACTGAGGGCCACGACCATCGTCATCGCGGTGTTGCCCATGGTGTGGTCCATCGTTTCCTGCAACTTGTCCCTTACGGCTCCCGGCAGGCGGCCCATGTCGCCTATGACGCGGAAGCGCACGTTGTTCTTCATGAATATCTCGTCCTCGAGCGAGCTGAGCACGAGGCCCATCAGCGCCGCCACCTCGTCGGCGGGGCGGCTCCAGTTTTCAGTCGAGAACGTATATAACGTAAGGAACTTCACACCGAGCCTCGTACACTCTGACGTAATCTTGCGCACGGTGTCAACCCCGGCCTGGTGGCCGTAGCTGCGTTGCTTGCCCCTTTCGGTCGCCCAACGGCCGTTGCCGTCCATGATTATGGCGATGTGCCGCGGTATGCGGTTCATGTCGATTTTAGTTTCAGTCATCCTTATTGCATATTTTACATTTTGCCATAAAGCTGTAAGTCAGGGTGAGCTTCAGCATCGAGTAGCAGTCGGTGTTCTTGAACAGGCCCTTGCTTTCTATGCCGTAAGGGTCTTCCACGCCGTCGAGCTTGTCGCCCAAGGAGAAATGGGCGGCCCACTCCAAACCGAGATTCAGCCTTTTGCCTATTTTATATTTCACTCCCAAGCCTATCGGTACGTTGGCCGTGAAGACGCTCCCGCCGCCGGCCTTGACATACGTTCCGCCTAAGCCGAGGAACACGAACGGCGTCAGCCGCTTGGCCCCGCGGTATTCGCGCCCCGTGCCGTACGGCCAGAAATTATACTCGAACGACAGTCCCAGGTCCATCAGCGTGTTGCTGAACTCCATGGGGGCGTCGGCCAAGCCGGGATACCATGTCTCAGCGTCGGCCGAGTTTCCCTTCAGCGTGCCGTAGGAGTAGTCGAGCTTCAGGGCCATGTAAGGATTGAGCACCCTGCGCAATATGAACGACGCCGACGGCTGCATGTTTTTCAGTATGCTGCCGTTGAAGTCGCCCTCGTAGCTCACCAAGCCCGCGCCTACGCCGATTTCCATCCGGTACTCGTACTCGTCCTGGGCCTTGCAGCCAAGCGAGACGGACATGAAAGCGATGACAAGAAGGTATATCCTCATGCGCAAAGACGTGGTTTTCTATATGTCGAGTATCATTCGGTGAACGAAGTACGGCCCTCGTCCCAACCGAGGCGGTTGAGCCGTCCGCGCCATACGTCGCCCGTGCCGCCGCAGACCACCCACAGGTAATCGTCGGCGTCGACGGCTGCGGCGAACGTCCCGCTGCCGCCGTTGGTGAAGCCTTCGGGCAGATAATAGCTGCCGTCGGCGTGCCATGTCAGCCCGTTGTCCCAGCTGACGTACACTTGCGAGAAGGCCTCGGCCGTGCTCCCGCCTATGCCGCGGCCGCCAAGGGCCACAAGCACGTCGTCGTAAGCGGCCATGACAAGCCCCGACAGGCGCGGCAGCCTGCACCCGTTGTCCTCGCCGCAGAACATCCATGAATGGGCCTGCGAACCGGCCGAATACTCTTCCAACTTATTCCATACCATGGCCACCGAGTCTTCAGGATAAGCGGCTATGCCGCGGTTGCCGGCCACGATAATGTTTTCGGCGTCGCCGTCGGTGTCAAACGGCATGCAAGCGAGCGACACGTCGTCGGACGGCAGCATGTCGCCGCCGCCCACCATGGACTCTGCGGCCCACGCAACGCCGTCGGCCGAAGACACGATGCGGCCCGACCCGTCGGTGCCGTACATCCTGACGCGCCCGGCGCCAAGCAGCCTGCCGGCAGGAGCCGTGCCGGCCACCGCCCACGAAGCACCGTCGGCCGAGCTGACGAGGTTGCCGCCGCTAAGCGTATAGACAACGCCGCCCCTCACTATGGCGTTACGGGCCGCGCCGGCGTCAAGCTGCATGTCGGCGTCAAGCTTGGCCCAGTCGTTGCACTCGGGAAGCGACGCCGAATAAACCGACGTGGCCCCGCCCTGTTCGCCGAACACGAGCAGGCGGCCGTCAAGCGCCACCGCCCTCATATACGATAGCGACTCGAACTCCTTGAACACGGGAGCCTTATGCCAGTTGAACGAGTCGGGGTTCTCCTTGTGTACGTTCACGCTTACCTTGTAAGAGCGGTAAGCGCTGCCGTCGTTGGCGTAGACGCGGAACTCGCGCGGCTCGGTGAAGTCAATGGAATCGGTGCTGACGAAATACGCCAACGAGTCCTCGCCCTCTACGTCCTTGTGGACCACGATCACCGTACCGCCGTTCTTTCCGCTCACGTTGCAGATTACGTGGGCTACGTCGGTGCCGACGGGGAGCGAGTCGGGATTGTATATCTCACGCTTAAGCTGGTCTATGTAAAACTTGTATCCGCTTGCGTCGAGGTCGGCCACGTACGAGCTGTCCTCGCCCTCCGACGACTTTGTCCACATCGTACGGTTCAACGTCCCGAGTGAAAAAGATGCTATCGCCGTGTCGCTGTAATAAACTAAGTCGTCATAGCCCGTGTCGTCGCCCAGGCACGAAGCCATAAGGAGCATTGATGAGAACAATATGACAAAAGGTCTGACAATCCTTTTCATTCTTTCCACAATTATGTTTTTAGCTGCAAATTTAATCAGAATTCCTTAAATATAACGCCTTTCAAAGCCTTTATTGTCTAAAATACTTGGAAATTGGACTTTTTTATAGACAATAATAATATTTTTAAACGGTTTTAAGGTTGTAGGGTTATGGGGGTTTAGGGTTATGCGGTTTTAAGGTTATAAGGTTGTATGAGGATAAGATTGTTGTATTATGAAAATCCGCCTTTCTTAATTATAGCGCACGAAAAAAGGCAGGGGTGAATCGCTCATGCCTGCCTTTAGAAACTTGCTTTAACGTATGTTGGTGTCAACAGCTGTGATGATACGATTCAAAAAAACATTACAAAAGCCAACGCCAGCATAGTTGTTGTTTCAAAATCTAATAACATAATCTTTACCTTAAAATCTATCAAACTACTAACCTATGAAAAAGCATTCTCACGAACACGAGCGCAAAGATAGCGGTTTATGCCGAACGGAACAACGTTTTTACTGTGTTTTTTGCGCAAAAACGTTGATTATTTGACATACATCAACGCCCGTCAGGCGGTCAACGGGCGAAAACCATTCCGTCGGCAACAAGGCAGTCGCCGCCCTCACCGCCGTCAGCCCTCGCCACACCTTCCAACCTAATGAGCTTTGCGGCGGGGTCGAACGCCAACACGGCCTTATACTTATTACCGTCGCGCCCGCCCGTGAAAGATATTTCCGCCCGGTTGCCGTCAACCTTGCATCCGGTTACCGTGCAAAGGTCTACGCGCGCGCCGTTGCCGAAGGCCACGTACACCAAGCCGTAGTAATACTGCCCGTCCTCGCTGTTGAACACGTCGGGGTAATAAAGGTTGAGCGTCAGCTTGCCGTCGCCGCCCTTAAGCCTCCATTCGCCCGAGAAAGGCTCGGCCCTGAGCAGCGTCACCGGCGACGGTAGCGACGTTTCGTCGCCGTCGGCAGACAGGTACTTGAAGTTAAGGCAATCCATCCTCATCGAGCCGTCGGACAGCAGCTTGAAGTTTATGCCCACGTTGGCGTCCCATACGTAGGCCGAAGCCACGGCCTCACCGCCCGAAACAACGGCGGTGCTTATCGAATAGTCGCCCGAGCCGCGCCCCCTGCGCATGCGTATCATGCCCGGGCACGGGTCGCCGTCCATCGAGTTAAGGTCGGTTATGCTCTTGCCGTGGAAGTCTATGTCGAGGTAGATGTCGGGCGAATACCACCTGCCCGTAAACACCGGAACGGTCTGCGCGCGGCACGTATCGGCCGAACATGCGAGTACGGCCGCCAAAGCCGCGAAGAAAGCGATAAATGCGTTTGTTTTCATCATAACAACGGTTAATAAGGTTAATAACTAAAATGCTTAAAAAAGCGAAACATCCCCGGTTCCGGGAGTTTGCCTGAAACCAGGGATGTTATAGACATTATAGAGTCGAAATGCTAACTTGTCAAGTTAGGAAAGAATCCGGCATTAGAGTTTCGGTCCTGCTGCCACGAGAGCCTTGCCGGCCTCGTTGCTCTCATACTTCTTGAAGTTCTTGATGAAGCGGCCTGCGAGGTCCTTGGCCTTCTCCTCCCACTGAGCTGCGTCGGCGTAAGTGTCGCGCGGGTCGAGGATGTTGGGGTCAACGCCCTCAAGCTGCGTAGGAACAACGAAGTTGAAGTAAGGAATCGTCTTCGTCGGTGCTGCGTCGATAGAGTGGTTCAGGATGGCGTCGATGATGCCGCGGGTGTCGCGGATCGAGATGCGCTTGCCCGTGCCGTTCCAGCCGGTGTTCACCAGGTAAGCCTTGGCGCCGCTCTTCTCCATCTTCTTAACCAGCTCCTCGGCGTACTTCGTAGGATGCAGCTCGAGGAATGCCTGGCCGAAGCAAGCAGAGAAAGTAGGAGTAGGCTCGGTGATGCCGCGCTCTGTTCCGGCGAGCTTGGCCGTGAAGCCTGAGAGGAAGTAGTACTTAGTCTGCTCGGGGTCGAGGATCGACACGGGAGGAAGCACTCCGAATGCGTCGGCCGAGAGGAAGATCACCTGCTTTGCGGCCGGAGCGTGGCTGATGGGCTTAACGATGTTGTTGATGTGGTAGATCGGGTAAGAAACACGGGTGTTCTCGGTCGTGCTCTTGTCGTTGAAGTCTATCTTGCCGTTAGCGTCAACGGTTACGTTCTCAAGCAGTGCGTCGCGCTTGATGGCGTTGTAGATGTCGGGCTCGCTCTCCTTGTCGAGGTTGATAACCTTGGCGTAGCATCCGCCCTCGAAGTTGAACACGCCGTTGTCGTCCCATCCGTGCTCGTCGTCGCCGA
>CALUIJ010000056.1 GCA_944320675.1 uncultured Prevotella sp.
ACACCATTGACGGAAAGACGTTGGCCACGGCGTCGTCGAGCCCGAGATCTTCCTTCACGTAGTTTGAGGCGATGCCCACAAGGTCGACGAAACCCATAGCGAAGAAGCACAGCATCACGGGCACCAATTTCATATAATTAGTCTTGTTGTTCATTGTTTTCTTATTTTTAAGGAGTTAAAGAAATTAAAGAAGTTATCGCTCACTACGGTCGCTTAGAAGTCAAAGCCGTATGCATTGCTGCTTTTTAAGGAGTTGAAGCATTTACAATTATAGGCTAAACCAACAAGACATTTGGATTTAACTTCTATAACTTCTTTAAATTCTCTAAATTCCCAACTTATAAACATTCATTTTTTTCACCTTGAAACTGCCGCGTACCGACTCAAACTTCATCTTGTTATACGGTTCGGAGGGGAACACGAGGTTGGTCATGACGAACTTGCCGCCGTCGCCGAAAGCCTCAACGCTCGAACGGTCGACGAACAGGCGGAGGTTAATCTCGTCGGTATCGGCAACCGGAGCCACCGTCATAGCCGGGAAATCGCGGCTGAAGCCGGTCTCGCCGCTGCGGCTGCGGTCCATTACGAACTCCTTGGCGGCCGTGTCGTAATACATGTAAAGGCTCTCGCCCTTGCCGTTTGCGAGCGTCATCACGATCTTCTGCGCGCCCTGGTTCTCAATGGTCAGGTCTATTTCGTAAGCGCCGCCGTTATCGTCGAGCAACGAAGCTATGTCGTAAGAATCGCCTACCGTGAACGCCTTTACGGCCTTCTTGTCCGTGCGCGCCCTCTCTATCTCGGGCGACGGCGCGCTCTTCAGCAGCAGGTCGCCGTCCTGGCGGTAAAGGCTCAGGTCGCGCGCTATCGTGTTGGCCGAGCGGTATTGCATCGTCGGCACTATGGCCGCATACTGCCAATTGCTCATCCAGCCGAGGGCTATGCAGCGTCCGTCGGGCGCATTGCTGAAGGTTACCGTGGCGTAATGGTCCTTGCCGTAGTCCATCCACTTCGTCTTCGTCGGGAACTGGTTGGTGAACTTCCTGCCGTCGAACGTCCCCACGAAGTATTGCGTGGCGCTGCCGCCGAACGGTCCGCCCGGGTTTATGTTGCAGATAAGCACCCAACGCTTCTCTTTCGTGCCCTCTACGGGCAGTTCTACCAGGTCCGGGCACTCCCAAACGCCGCCGTGCGCTCCTTGCTTCGCGCCGAAACTGCTCTCGTATTTCCACTCCTTAAGGTTCTTTGAAGAGAATATCTGCATCTCCTGCCCTACTGCGAGCGTCATCACCCAGTGCTTGTCGGGGGCGTACCAGAACACCTTCGGGTCGCGGAAATCGCGCTCGGTCGAGGTCAAAATCGGATTGCCGGCATACGTCGTGAACGTCTTTCCGCCGTCAGTGCTGTATGCCATGCACTGCATCTGGTTGTCGCCCCACGGCGTAGACTTGCACGCCGTGTAGAAAGACACGATTGTTCCTGCGCCGAAGCCGGCCGTATTGTCCTTGTCAACTACCGACGAACCGCTGAACACTGCGCCCCATGCGTCGGCCATTATAGGGTCGCCCTCGAACGTCCAGCGAACCAAGTCTGTAGAAGTAGAGTGTCCCCAAGTCATGTTGCCCCACACGGAGCCGTAGGGGTTGTGTTGGAAATACAGATGGTACGTGCCGTCCTTGTAGAACATTCCGTTAGGGTCGTTCATCCATCCGTAGGCCGGGGTGTGGTGGTAAACGGGGCGGTATTTCTCCTTGTTGGCCGTGTCGAACGTGTCGGCGAGCTTCATCCCCTTCCAGCATACGGCATCAGAGGGCATGCCCTGCACGTCTATTTTCACGTCCTTGCCCTCGAATCCTTCAAGGCTGAAGGGCACGTAATAGTCAACACGCTCGCGGGCGAGCCTTATGTTGGCCAATACCCCTATCTGCGTGTTGCCGCTGATTATGCCTACCTTGGCCTCGGGGGCGTTGTCCTGCACAGGCAGGAGCAGATAGTGCTTGGCCTCGGTCACGGCTATGATGTTCTGTTGGTTGGCAAGATGCTCTACCGTCAACGCGGATTCGGCCATTGCGTCCATAGGCAGCAGGCCGAGCGTAGCGCCGAGCAGCGAAGCGTATAAAATGTTTTTAGTTTTCATGATTCCGTTATTTTACGATTATTTTCTTGCTTAATGAGTTTGCAGGGGTGACAAGTTTCACTATATAAGCACCCTTTCCGTGGGCGGCCACCTTGCCGGTGCCGATACCGAGGCGGTGCGCAGCCACCATCCTCCCCCCTAAGTCAAAAACGTTGAGCACGGCGTTTTCGTATGTGTTGACGTAAGCAATCGAGCCGTCCTCACCCGAAACGTCGAACTTTCCGCCTGTTTCCACCGTGGCGATCGACGATGTTCCGTCCCGGTTCTCGTCGAGGTTCCACGCCTCGAGCTTGTTTACACGGATCGTTCCGTCGGCGAAAGCCTCTACGCCGTTAGCCTCGGCATCGGTGGGAAACAGGCGCATGGAGAACGCCCAAGTGTCGTTGACGAACACGTCCATTATGGAATGGTCGACGAATACATGTAGCTTCATGACCTCGCCCTTGGCTATGCTGCGCGGAAGGGTGCTGCCGTAAACGCCGTCGTACACTCCTCCGTCGTTCACCCAGCGGTCTATGCCCGACGCGTCGACGGTCAGCTTGTTCTCGAGAT
>CALUIJ010000057.1 GCA_944320675.1 uncultured Prevotella sp.
TCAGGCGCGATTTGCGCATCGGATACCTTGAACAGTCGCCGAAGTTCAACCCCGAAGACACCGTGCTCGACGCATGCTTCAACCACGACGGCAACGAGGAAAAGATACTTAAGGCCAAACAAATACTGACCCAACTGAAAATCAGCGACCTGTCGCAGACGATGGGTACGCTTAGCGGCGGACAGCAAAGGCGCGTGGCCTTGGCCAACGTGCTGATAACCGACCCCGACATGTTCATCCTCGACGAGCCGACCAACCACCTTGACTTGGACATGATAGAATGGCTCGAAGGCTTCCTGTCAAAAGGCAACAAGACCCTGCTGATGGTGACCCACGATAGGTTTTTCCTCGACCGGGTCTGCTCGACGATATTGGAACTCGACGATAAGACCGTCTACACGTACCGTGGCAATTACAGCTTCTACCTTGAAAAACGGCAGGAGCGCATCGACAACACCCGTGCCGAAATTGCCCGGGCTAACAATCTGTACCGCAAGGAACTCGACTGGATGCGCCGCATGCCGCAGGCGCGTGGGCACAAGGCCAGATACCGCGAAGACGCTTTTTACGAACTGGAGAAAGTTGCCAAGCAGCGGATTGAAGAAAGGCAGGTAAGGCTTAAGTCGCGGAACGTTTACATAGGCAGCAAGATTTTCGAGTGCCAGTACATATCCAAGCAATGGGCACCCGACAAGGTCGTCTTGCGCGACTTTTACTACAACTTCGCCAGGTTCGAGAAGATGGGCATCGTCGGCAACAACGGAACGGGCAAGTCAACGTTCGTTAAGATGCTTCTCGGACTGGAGAAGCCCGACTCCGGACGTTTCGACATCGGCACAACCGTAAAGTTCGGCTATTTCTCGCAGGAAGGCATGGCGTTCGACGAACAGAAAAAGGTAATCGACGTGATAACCGACGTAGCCGAATACATCGACATGGGCGGAGGCAAGCACATGTCGGCGTCGCAGTTCCTGCAATATTTCCTGTTCACGCCCGAACAGCAGCACAACTATGTCTACAAGCTGAGCGGCGGCGAGAAGCGCAAGCTTTACCTGTGCACCGTGCTGATGAGGAACCCTAACTTCCTTGTCCTCGACGAGCCGACCAACGACCTTGACATACAGACCCTGCAAATATTCGAGGAGTATCTGGCCGATTTCCCCGGCTGCGTCATAATCGTAAGCCATGACAGGTATTTCATGGACAAGGTGGTCGACCATCTGCTTGTGTTCAAGGGCGACGGCGTGGTAAAGGACTTCCCGGGAAACTACACCCAATACCGTGACTGGTGTTCGCTGAATAGTAAGGAAGACGGACACGTGGCGAAGAAAATCACGCAGGCAAAGGACCGACACAGGACTGAGCAGCGGCGCAGGATGTCGTATAAGGAGCGTATGGAGTTCGCCCGGCTGGAAAAGGAGATAGCAGCGTTGGAGACGGAACAAAAGCAATTGGAGGAACAACTTTGCAGCGGAACCCTGTCAGTGGAAGAACTGACGGAGAAGAGCAGGCGCCTGCCGCAGGTTAAGGAGGAACTTGACGTGAAGGAAATGAGATGGCTCGAACTGTCGGAGATTGAACCGTAAATGTTAAATTAACGTTAAATCGAAATAACCTGAGCTTCGATTTTCTTTTTACTCAATATATTTTATTAATTTTGCACATCAATTAAAATATGGTTTTTCGTTTCCGTCAGTGAAACAATTTCAATCACAAAATTTCCACGTTACATTATATTTATGTATAGCAAAGACGAATTATTATCCAAAAATATCGCCGAACTTGAAGAGATAGCCGGGCAGATAGGCTTAAAGATCAAGTCGGACGATAGTCAGGAAGATATTATTTACTCGATTCTTGACAAGCAAGCCGAAGTTGAAGGCAACAAGAATCCCTTGGGAACAAAGCGGCGCAGGGTGCGCATCGTCAAGAAAGACACAGATAGGGTTTATTCGGTGAATGGGAAAGAAGGTGAGAATTTCGATCTCAAGAAGAACAAGGTTCCCGTTGAGGCTCCGTCGCTCTTCAACGATTTGCCGGCAAGCACTACCGCAAAAACAAAGACGACGCGGGCGAAAGCCAAGGCCAAGACCGCGGAACAAGCTGATGCCGAACAGCCTGAGGCAAACGGACTGCAACAGCCTGAAGCGGCGGTTATGCCTGCGAAGAACGATGAAATACAGCCTGATAATGAAGATAACAGCTTGGACGTTGTGGCTGAAACGGAAGAAAGTGCAACGGAAGTGCCGCCTTTCATCCAAGAAGAACAGCAGGCTGCGGTAAGTGAAGAGCCGGCCGTTGTTCCCGAAGCCGAATTCTCTGCGGTGGATGCCGATGACGACCAAAGCAACCAGTCCGACCTCATAGCTCAGCTGCAAGCTAAGGTGAACGCCCACAACGAGTTGGCTGACGAGAAGCGCGAGGCCGCCGAAGCCGGTATATGGGACGGCGATCCCGGCGACGGCACCGACTTCATAACAGTGGTCGACCTGCCTATCGAGGACCAAATGGCCGTGCCGAACTTCGACATGTTCGACAATCCCACAACGCCCATGGAAATGAACAGCGTGGCATACACTCCGCATGCAGACCAAGACATGTCGCCGGCATTCGACTTCGAGAACATCATAACCGCCAACGGCGTACTTGAAATAATGCCCGACGGATACGGTTTCCTGCGCTCGAGCGATTACAATTATCTTTCTTCACCCGATGACATATACGTCTCGATAACGCAGATAAAGCGCTACGGCCTTAAGACCGGCGACGTATTGGAGTGCCACGTGCGCCCTCCGCACGACGGGGAGAAGTACTTCCCGTTGACAGGCATCGACAAGATTAACGGACGCGACCCGGCCGAAGTGCGCGACCGCATACCGTTCGACCATCTGACCCCGCTTTTCCCCGACGAGAAGTTCACGCTCTGCGGCGATCATGCCACGACCAACCTCAGCACGAGGATTGTTGACTTGTTCTCTCCGATAGGAAAGGGTCAGCGTGCGTTGATAGTGGCGCAGCCTAAGACCGGTAAGACAATCCTTATGAAGGACATAGCCAACGCCATCGCCGCCAACCATCCCGAGGCTTACCTGATGATGCTTCTTATCGACGAACGTCCCGAGGAAGTTACCGACATGGCACGCACGGTGAACGCCGAAGTTATAGCCTCGACGTTCGACGAACCGGCCGAACGCCATGTGAAGATAGCCGGGATCGTACTTGAGAAGGCTAAGCGTATGGTGGAGTGCGGCCACGACGTTGTGATATTCCTCGACTCGATAACACGTCTTGCGCGAGCTTACAACACGGTGTCGCCCGCCAGCGGCAAGGTGCTTACCGGCGGTGTGGACGCCAACGCCTTGCAGAAGCCTAAGCGTTTCTTCGGCGCAGCCAGGAACATAGAGGGCGGAGGTTCGCTTACGATCGTTGCTACGGCGTTGATTGACACCGGCAGCAAGATGGACGAAGTGATATTCGAGGAGTTCAAGGGAACGGGCAACATGGAGTTGCAGCTTGACCGCAACCTCAGCAATAAGAGGATATTCCCGGCTGTCAACCTTGTGGCGTCGAGCACGCGTCGCGACGACTTGTTGCAAGACAAGCTTACGCTCGACCGCATGTGGGTGCTGCGTAAGTTCATTGCCGATATGAACCCGATTGAGGCTATGAATACCATACACGACAGGATTAGCCACACGAAGGACAATGAAGAGTTTCTTGCAACGATGAACTCATAAGGGCAAACAATATGGAAGCAACGTCCCAGCTTAATAATCGGCTGGTAATTAGAACGGATTATTAGGTTTAAGGGTGTTATAAAAACATTTTGCGTGGAATGGAAATGCGGGATTCATGTCGAATCCCGCATTTCCATTCCACGCAAAATGTTTCGGCTGTTAAGGTTTATATCAGTGTGACAGAACGCTTGATGAAGGCGTCGAGCGCAGCGCCTTTAAGCATGCCGTTCTGCAGTAGGGCAAGGTCTATGAGCTGATGCAGTATCTTATTCTCCTTGGCGTAGTCGGCGATTATTTGCTGTTTCTTGTTGCGCTGTTCGTCGAGCGCCTTTTCCGTGTTTGCAAGGTCGTCCTTCTCCTCTTGCGTCACTTCCTCAGGCTTTTTCTTGCTTTGGTTCTGGTGCAAGGCGGAGAGGCGTGCCTGTTGGCCCTTTATCTCGCTGATTACCGGCTTGAGGGCTTCGCCGCATTTCGCGTTTGCGTCGTCGAGTATCCCTTTGATGAGCTTATGGTCGCTGTTGAGCACAAGGCTGTAGCTGTCGGGCATCTGGGCGTAGAAGCTCATGCCGCTTTGATAGCGGCTGATGTCTTTCATGCGTCGCATGTATTCGCTCTGTGTGATCATTACAGGCAGCGCGTTTTCCCCGAGGGCTTGCACTTCCACGCTGAATTCCGCTTTTTCTATCTTTGGCATTTGCGAGCGGAATGCGGATGACAAATTGTCAGCTTGGTCGTTGTCAAGTTCGCTTTTCCTTATGTCTTCCTTGACGATTATGCGGTCGATGATGTCGCTGTCGACGCGCATGAAACGGCTCTTCTCGAACTTTTGCTCGAACATCGAGACCGTCGGCACGTCAAGCTGGCCGTCAAGCAGCAGGACGCTGTAACCTTTTTCCTTTGCGGCTTCGATATAAGAATACTGGTCTTCCTTGTCGGTAGCGTAGAGGTAGATGAGTTGGCCGTCCTTGTCGGTTTGGTTGTCCTTGATGAGCGTCTTGTATTCGTCAAGCGTAAAATACTGCCCGTCGACGTCTTTGAACAACGTGAAGTCTTTCGCACGGTCGTAGAAGTCTTCCTGCGACAACATTCCATAATTGATGAAGAGTTTCAGGTCGTCCCATTTGCTTTCATATTCCTTACGGTCCTCCTTGAAGATACCGTTGAGGCGGTCAGCCACTTTCTTCGTGATGTATGTTGAAATCTTCTTCACGTCACGGTCGCTCTGCAGGTAGCTCCTGCTTACGTTAAGCGGAATGTCGGGAGAGTCGATGACTCCGTGCAGCAGCGTAAGGAAATCGGGTACTATGCCTTCCACCTGGTCTGTAACGAACACCTGGTTGCAATAAAGTTGGATTTTGTTGCGTTGCAGGTCGATGTTCGACTTTATGCGTGGGAAGTACAGGATGCCCGTCAGGTTGAACGGATAGTCAACGTTTAGGTGTATCCAGAACAAAGGGTCGTCCTGCATCGGATAGAGCTCATGGTAGAATTTCTTGTAATCTTCGTCTTTCAGAGTGCTTGGCGCCTTTGTCCAAAGCGGCTCCATGTCGTTGATTATATTGTCTTCCTCAGTCTCAACCTGCTTGCCGTCTTTCCATTCGGTTTTCTTGCCGAATGCAACAGGCACGGGCATGAATTTGCAGTACTTGTCAAGCAGGCTTTGTATACGGTTCTTTTCAAGGAATTCTTTGCAGTCGTCGGCGATGTGCAGCACAATGTCAGATCCGCGGTCGGCTTTTTCCGCCTCGTCGATTTCAAAGGAAGGACTGCCGTCGCAACTCCATTTTACTGCTTTGGAGCCGTCTTTGTAACTTCTTGTGATTATTTCAACCTTGTCGCTCACCATGAACGCGCTGTAAAAGCCTAAGCCGAAGTGTCCGATTATGGCGTTGGCGTTGTCTTTATACTTGTTTAAGAAATCGTTCACGCCGGAAAAGGCGATCTGGTTGATGTATTTGTCTATTTCCTCTTCGGTCATGCCGATGCCGCGGTCGCTGATTGTGAGGGTCTTGTTCTTCTCGTCGAGAGTTATACGTACGGCGAGGTCGCCGAGGTCGCCTTGAAATTCGCCTTTCTCTTTCAGTGTTTTTATTTTTTGAGTAGCGTCGACGGCGTTGCTTACCATTTCGCGCAGGAAAATCTCATGGTCCGAATACAAGAACTTTTTTATTACGGGGAATATGTTCTCGGTGGTTACCCCTATGTTGCCTTTTTGCATAATTGTTTGGTTTGGTTATTATTGTTTCCAAGGGTATAGCAAAATCTGTGCCAACAGATGATGCCTGTTGGTTGTCCTAATCGGCGGTTGCCGGTGCGGAGGGGCTGACGGAAGCCTGGATCTTTGCGCCGGAGCTGTCTGGCATCAACGTGGCATGCCTTGTAGGGTTGCGGCCCGCTTCTTTAGAGGCGGGTGGACGCAGACTGTCGAATATTGTGCCTGTCGGTTGGTAACCTGCTGATTGCCAATACTTAATGGTCGGGATTGCACGGCAGGGGAATAGGAACGTTTCCCTCCGGATGCATCATGCCGGGTATTGGTATCGCCGTTTGTCGTCTTTTGCGTCGTAAAAGGTTGTCTTTCGTGTTATGAAAGGCCATGTTTCATGGCGCAAAAGGTTGTCTTTTAGAATGCTCAGGGTGGTCGCCCGCTGTAAGAGCGGCATTGGCTTATGGCGCAATATGTCTTCAACCAGCGTTTATAAGCGGTATGCAAGGCCTGTTGGGGTTTTGTTTTCTCTCAAATGTTTTTCATTTTGTCTTATTATGGAATTTAGCTGATTGTTAGTTTCGTACGTATTCCTGAAAAGATTAATTTTGTGGCTGTATTGGTAGTCTTAAGTAGTTTTTATTATAAAATCTTGTAGCATTTAAAAGACATCCCATGAATGTGCGTGAGTCTAACTCTGTAACCATTAAAAGGTTTTATACCGAGCATCTTGACGAGTTGCGGTCTTATGTGAAAAACAAAGTGCGCGACTCTGAAGCCGCCGACGACATTGTGCAGAATGTTTTCATCCGCTTGTTGTCGTTCGACGGCGACATCAATGGCGAAAAATTGTCGAATCTTGCATATTCGATAGCGCACAACATGGTTTGTGATTATTTTAAGCATAAGAAATGCGAGAGCGAATACGCCGTATATGTTTATTCAATGCCCGACAGGGATTCTTGCTATGCGTCGCCTGCGTATGCGGTATCCGAGCTTATGGCGATATTGGAGTGCGGCATTTCCCGGCTGAACGAGGGGCAGAGGAGGGTGTATAAGATGAACGTGTATGAGGGGTTGGCCGTGTCGGAGATATCGAAAACGCTGAAAATGAACTATAAGAGTGTGGAGAACCGTCTCGGGTCGGCCCGTAAGGCCATTCGTAAATACGTGACGATGATGCTCGCCTGACGGCTCGTGCTTCCGGCGGCTTAACATTCCGTGTGGTTTATGAAACAAAAAACAAGACGCGGATGCGCCAAGCCTGGTACCGGTCATGTTGCGGTAAGTTCAGGACTACGCGCTTCCGCGTCTTGCGCGTGCGGTTATTTTGCCAGTTTGTTGTGTTCGGGGAAAACAACGGTCGGCTTGTATGACTTGGCCTCTTCGAAATCCATCAATGCGTAAGCGATTATTATCACGGTGTCGCCTACTTGGCATTTCCTTGCCGCGGCTCCGTTAAGGCATATGCATCCGCTGCCGCGTTCGCCTTTTATAATGTATGTTTCAAAACGTTCGCCATTGTTGTTGTTCACTATTTGGACTTTTTCGCCTGCTATCAGGTTCGCCGCGTCCATCAAGTCTTCGTCAATGGTAATGCTGCCCATGTAGTTAAGGTTGGCTTCCGTAACCTGGACGCAATGCAGTTTGCTCTTTAGTACTTCAATCAACATGTTTGTGGTTGTTTTCAGCCTTGGCGGCATACCGCCGGGGCGCTTTGTCATTTACTTTTGTATCTTATGTGGTCGATAAGCCTTACCGGCCTTGCGCCGCAGTACACTGTGATGCAGCCGACAATGTAATCGGAGTCGTTCCAGTCGTTTACTTGCTGCAGCGTATTGCCGTCGACTATCTCGAAGTATTCGACGTCGAGTCCGTCCGTGGCGTTGATTCTTTCAACCACGTAGTCATGGGTCTCTTTCACGCTGTGAGTCTTTGCGTATTCTACGCTGTCTTTCAATGTTTCGTATATCCTGGGGGCTGTTTTACGTTCGGCGTCTGACAGCAGCGTGTTGCGTGAGGAGCGGGCAAGTCCGTCAGTGTCGCGTATTATCGGGCACTCCACAATGTCCACTCCTAAATCCAGCGACTTGACCATTGCCTTTACCACGGCGATCTGCTGCCAGTCTTTTTCACCGAAATATGCCCTGTCGGGGCGTGCGATGTAAAAGAGCCTGCTGACAACTTGGCACACACCGTTGAAGTGGCCGGGCCTGTGGGCGCCTTCCATTACGGTCGTGATAGGAGGAAACTCAAAATGCCGTGTGTCGGGGGTGGGATACATCTCGTCGACCGACGGGGCGAAGACGTAATCCGCCCCGACGCTTTCAAGCAGCTTGCAATCCGCGTCGATGTCGCGCGGATACGATTTTAAGTCTTTGGGATCGTTGAACTGGGTCGGGTTGACAAATACGGACACAACGGTCACGTCGTTGTCCGCAACGCTTTTCTTCACCAATGAAGCGTGCCCTTCATGCAAAGCACCCATCGTAGGTACAAGCCCTACGCTTTTGCCTTGTTTCCTGTCGTCGAACAGTTTGTTTTGTAGTTCGACTATTTTATGAAAAACCAGCATATAATGTTAATTTAGAATTTTACGGTGCGTATATGTTTAAAGCGTCGTTAAACAGTTGGCATTATTGCCGCAGCAAATTGGCGCGGTTTCATGTTTTAATGCCTCCCTGATAATTTGGCGTGCAAAATAACAACAAATTTCTTAAATAAAAAAGAAAATAAAAAAAAATGTGCCTATTGGAAGCGGCTTTTGCCTAATTAACGAAAAAAAGTAATATTGTTACAAACTTTTTTTGTACCTTTGCATGGATAAAAGAATACATTTCGATAATGGCAAAAAAAGTATTATTCATAAACCAAGAGATTTTCCCTTACGTTCCTGAAAGCGAAATGTCACACTTGGGACGTATCATTCCGCAAGTAATCCAGGAAAACGGTCACGAGATAAGGACGTTTATGCCCAAATGGGGAAACATAAATGAAAGGCGCGGACAGCTGCACGAAGTGATACGCTTGTCGAGAATGATGCTTATAATCGACGAGACCGACCATCCATTGATTATCAAGGTGGCTTCAATCCCGTCTACGCGCATACAAGTGTATTTTATCGACAATGAGGATTATTTCACAAAGCGCCTCATGGCCTTCGACGAGAACGGCGACGAATACGACGACAACGGCGAGAGGGCTGTATTCTTTGCCCGCGGCGTACTTGAAACGGTGAAAAAACTCAGGTGGGTCCCAGACATAATTCATTGCCAAGGCTGGATGTGCTCGGTCATACCGCTTTATATTAAAAAAGCGTATCAGGACGAGCCTTCGTTTGCAAATACTAAAATCGTAACCTCGCTATTCTCGGAGGAATTGCATGGGAACCTTGGCAGTAATTTCCGTCAAAGCATAGAGTTCCGTGATGTCAAGTCCGACGTGTTGGATGGTTACGGCGATGATTTCGGTTTCCTTGATTTGCAGAAGTTGGCTATTGATTATTCCGACGGTGTCGTGAATGCCGGTAAGAACGTCAACCCGGAACTTCTTAAATACGTAGAGGAGAAAAACTTGCCGCTTATTGTAAATCCTGAAGACGGCGACATCTGTAATACGTATGAGGATTTTTATGACAAGGTTTACGAAAGATAAGGCCGGCGCTCTTTATAAAAGTTCATCAGACAGGATATACAAATGAAAATAAAAATTTTAGCACTTACCGTAGCCATGATTTCCGTTGTGTTTACGGCTTGTGACGATACGACGGATTCAATAGGTACTTCTTTGACGGATGACATGGACATGCTCGAGGTTTCGACCGATACGTTCGAGGTCGCTTCCCGTTCGTTTATGGCCGACTCTGTGTTGTCACGCAATACTGTGGGATATTTGGGTAAGATAAAAGACCCTGAAACCGGAAATTACATAGTAGGTGACTTCATGGCCCAGTTCGGTACGCTTGAGAATTACAACCTTCCTGAAAAAGACAGTATAGTTAGTCTTGACACCGCAGGTGAAGTGATAGCTGACTCTTGCCATATCAGGTTGTTTTATACGACTTATTACGGAGACTCGTTGGCAACGATGAACTTGACCGCACATGAAATGGCGGAGCCGATGGAAGAGAACGTCAAGTATTATTCCAATTTCAATCCTATGGAGGAGGGATTGGTGCGTCAGGACGGCATGAAAATAGGCAAGACCTATACGTTGGTCGACCTTAGCGTGGATGAGTCGGAGCGTTCCGACGCCAGTGTTTACACGCCGAATATCAAGATAAACCTGAATAAGGAATATGTTGACAAGGACGGCGTGAAGTACAATAACTATGGTACTTACATTATGCGCCAATATTATAAGAATCCCGATAATTTCAGGAACTCTTACAATTTCATACATAATGTTTGTCCGGGATTTTATTTTAAAGTGAACGACGGTCTTGGCTCTATGGCCTATGTTTCCGTAAGCCAGCTGAATATTTACTTCAGATATAATAATGATTCGACTTATGTCGGAACATCGTCGTTCTCGGGTACGGAAGAAGTTCTTCAGACAACAAATATAGTGAACGACGCTGATGTGTTAAAGGCTCTTGTCGAAGATAATAGTTGCACTTACCTGAAAACCCCGTCAGGGATATTCACGGAGATAACGCTTCCTGTTGACGAAGTGAAGGTTGGGCATGAAAACGACACCTTGAACACTGCGAAGCTGACTCTTACGCGCATCAACAACAATCACCACGGCGAGTATTCGTTGGATGCTCCGTCAATGTTGCTGATGATTCCCAAGGACAGTCTTTACAGCTTCTTCGAGAACGGAGATATCATAGATTATCAGAAATCGTTCGTCGCAAGTTATGATTCCCGTTATAATAATTATGTCTTCAATAACATTTCGGGCATGATTACTTACATGTACGATGCTAAGCAGGCTGGTCTTTCCGTAAATCCGAATTGGCCTGACGAAAAGGAGAACGTGAATTGGAACAAGGTTGTGATAATCCCTGTTACCGTAACGACGAACTCTTCAAACCAAATTGTAAAGGTAGTTCACGACATGAGCCTTACAAGCACGAGACTTGTCGGCGGTCCTGACAACCAGAATGCTCCGGTAAGATTGAGTGTTGTTTATAGTAAATTCAATCGTAAGCAGTAATGGCAGACAATTACCTTGAACGCTGTCAGCTTGAATATGAGAAGCGTAAGGCTGAATGGCTTCGTAAAAAGAAACACCTGCCCAAAATAAAGGCAGGTGTTGCAAGCTGCAGGACAAGCAAATAAAAAATACAAACAACCCGAATCGGTTTCAGGCTTTTACGTCTTTTCCGGTCCGGGTTGTTTTTTGCAGTCATTGCTTGGCTTATCTTTCCTGCATGTGCTCTTTAGCGGACAGCCGTCGCAGGTTCCTCCTTTATTCCGCAATGCTTTGCGTATGCGCAATATGGCATAAACGGATGCGTATGTTATGGCGATGGCTACGATTATTGTTTGGATGGTTTCATTCATGTTCGCGGGACGAAATCATGTGATAATCCGAATGGTTCAGGCTCAGCTTCCGCTTACCCTATTCTTATTTTTTATGACAAAATCCTTCCAACTGCCGTACCTTTTTACCGACAAGGGCGCGCCTGATTGCATGAAGTGGCAATAAGCCGCGGCCAAAGCGTCCGTCGCGTCCATGAATTTGATGTGTTCGTCTTCTTTCAGGTTGAGCAGCCGTTTCAGCATGCCGGCCACTTGTTCTTTCGATGCAAGCCCTTGTCCGGTTATTGCCATTTTAATTTTTAGCGGAGCGTATTCGTGTATCGGTATGTCGTGGTGTATCGCGGCAGCTATCGCCACCCCTTGTGCACGGCCGAGTTTCAGCATCGATTGTATGTTTTTCCCGAAGAATGGAGCCTCAATGGCCATTTCGTCAGGTAGGAATTCCTCTATCAGGCATGTTACACGGTCGAAAATCCTGCCAAGCCTTAGGTAAGGGTCGTGTATTTTGCGCATGTCGATAACGCCCATGGCCATCATCGAAGCCTTGTTGCCGTTGACTTTCAGCAATCCATACCCCATTACGTTCGTGCCCGGGTCGATGCCCATGATTATCTTTTCAGCCATCTGCCGTTTCTAAATTGTTTTCAAGTATGGGTTATATGAAACCTCATGGCTTATGTCGGTCTTCGGGCCGTGTCCGGGCAGAATCATCGTATCCGGAGGCAGTACGCAGGCAATGTCGCCCAAACTTTTCATCAGAGCGTCGAAGTCGCCCATTCCGAGGTCGGTGCGTCCCACGCTCATAAGGAAAAGCGTATCGCCCGAGAACGCCATGGCCTCTTCCTTGCAGTATAAGAACACTGAGCCGGGCGTATGGCCCGGTGTAGGTATTACGCTTATCGTATGATTCCCGAATTTGACTACGCTTTCTTTTGTGAGGAAACAGCCTGGTTGTGGAAAATCGTCCTTACATTCCATTCCGGTGAACGCCTTGGCCTGTCCTGCAAGGTTGCCCATAAGCTGTTCGTCGGCCCGGCTCACTTCCGGCCTTAGTCCGAACTCTTCATAAACAAACTTGTTTCCGAAGTTGTGGTCTACATGCCCGTGCGTGCACAGCAAGTGCTTTGGCATGAGGCCGTTGCCTTTTATGTAGTCAGTAATGGCTTTCTTCTCTTCGTCATATAATGCCCCGCAGTCAACGATTATGCATTCTTTGGTATCGTCGCTTGCCACGTAGCAGTTCTCTTGGAACATGTTGCATACGAATCTCTTTATGTTCAGCATGTTGGTTGATTTGTCGTTCCGTTAGATTACAGTGGGATGTAAATCAAGTATTTCTGTTTGAACCATTCTTCATTAAAAATGGTGCTTATGTCGGTAATGTCGGCGATGTTTTTGAACGGTTTAACCTCCTCGGCCACGTTTCCGCCTTTCAGGCATAGCAGCCCGTTGGGCAGTGAGTTGTGTTGCGTGTTGCCGATGTTCTTTTTCACAAGCTTGACGAGGTCGGGCAGGGGCATCACCGCACGGCTGACCACAAAGTCGTATTTCCCGCTTTCGTTTTCGCCCCTCAGCTGCTCCGCCTCGCAGTTTTCCAGTCCTATCGCCTTGGTGACTTCTTTTACCACCAAGATTTTCTTGCCCGTACCGTCAATAAGCTTGAAGCGTGTCTCGGGGAACATTATGGCTAACGGTATTCCGGGAAATCCGCCGCCCGTGCCGAGGTCCAGCACTTTCGTACCAGGCCTGAATCTTATCGACTTTGCAATTGCCAGCGAATGTAATACGTGGTGCTCGTAAAGCGCGTCGATGTCCTTGCGCGATATTACGTTAATCTTACTGTTCCATTCGTGGTATAGGTCGTTGAGCGCAAGGTATTGCCCACGTTGCTTTTCCGATAAGTCGGGGAAGTATTTTAAGATAATGTCCATGCTTGTTCTTGATTTTTCGGTTTGATGCGTATTATTAATGTATAGGGGCGCGGGCTGTCATTTCCTTAACAGCCGTTCAAGATCCTTGTTCTTTATAGTCGCCCTTATCTCGCCTTCGGCGTGGCATGCTATTTCGTCAGAAGAGTAGATGAACGTTATGCCGTCGTTGCCGATGATGAAGTTGTCGGGGGCGTAAACGTCTATCCCCATGAATATAGTCTTGTCGCGCAGCGCTTTCAGGTCGGCCACTTCGTACTTCTCGCATAGTGCCTTGACAATCAGGGCGTTCAGTTCCTGCTCATATCCCGGCACGAACATGTCTTTCAATGAAACTATCTTTCCCGTGGCCGCGTCGATGTTCCTTGCCACCACGACGGAAATGCCGTGCGCTCCGCCTCCGTAATTATATATATCGGCAAGGTAATTGTAATATTTTTCGTTGTCGTCAATGACCCTTGTCTTTACTATGTATTCACAGTTGTATGAAGCCCCATGGCCTTTGTCCGCCTTGTACATTTCGCCGTAGTCGCGCCGGTATTCGCTTATGTATCTTGCCACGAACGAGTCGGCCGCTTCCTCGGGCGTCAGCTTTTGCTGCGTTATTGAAAAATAGTCGGGACTTAATATGCCCGAGCGTATTATCGAGTCGTTTATGAAGCCTGCGTTCTTGCCCTTCGCGTATGTCAGGCACAGGCTTACGTGGCACGACGGCGCTCCTTCCTCGTCTCCGAGCGAGAGCGTAGAGTCTACCTTTATGCTGTCGAACGTTATGCTGTCCTTGCCGTTGTTCCCCTTACCTGAATTGCCGCCGCACGAGAAAACGGCCAACAGCGCCAATCCGCAAGCCAATACCGTCATTGAAGTTTTTTTCATGTCATCCTTTGTTTTATTTGTTTTATGTCGTTGCAAGACTTGATACACAATGCAAAATTAAGTGAAACGTTGGAAAATCACAAGTATTTTTCGTTTTATTTTGTAAAATGATTAATTTTGCACCGCAAAACTTACTGGCAGGCTCCCCCTGTTTGGCGGCGGTTGGAAATTTGTGCGGCGTGCTTTTCCTTAACATCCGGGCAAACTAAGGGCGGGCTTGCGTTTTTTATTCACTAATTTACGCAGATATGACAGCAACATCCTTACGTGCGGCTCTTTTCGATTTGGACGGTGTGGTGTTCGATACCGAGAGCCAGTATTCCGTGTTCTGGGGGGAGCAGTGCCGGAAATATCATCCTGACCGTCCCGGGCTTGAAAAACAAATCAAGGGGCAGACTCTTGTGATGATATTCGACAAGTATTTCTCCGACCTGAAAGACGAGCAGCCGAAGATCGTGGCGCGCCTTGACGAGTTCGAGCGCAACATGAAGTTCGAGTATGTCGGCGGATTCATTGATTTCGTCTCCGGCTTGCGCCGCAACGGCGTGAAGACGGCCGTCGTTACAAGTTCCAACCGGATGAAGATGCAGTCGGTTTATTCAGCCCATCCCGAGTTTACCGGACTTTTCGACGCAATCCTTACGTCGGAGGACTTCGAGCGGAGCAAGCCCGACCCCGATTGCTTCTTCAAGGGGGCGGCGGCGCTCGGGGCGGAGCCGTCGGGGTGCGTCGTCTTTGAGGACAGTTTCAACGGGCTTAAGGCGGGGCGTGCGGCAGGCATGGCCGTCGTAGGCTTGTCGACCACCAACGACGCAGAGGCCATACGGCCGTATTGCGACGTCGTGATACCCGATTTCCGCGATGCCGCATTGCCGCTTGAAGCAATGTTGGGACGATAGGTAATAGATTATTCATACAATAAAACAAACCAAAAAAGAAAAAGATGACAGGATATTTAGTAAGCGACACGCGCAAAGTGACGACCCACCGCTTTATCGAGATGAAGCAGCGCGGAGAGAAGATTTCCATGCTCACCTCTTATGATTTCACAACTGCGGGCATCGTCGACGCGGCCGGTGTCGACGGAATACTTGTCGGCGACTCTGCGTCGAACGTAATGGCCGGCAACTCAACCACGTTGCCGATGACCGTCGACCAGATGATTTACCACGCGCGCTCGGTAGTGCGGGGCGCAAGGCGCGCGCTCGTCGTGTGCGACATGCCGTTCGGCAGCTACCAGGCCGACCGTAAGGAAGGCGTAAAGAACGCCGTAAGGATAATGAAGGAGAGCGGATGCGACGCCCTTAAGCTTGAGGGCGGCGCCGAGATAATCGACACTGTAAAAGGCATACTCGACGCAGGCATTCCCGTAATGGGGCACCTCGGCCTCACGCCTCAGAGCATCAATAAGTTCGGCACCTATGCCGTGCGCGCCAAGGAGGAGGCCGAGGCGCACAAGCTGATGGCCGACGCGCGGCTGCTGGCCGAGACGGGATGTTTCAGCGTAGTGCTCGAGAAGGTGCCGGCCGCCCTTGCGTCCGAGGTGACTAAGAGCATACACGTGCCTACGATAGGGATAGGCGCCGGTGCCGGAACAGACGGACAGATACTTGTCGTGGCCGACATGTTGGGCATGACGAAAGGCTTCAGCCCGAGGTTCTTGCGCCGCTACGCCGACCTCAACGCCGTAATGACTGACGCGATAGGCCGTTACGTCGCCGACGTGAAGGACTCTTCGTTCCCATCGGCCGACGAGGCGTATTGACAAACGGATGTAAGTAGCTGTCAACCCCGAACCGCTCGTTTGGCTTCGGGGTGGCAGCTACTTATACTTATGTAATATGAAAACGGTTTTCCCATGTCAAAATGTCATTCTGGAAAAGTCTGTCGGAATCTTGAAAATAGGGAAGCTGGATCGTTCCCACATGCTTTTGTCGCGCAGTAAAAGCCACGATAGGGTAGGCTGATTATGCGTTTTTGATATGAAAAGGTATGTTTTCGCATTATGAAAACATACCTTTTCTCAGTCGTAAACATACCGTTTGCCTTGCAAAAAGCGGTTGTTTGCCGTGCGGAAAACGATGTTTTACGGCCTTTTCATGTAAAGAAACGTGTCGGTTGTTGCGCACTTTTTGTTGTTTGTGTCTTAAGATAAAGACAATCAGTGCCTTACGATTGCACACTTCTCCTTGCGTTTTTCCCATCCGGATGATTTTAATTTTGAAAAACGTTGTTCCAAGAACGTCAAGCAAAATCAAAATGTAAGCATTTTAAGAAAATAAGAATGAAAAAGTAAAGTCAGTTAACTCGGGATGACTCAGATGCGGAGCTCCTGACTCTTGTTGGCTCCATCGGCACACCGTCTTGCGCCTCTCTTTGTTACATTTTCGTACATGTTTATTTGTGTCAGTTTTATGTAACGTCTTAATCTACAATGTTTTAAGCAGAAATAAGATGTAACAGGCCTGAAATGTAAAAACATCCGAAACCGCAGCTGGCGCAGTTCGTCGTTCTATTTGATGTAATGGGCCTGAAATGTAAAAACATCCGAAACACTGTCATAGTGTTTTTATTTTTATTAAATTTGTCCTTATTCATAATGAATGACGCAGGCCGGCTTCTTTGCCGAATTATGGGTTTAGTCAAATTAGGTTGTAAAGACGCATTTACCGATTCGGGTAAAACGACGGGGATGGGCTAAGGCTTCCGCCGCAAGCGCGGCAGGTAAGTATTTCGGCCCGTCCTCGTTGGACGTGACGGAGTGTCATTGCCGGTTTAAGGCTTGCTTTTCCTTGCATCCGTTTATCATGTTGCGTAGCTGGCGCGTCAGTGCCGGTGTGCCGCCATTTGGGAATTTCGTATAATACGCCAAGGCCGAACTGAAGTATTCGGCGGCATTGGCCCATTTCTCCTTGAACATGTAGCAGTAACCTAAACGCCGCAGCGCGTCGCCCTTTTCATCGCTGCGGCATACTATGAGCCTTTTTTCATATAAAGGTATTGCCTTGTCGTATTCCTTAAGTTCAAAGTGGCTCTCGGCCGCGGTGTTGTAATAAAGGCTGCGTTCTCCGGGGGCGTAAGCTTCGAGGTGGGGCATGGCCTCGTCAAGGCAGCGTGCGGCTTCGGCGTAGTCCCATTCGTAATAGTAGCATACGCCGAGGTAAGCCTTGAAACGTGGGTTCAGCCTGTACTTCTTGTCTAACTTGGCCAGTATGACCAAGGCTTCGTGGTATTTGCCGGCCGTAAGGTAGTCGAGTGCCATTCCAAGCTTTTGAGTGTCGGGTATGCCGCCGCCTTGCCGTGCGGCGTTGGCCGGCACCGCAAGCGCGAGGAATAATGAAAGGATAAGGCTTTTCACTTTGTATAAAAATCAATAAGGCTTTGCAGCGCGTTGCGGCACACGGCGCAGAACTCCGGGGTCTCGTTGGTGCGCATCCTGCAATCCTGCACCCCGCGGTATACGCCTTTCAGGCTGTAGCCCGCACCCTCGAACAATCCTACCCTCGTGCGTATGGTGACGGGGTCGTCGCTTTCAGGCGTGGGCAACGGCGTCCCTTTTTCTATGAGTCCCTCCCATTTGCCGTTAAAGTCGGCCAGTGTTGTTATGTTCGGTTCCCATGGCTCAACGTCGTGCGGATACATGGACAGCTGTTCTTCCTCGTAAGCGTATTCGTCGGCCAGTCCGCCGAAACTGTGCCCGAACTCATGCACGACGACGGGTTTGAATTTCGGGTGCTTGGTCATCGACAGGACATACGAGTTGAGTATCCCGCCTCCGCCGTATTGGTCGGTGTTCACCAATATTATAATATGCTCGTAAGGAGTGCCGGCCAACAGGTCGTGGAGCCTGAAGAGGTTGAGTGTCGTGAGGTAGCGGTCGCTGTAAAACGTGTCGAAATGCGAGTTCAGGGCCGTGTTCCTCCAAATGCCTTTTGAAGGCTCGCTCGTACCGCTTTCCTCGGATGCCGATTCTACGGCTATGATGTTGAACTTGCTTCTTGACGACTTGAACGGCTCGTGGGCGAAGATGGCTTCGAGTGCGGTTCTCGCGTCGTCGGCGAACGATTGCATTTCATCCTTTCCGTATCCTTCGGCAACGAAGGCTACGTGTATGCACCGGGCTGTGTCGGCAGCTTGTTGCAAGGTGGTATAAGGAGTCACGTTGCGTTCGCCGGTTCTCCTTATCAGGATGTCGGCCGGGTTGACCGTGTGGGTGTACGATGCCGACACATGCCGCCTGTTGTCGCGCAATTCCACTGTTATGTCGACCGTGTCCTTCGGCATGGGCACAAGGAACACGTTCTCAAACGAACGGCTTGCCCCCTCGGCTTCGTCGTAGGTGAGCCATTCCTGGAACAGTGTGGAAAAAGAGTTCTTGTAGATTGTTTCGCCCGAGGCGTGGGCGCGCACGGTTATCTGCCCGTTGCCTTCTACGGGAGTTTCAGCCAACCTTTCGGTCTTGCCGTACCATGCCGGCATTGAATAAAGGTTGGCGAGGCTGATGTCTTGCCTTGACTTGTTGCCTGAGAAAACGTAGTCAATCCGCAGTGTGCGGTTTGTGAAATATTTGTCGAAGTCCTGTGCCTGGCAGTTCAGTCCGGCCAAGGCTGATATTATGATAATGATGATGAGTCTTGCCATGTATGTTGATTTATTATTGCGTGCCGTCGTGATTTTGCTTTCGGCGGCGGTCAGAAAGGGCATTCTTTCATGAGCTCGTTGACGTAGTTGCGCGACCAGTCTTTTTCGTGCAGTATGAGTTCGTCGTATTTCAGGATGTCTATGTCCATTTTTACGATGTTGTTGGTCCGCGCCCTTTTCCTGTTGCCGCAGGCCTTCTCAATATGTTTCATGGCTTTGCTTATGTATTCTAACTTGTGTGTGGTGTGGGTGAATACGAGACAGTTCAGGAACTTGTCCGATTCGATGCCGACCGGAGCCGTCCATACGGTCTCACTGAATGAAATGTCCGTGCCGAACATGTCGCGCAGCTTTGTCTTCGCAAGGTATATGCTTTGTTCCTGGTCGCAGTTGCTGCCAAGCGACAATATGAGTTTCTTCTTGCCTGTCATTATGCTTATGGATGTTGTTCCGTGTTTGTTGTTTGACGTTGCGATATGCTTTAATATTTTTACAAAGATACTAATTTTTCTCAATAATTGCGTCCTGCGGAAATATTTTTAAGGAATATTTTTGTTGTCTGCTGATTTTATATTACTTTTGGTGATAATTTTAAAATGGCTTATTGTGAAGAATTATATATTGCTTTTTATAATGTCTGTTTTGATGCCGCTGGTATGCAACGCCCAAAAAATCACTTTGGGTTCGTGCGAGACAAAGGACGGCGGTTCTTACCAAGGCGAAATCGTATCGGGCAAGCCACACGGCAAAGGGCGCACCGTATATAAGAACGGTGATACGTATGAAGGTTCGTACGTGAAAGGCAAGCGCCAGGGGTATGGCGTTTACACGTTCTCTGACGGTGAAAAATATGACGGCGAATGGTTTCAGGACCAGCAGCACGGACGCGGCACGTATTACTTCATGAACAACAACAAGTACGTAGGCTTATGGTATAAGGACTACCAGCAGGGCCACGGGGTGATGTATTATTACAACGGCGACAAGTACGACGGTGAGTGGTACCAGGACAAGCGCAACGGCAAGGGCCGCTACACGTATAGCGGCGGGGCTTATTACGACGGCGAGTGGAAGGACGACATGAAGAGCGGCAAAGGTTTTTTCGATTGGGCCGACGGCACCACTTACGACGGCATGTGGCTTGACAACTTACGCTCGGGTGAAGGCACGAACAAGTATGCCGACGGCGACGTGTATGTTGGCAATTGGCTTGAGGACGTGCAGAACGGCAAGGGCATATATAAGTTTCAGAACGGTGACGTGTACGAGGGCGACTACGTGAGGGGTAAACGTACCGGCGACGGTATCTTCACTTTCGCCAACGGAGATAAATATACGGGCCATTTCACAGGCGGTGACAAGGACGGCCACGGCGTGTTGCGCTGGAAGAACGGCGACGTGTACAACGGATACTGGAAAAACGACAAGCAAAACGGCCGCGGAAAGCTGACAAAGAATAACGGCGACGTGTATGAGGGAAATTTCAAAAACGGATTGTTCGACGGCGAGGTGGTCATACATTTCGCCGACGGCAGCAAGTTCAAGGGCGTTTACCGCAACGGAAAGCGTAACGGCAAGGCCATCGAAGTGGACAAGGACGGAAAACGTTTTGAAGGAACATACAAGGACGATTTGCGCGACGGCAAGTATATAGAGAAAGACCGCAACGGCAACCTCGTTTCGCAAGGAATGTATATTTTAGGGAATAGAGTTCAATAATCTTTTAAATTTTAATGTTATGGTAATTGACACACTTGAAAATCTGGAGAAATATGTTTCACTGAACCCTTTGTTCAAGGATGTGGTGGATTTTATCAAGTCAAACAAACTGGATTTTATTGAAACCGGTAAGCACCAGATAAAGGGGGCTGACTTGTTCGTGAACATACAAATGGCCAATGGCAGGACAAAGGAAAAGGCCGTGCTCGAGACCCACAAGAAGATGATTGACATACAGATACCCTTAAGCGGGCCTGAGACATTTGGGTATACGCCTTTGTGCGACTTGCCGGAAGCCGAATACAACGAGGAGAAAGACATAACGAAATATACAGGCGAGGCCGACACTTACGTTACTTGCAAGCCTGGTGAGTTTGCCATATTCTTTCCGCAGGACGGGCACGCTCCTTGCATATCCGACGAGGATGTGATAAAGAAAGCCATATTTAAGGTGTTGGCTTGAAAGCGAAGTTTCTCTTTTATGCTATAAAACAAAATCATTATGGTTGCAAGAAAGACGAAATCGACAAAAGACGCTAATGTAAAAGCAGCCCGGCCTAAACATATCGGGCTGGTAGCCAATGATGCTTATCTCGCCCCATATGAGGACGCGATAAGGGGACGCCACGACCATGCCGTATGGAAACTGAACCAACTGACACGCAACGGCAAGGACACGCTTGAAGGCTTTGCCAGCGGATATGATTATTACGGCTTGCATAAGGTGTCGCGCGGCTGGGTGTTCCGCGAGTGGGCACCAAACGCTACGGCCATATATCTTGTGGGCGACTTTAACAACTGGACCGAATCTGATAAATATAAGGCCAAGAGGATAGAGGGAACAGGCAACTGGGAACTCAAAATCTCGGAGAAGGGCATGAAGCACGGCGATCTTTACAAGATGCACGTGTATTGGGAAGGCGGACATGGCGAAAGGATTCCGGCATGGGCCCAAAGGGTTGTGCAGGATGACACGACGAAGATATTCTCGGCCCAAGTATGGAATCCGGAGAAACCTTATGTGTGGCGTAAACGGAAGTTCAAGCCGAGCAAGAATCCGCTATTGATCTACGAATGCCATATCGGCATGAGCCAGGATGCGGAGAAAGTTGGTACGTACACGGAATTTAAGGACAACGTATTGCCGCGGATAATAGCCGACGGATACAATTGCATCCAGATCATGGCCATACAGGAGCATCCGTATTATGGCTCGTTCGGTTATCATGTAAGCAGCTTCTTCGCCGCTTCAAGCAGGTTTGGCACTCCCGAGGAACTTAAGGCCCTTATCGACGAAGCCCACCGCAACGGAATAGCCGTGATAATGGACATAGTGCACAGCCACGCGGTGAAAAACGAGGTTGAGGGTCTTGGCAACTTGGCCGGCGACCCTAATCAGTATTTTTATCCCGGCGACAGGCATGAGCATCCGGCATGGGACAGTTTGTGTTTCGATTATGGTAAGGATGACGTTATCCATTTCTTGCTGAGTAATTGCAAGTATTGGATGAAGGAATTCCATTTTGACGGTTTCCGTTTTGACGGTGTCACTTCAATGCTGTATTACAGCCACGGCCTGGGTGAAGCGTTCTGTAATTATGGTGATTATTTCAACGGTCACGAGGACGATAACGCCATCTGTTACCTTACTCTTGCCAACAAGCTTATACATGAAATCAACCCCGACGCCATAACAATAGCCGAAGAGGTGAGCGGCATGCCGGGACTTGCAGCCAAGTTTGAGGACGGCGGCTTCGGCTTCGACTACCGTATGGCGATGAACATACCTGACTATTGGATAAAGACGATCAAGGAGAAGAGCGATGAGGAGTGGAAACCGAGCAGCATTTTCTGGGAAGTGAAGAATAGGCGTCCCGACGAGAAGACTATAAGCTATTGTGAGAGCCATGACCAGGCGTTGGTGGGTGATAAGACGATTATTTTCCGCTTGATAGATGCCGATATGTATTGGCATTTCAAGAAGGGCGACGAGAACGAGACCGTGCACCGCGGAATTGCTTTGCACAAAATGATACGTCTTGTTACTGCTGCGGCTATAAACGGCGGTTACCTCAACTTCATGGGTAACGAATTCGGCCATCCTGAGTGGATTGATTTCCCGCGTGAAGGCAACGGATGGAGCTACAAGTACGCACGCCGCCAATGGAATCTTGTTGACAACAAAGAGCTGTGCTATCATTACCTTGGCGACTTCGACCGTGAAATGCTGAAGGTGATAAAGAGCGTACGCAACTTCCAGAATACGCCCGTGCAGGAAATCTGGCACAACGACGGCGACCAAGTGCTGGCGTTTATGCGTGGCGACCTGATATTCGTGTTCAATTTCAGTCCGGTGCGCTCGTTTACCGATTATGGCTTCCTTGTTCCGACCGGGTCTTACGACGTCGTGCTGAATACGGATTCTAAGGACTTCGGCGGAAACGGCTTGGCTGACGACACGATGACGCATGTCACAAATTATGACCCTCTTTACGTGGAAGACCATAAGGAATGGTTGAAACTTTACATTCCGGCGCGTTCCGCTGTTGTATTAAAGAAGAATTGAAATGACGCATAATAATAATGGATTCAACAATAGCACACTGCTTAAAAACACGTGTGCTATTGTTTTCATATTGTTTGCTTTTACGTATTTGTATTTCTTTCAGGCCGACTTGCTTTTCATGGTGCAGCATGTGCTGTCTGAAGGTGTTACGCATTACGACAGGACGATAGGTGCGGTTGTAATACTGACGGTGCTTTGGCTTGTACAGGTCGGTGCAAGGAAAGTCGGCGGATTGGGTGACATTCTCTATGCATTGACGTTTTTCCCGTCGTTGGTGTTGCTTACTATCCTGACGAGCGTTGACAGTGATTTTTCCGGAACTCCTTTTGACGGCGTGTGGTTGTGGTTCATGCTGGTGCTTCTCATCGCTTATTTCGCCGTCTCTTTGTTTGTTAAGTTTGGTGGCAGTTCGCCGCAGCCTAATCCAACAGATTCCACAATTGCCGGAACTTTATGGAAAAACTTGTTGTGCATGGTTTGCATGTTCATAGCCGTATGCGTATGTTCAAACAGTGATTCTACTTTCCATTACAGGCTCCGCATAGAGCGTTTGCTCGGCTCGGACAGTTACAACAAGGCATTGGAAGTCGGTAGGGATTCGTATGATACGGATGCAGGCTTGACGATGCTGCGCATATACGCCTTGTCGAAAAACAAGCAATTGGGTGAGCGTCTGTTTGAGTTCCCGCTTGAAGGCGGGTCGATGGCCTTGCTGCCTGACGGGAAAAACGTCAGGTGTCTGTTTTATCCTGAAGATATGATTGTCAAGTCGTTGAGTATCAGGAAAAAAGGCGTGATGACCCCTATGGAGTATTTATTGTATATCGAAAGGACCGGACTCGCCATGAAGCCTGCTACTGATTATTTGTTGTGCGGCTATTTGCTGGATAAGGACTTGGACGGTTTCGTAAATGAAATAAGGCATAAGTACAATTTAGAGTCACCGTCATTACCCAAGCATTATAAGGAAGCCTTGACGTTGTACACGCACTTAAGGGCCAATCCAGTCCTTGTTTACCACAATGAGGTTATGGATGCCGATTATGCCGACTTCCAGAAACTTGAGAACGGATATGCCGACAAGCGTGAGCGCATGTCGTATGTCCGTGATACGTATGGAAGTACCTATTGGTTTTATTATTTTTACCACGAATGATATAAGGTGGCTGGTATGGCGTGCCTTGCGTAGGTTAATGCGAGTTTCCCCTGTCTGTTCCCGTCTACTGTCCGCAAGCGGTTGTTAAGCGCTTACGGACATTTAGGGAAAGTTTTTATTTCACGATAACGCTGATCGTATCAATGCCTAATCGTGTTTCAAGCCATTTTGTAATCTTTTCCTTATCGCCGTCGGAGAATTGCGAACGCTTCTTCATTCCAATGACAGCTATGACATATCTTTTAATCGCCGTTGTGTCGGTCAGGCTCTCAGTTGCGACCGACAGGCTTATATTGTCGGTTTGAGGAAACAAGGAGTGTACTTCTTTCGCTATTTCCGGGGTCAGCTCGTCATAGCGTGAGTATTCGTTTAAGGATTCTTGCAGGCGTGCTGACTTCTTTGCTTCTTCATGGAACATTGCCGCGTAATTCTCTGATGATGTTCTGATGTTGTTGATACGGTTGTTGAGCATCATTATCGAGTCGGTTTCCGTTCCTTGTATCACATGCAGCTTGTATCGGCCGAGTTTGTAGCCGGCCATGGTCTTCTCAGCGTTTGCGATTGAGCTGTCGGTCAATTCGCGCCCAACTGCGACGACGCGCAGCGTAAGGCTGTCTTTGTTGACGTCGTATGAAATGATTCTCGTGCCGGCGTTGTCAAGTTGCTCGTTGATGAATTTGCTTACGTTTGTGTCGAAAATACTGTTTCTTACGATGTGGTAAGTCATGAACGCGGCTGGCACCATCGTTGCGATTACCGCACCTATTATGTATTGCCTGACTCTTTTATAGCGGGCTTCGTTGATGAATTGTTTTTGTTTGAATTTCATCATCCTGACGCCTAAGTAAGTGGCAAGACTGATGAACACAGTGTTGATGAAGAACAGGTAAAACGCTCCAAGGAAGTAGTATATGTTGCCCGTAGCGATACCAAACCCGGCCGTGCATAGCGGAGGCATCAAAGCCGTGGCGATGGCTACGCCGGGCAGGACATTCCCTTTCCCCTTTGTTGCCAAGGCCACTATGCCTGCCGCTCCGCCAAACAGGGCTATCAGTACGTCGTACAGGGTGGGGGAGGTGCGTGCCAATAATTCCGATTGGGCTTCGTCCAACGGCGTGAGCAAGAAGTATATCGTTGCCGTTGCCACGCTTATCACCGTTGCCACGATATAGTTTTTTGCCGATCTTTTAAGTAAATCGAAGTCGTTGATTCCAACGGCAAGCCCCATGCCTATTATAGGTCCCATTAACGGCGATATGAGCATGGCGCCGATTATCACCGCCGTTGAGTTGACGTTAAGTCCTAACGAGGCGATGAATATGGCAAACACCAGCACCCATAGCGTAGCTCCGTGGAATGATACGCCTGCGCTGATGCTTTGTATCGTGCCCTCCTCGTTTTCCTTGTCCGGCATTATGTTAAAATATTTTTTTACTATAGGCGTTGCCGATGTTACGATGTTTTTCAATCGTTCTGCTGTTTTTTTGTCTTCTTGTTTCATGGTTTTGTCTTTTTTTGTGTTTGTTCTTGTTTCTTGCGCTTTCCATGCGTTTTATTTACCGCATATTGCAAAGATAATGGTTTTTCTCACTCGTTGTACTGTTTTGTGCATTATAATTAGTGTAATGAAAGAAAACAATTATAGTCAAAAGTAAGTGAATTGCGAATAAATCATTCAAAAGTATTATCTTTGCAGCATGGAACTCCAATTATCGACATCAGAGATGGAAGTTTTACGCAAACTTCAACGGAATTTAGCCGGAA
>CALUIJ010000058.1 GCA_944320675.1 uncultured Prevotella sp.
CACAACCGTAAAACGTCACCACAACTTGAGACGCTCGTTCTCAGGCAAATAGAGCTTGTCGCCCGGTTTCACGTTGAAAGCGTCATACCATGCGTTGATGTGCGGAAGCGCACCGTTAACGCGCCAACGGCCAAGCGAGTGGGGATCCATCTTCGTAAGGTTGCGTATCTCCTCATCAGTTATGTTAGCAGCCCATACGCCTGCGTAAGCAAGGAAGAAGCGCTGATCGGGTGTCAGTCCGTCGACGGTATTCAGCGTAGCGTCCTTGGTTGCATGCTTGTATGCGTTGAACGACACTTCAAGGCCTCCATGATCGGCCAAGTTCTCGCCAAGCGTCAGCTTGCCGTTGGCGTTAAGGTCGGGCAATACTTTTATTGCCGAGAAGAACTTGACGAATACGTCGGCCTTTTTATTGAAGTTGTCGGCATCGGCGGCCGTCCACCAGTCGGTCATGTTTCCGTCCTTGTCATAATGACGGCCTTGGTCGTCGAATCCGTGCGTCATCTCATGTCCGATGACAACACCTATCGCACCATAGTTGAAAGCATCGTCGGCCGTCGGGTCGAAGAACGGAGCCTGCAGGATGCCTGCGGGGAAGCATATCTCGTTGGTCGTAGGATTATAGTAGGCGTTGACAGTCTGCGGCGTCATGAACCATTCGTCACGGTCGACGGGCTTGCCGGCACGGTAGTCGATGTCCCATTTCGTCCAGAACTTGCGGCAGTTCTACACGTTCTCATAATAAGAAAGCTTAGGATCGATGGTGAGTCCCGACATGTCCTTCCACTTGTCAGGATAACCTATCTTCACATAAAAGGCGTTAAGCTTGTCGAGTGCGGCCTGCTTCGTCTCAGGGCTCATCCAGTCTTGCGCCTTTATGCGCTCGGCCAGCGAAACCTGCAGGTTCTTTACGAGAGCCTCCATGCGTGCCTTGGACGAAGCGGGGAAATAACGTTCAACGTACATCTTGCCGAGGGCTTCGCCCATCTGGCCTTCAACCTGGCTCGTAGCCCTCTTCCAGCGCGGATGGTTGACCTTGCGCCCTGAAAGCGTGCGGCCGAAGAAGTCGAAGTTGGCCTCGATTACGTCGTCGCTAAGATAGCTTGCGGCCGAGATTATGGCATCCCACTGCATGTAAGCGCGCAGTGCGTCGGCCGAGACTCCGGCCAACAGCGCGTCGGCTCCCTTGACGAAGTCGGGCTGACCTACGACGAGTTCCTTGAAATACTCAGTCTTAACGCCTTGGGCGTTGAGCATCTTCGTCAGGTTCACATGCGGATAGGCAGACTCAAACTGGCTGATTGTCATCTTGTTATAGTTGGCTTCAACGTCGCGCAGTTCGGTCCTCGACTTTGAAGCCTTGGCCAGTGCCGTCTCGACGCCGAGTATCCCTTCCATCTTCTGTTGGGCCTTGGCCTCGTCGAAACCGAAAAGCTTGAACATGCGCACCACATGCTTCTTGTAAGCTTCGCGTATGGCCGTGGTTGCGGGGTCGGTGTCGAGATAGTACTCTTTTTGGCCGAGCACAAGCCCGCCCTGGTAAACGTTCAGGATGTTCATCTTGGCATTCTTCTCATCGGCGCCGAAACCTATACCCATCGGCACGCCGTAACCGAACGTGGCATACTTCAGCTGGATGGCGCGGAGGTCGGCCACGGTCTTGGCGGCCTCAATCTCATTAATCAGAGGCATCACCGGCTGCACGCCTTCCTTGTTGCGGCGCACTGAGTCCATGGCGAGCTTGTAGAAGTCGCTGAGCTTCCGCTCCGTCGAACCTGCCGGGTAATCGTTCTTAAGCAGGTCGGTAAGGATGTTGTTTATGCGCTCGTTGTTGTTCTGGCCAAGCTGGTCGAAACTGCCGAAACGCGAATAAGCCGCAGGCAACGGGTTGTTCTTCATCCATCCGCCGCAGGCATACTGATAGAAGTCGTCGGCCGGCCTTACGCTGTTGTCAAGATTGGCAAGGTTGATACCCGACTTCAACTGTGATTGCGCGCTCACGACCATCGGGGCCGAAGCGAACAATACGATTGGAATAATGTGTTTTACTTTCATAATTTATATACCTTTTAGTGGTTTTCCATGTTTCAAATAAGTCTTATTTTATAAGGAAGCAACGGCAACAGGCACGGCAGTTCTTCTATAAAGTATTAACATCCTAATCCACGCATTTCAGCTTCTCGGCTTCTTCCGCCAGCCGCTCCCACCGCTCGACAAGCCCGTCGAGCCTGCGTTGCGTTTCGGAATACTCGTCCACAAGGGCCATGTCGCTTGCGTTCTCCGGCAGCGACAGCTTTAAGCCGAGCTCTTTCAAGTGTTGCTCCATGCCGCTTATCTCCCTTTCGGCCTCCTCAACGGCTTTCTCGGCCTTGCGCAGCCGCTTCTGCTGCTCCTTGCGCTCAATATACGACGCCTTGCCGTCGTCGGCCGCGCCATCGCCGTCTTTGGCCGCCTGTACGCGAAGCGGCTTATCGTGCCTCGTGGCATCAGTAGCGCCAAGGGCGTCAAGCGACTCGATGTCACGGCTGCGCAGGAAGTCATATATACCTCCAAGGTGTTCCCTGACCTTGCCGCCGCCGAACTCGTAAACCTTGGTAACCAGACCGTCAAGAAACTCACGGTCGTGGCTTACGATTATGGCCGTACCGTCAAACGCCCTGACAGCTTCCTTCAGCACATCCTTCGACGGCATGTCCAAATGATTGGTCGGCTCGTCGAGTATCAGCAGGTTGACAGGCTCAAGCAGCAGGCGTATCATGGCAAGACGGCTACGCTCGCCGCCGCTCAACACCTTCACTTTCTTTTCAGACGCCTCGCCGCCGAACATGAACGCCCCCAATATGTCATTAATCTTCAGGCGCACGTCGCCCGTGGCTACATTGTCTATCGTCTGGAATACGCTCAGGTTCTCGTCCAACAGCTGGGCTTGGTTTTGGGCAAAATAACCAATCCGGACGTTATGGCCTATCTTCAAAGTACCGGTGAACGGTATTTCGCCCATTATACATTTCACAAGAGTCGACTTTCCTTCGCCGTTCTTACCGACGAAAGCCACTTTCTCTCCCCGCTTAATCGTCAGCTCGACATTACTGAACACGGTGTGTTCGCCGTAATCCTTGCGTACACCGTCGCATATCACGGGGTAGTCGCCGCTGCGGAGGCACGGCGGAAACTTCAAGTGCATGGCCGAGTTGTCAACCTCGTCGACCTCTATCGGCACGATCTTTTCCAATTGCTTTATCCTGCTCTGCACTTGCACCGCCTTCGTTGGCTTATAGCGGAACCTCTCGATGAAATCCTTTATGTCGGCTATTTCCTTCTGTTGGTTCTCGTAAGCACGCAACTGCTGCTCACGCCGCTCCGCCCGCAGTTTTACATACTCGTCGTATTTCACGTGATAATCTATCACGCGGCCGCAGCTTATTTCAAGAGTCCGGTTCGTAACATTGTTGATGAACGCGCGGTCGTGGCTCACAAGGACTACGGCCTTCGCGCTGGAGGCAAGAAACTGTTCAAGCCATTGTATGCTCTCTATGTCAAGATGGTTGGTAGGCTCGTCAAGCAAGAGCACGTCAGGACGCTCAAGCAGGATTTTCGCAAGCTCGACACGCATGCGCCAACCGCCGCTGAACTCGCTCGTCAGGCGGTCGAAATCACTGCGCTTGAAACCAAGACCCGTCAACGTACGCTCAATGTCAGCCTCGTATCCCTCGGCGCCCATCATCATATAACGGTCGTGCTCACGGGCAAACCTTTCGACAAGCTCCATATATTCAGGGCTGTCGTAGTCAGTACGCTCGGCAAGCTCGGCGTTGAGACTGTCAACGCGCGCTTTCAACTCAGTATTTCCGGCAAAGGCCTTGCGCGCTTCTTCGCGCACGGTAGTGTCATCCGTAAGCACCATCACCTGCGGCAGGTAGCCGATGGTCGTGTCCTGCGGCACACCCACCGTTCCTTCCGTAGGCTTCTGCATGCCGCACAATATCTTAAGCATCGTGGACTTGCCTGCTCCGTTCTTCCCTACAAGAGCTATGCGGTCGCGGTCGTTGATGACAAAGCTCGCATCGCTGAATAACGGCCTTACGCCAAACTCCACCTTTAGTCGTTCTACTGAAATCATGTGTTTTACGCTGTTATTTAGCACGCAAAATTACAGTTTTTTCCTGTCACTGCAAATATTTAGGTACATTAATATGATTAACGTGCATATTTTATGTATAAAACCTATATTTTCAATTGTGTCAAAGCTTCTGCATGCCGTGCGTCTCCGTCACTGCTTACAAACCGTAATAACAACCCGTTGGCGGAATTATTTGTGCCTCCCCGCGGCAGGCACTTACGGTTTGTTGCATTTCGACGACTTTTGCTTATGGTTTCCGTCTGCTTCCGGCAAGTTTGCAAGAGGCATCCTTTTAGGATGTGAAACGTTACCTTCCAACAGACGAAAAGCCGTGTATTGCAAGCTGAAAGGGCATCATTTGAAACAGTAACCATCGCCGTGCCACTTAAAATAATCTTCCAACAGATAGTGACACTAAAACCATGCCAGGCTTAACAGCCTTGCAACAACCGTAAACCACGAACAGATAATAAAAGTTAAACTTTTACTTATTTCTTACCATCATAAACAATAAAGCATTATATTTGCAGACCAAAATATGTGCGCCATGCACGTTGGCAATTCGGGGTTGACTGGATTTGACAGCGGGTTGGAATGGTACGTAAGCACGCGGAGCGTGGTCTGTTTGCTCCTAAATCTCAGCGGTCATAAATTTATCTGGCGAAAACAAATACGCTCTCGCTGC
>CALUIJ010000059.1 GCA_944320675.1 uncultured Prevotella sp.
CGCTTCACGCCGAGTTTCTGCGAAATAAGGTAGCGCACACGGGCCAACGCTCCGAAACTTGACATGCGGTAAGGCTTGTCAAGGCATATTATCTCTCCTTTGTGGAAGTTCATCGGCCGTCAGTCAGTCATTTTCATCTCTACGCCGCACAGCGTGCAGATGATTATTATCAAGCCTACGATTATGCGGTACCAGCCGAACGCTGCGAAACCGTACTTCGTAACGTAGTTGATGAAGAACTTTATGGCGAGTATGGCTACGATGAACGCCACGACCGAACCTATGATGAGCATCTCGAGGTTGTTGCCCTGGGCGAGGATGGAGCCGTCGCCGTGGGTCAGCATCTTGTACATCTCAAGGCACGTAGCGCCGAGCATCGTGGGCACGGCGAGGAAGAACGAGAACTCGGCGGCTGCCTTGCGCGTGAGCCGTTGCGACATTCCGCCGACGATGGTCGACATCGAGCGCGACACGCCGGGTATCATCGAGATGCACTGTACGAAGCCGATTATCAGGGCGCGCTTGTAGGTCAGCTTGGTGTCCTCGCTGCCCTTGTTGAATATGCGGTCGCAGAAGAGCATGAACACTCCTCCGATGATGAGCATCCAGGCCACGAGCTGCACGTTGCCGAGGTTCGACTCGATGAAGTCGTTGAACGCCAGGCCGAGCACGACGGCCGGCAACACTCCGACTACGAGGCGCGCGTAGAAGTCGTACATCGAACGCCAATACGACTTGCCCTTACTCTCGGCATTGGGATAGAAGAAGCGTTTCCAGTAAAGGCAGATCACCGAAAGGATGGCGCCGAACTGTATTATTACCGTAAACGCCTTGACGAACGGCGTACTCTCTACGCCCAGAAGGCTCTGCGCGATGATCATGTGGCCCGTGGACGACACGGGCAAAAACTCCGTGAGGCCCTCAACGATGGCGATGATGACCGTTTCTAATAAATCCATAAGTCTGTCTGTTGATTGCTTTAATTATTTTCTTTTTCGTTAAATGTGTTCCCTGCGTCGCCGCCGATGCCGTCGTCCTTGGGCTTGCGGATTATGGCGTAAACCATCGAAGCGAAGCCTATGAAGCACACCGCCGGGGCGACCTTGATGCGCATGGCGCTGAAAATCCCGGGGTTGAACGAACCGTCCTCGGTACCGCCGCCGCTCATAAGGATGAAACCAATGATTACCACAACCATTCCCACCGCAAGGAGAATGAAATTCATACGGTCGAAAGCGAAAATTCTTCTGTCCATGTTTAAAATTAAGTTGACAAGTTCACAGTGACAAGCAGACAAGGAGATTTGCCTTGAAGCTGCCGAATCTGCACACTGCCACGTTGTTTATTTTTTAATTTTTAATTGTTAGTTCAATATACAGCGGACAAGGGGATTTGCCTTGAAGCCGCCGGGCCTGCGCTCTGCCGCGATGTTTAATTGTTAATTTTTAATTGTTAATCCAAAATCTGCTTGTCAGATTTTGTACAGGTCGCCGGCCTTCATGCGCAGGAACCTGTTCACCGAGAAATACGCGCACAACAGCGTTATGAGCACTCCGAAGAGGAACACCGAACCGCCCGTGACGGCCATCACCTGCCACGTAACCACCGTCATCACGCCCGGCTCGTAACTGTAAAGCGCGTAAACGCCGCCGGCCAGCACGCCGTCGGCTATCAATGCGGCCAGTACGCCTATGCCGACAGACCTCCGCAGGAACGGCCCCCTGATGAAGCCCCACGACGCGCCGACGAGCTTCATCGTATGTATGGTGAAGCGGCGTGCGTACATCCCCAGCTTCACGGTGTTGTTGATGAGCGAGAACGACACGCAGGTGAGCAGCACGGCGAGCACGAGCAGCACGAGGTTTATCTTGTTAAGGTTGCGGTTAACGCTGTCCATCAAGTCCTGGGGATAGGCTATGTCGGTGACGCGCTTGTCGCCCTTAAGCTCTTTTGAAATCCATTTCAGCGAGTCGGTGTTGGCGTATTGCGCCTTAAGCTGCAGCTCGATTGAAGCCACGAAAGGGTTCATGCCGAGAAACTCGCTCGGGTCCGTGCCCATGGCCTCGGTCTGCTCCTTCAATGCCTGCTCCTTGCTGATATACGTTATATGGCTGATGTAAGCCTGCTTGCGCAAGCCTGCGCACAACTGGCGCGCCTCGGTGTCGGTTATGTCCTCGCCGAGCATCATCGTCACCGTAAGGTTCTCCTTGACGTAAGCCGACAAGTTGCGCGCCGAGAGCACGGAGAACACCACCATCCCCAATAGAATCAGCACCAAAGCCGTGCTTATACATAAAGTTACGCCCTGCAATCCGTGGCGGACGCGGGTCTTTTTCTGCTTTTTACCCATTACTTAGAGGCTATGACACACCTAATTTGCTGCAAAGTAACAAAAAAAAGTTTGCATGGGCAACACTTTAACTACTATTAACGGCACGCGCCGTGTTTTATTTTACGATAGCGCCTCATGCCGGCCGTCAGGCCCACAACCGCGGCACACGCCACCGCCCATGACGGCACGCCTGCCTACCATACGGGGCGCACGCCGCAGCCAGGCAGGCAGAGGCGGAGAACCTGCCACGTAACGCACTGGCAACCAACGCATTGCGAAAGACGGCCTTTTACGGTCTGAAAGCTTATCTTTCACGACGCAGAAGATAAGCTTTTACGACGCAAAAGGTTAGCTTCAGCGGTTCATCCGCAAATCGGTTGGATGAGAATAAATATTAAATGAATATCCGCAATCGGCCAAATACTTACTTGCATCCTCTTCTAAGAAGTCTGTGGCATACCGTCATTCCGGGCTTAGACCCGGAATCCAGTGTATGCAACTAAGTTGTTGACGAAAGTGTGTTTACTGGATTCCGGGTCTAAGCCCGGAATGACGGTATGCCACAGACTTCT
>CALUIJ010000060.1 GCA_944320675.1 uncultured Prevotella sp.
GCGCGCAACTACGCCAACCAGACGCTTCTGCGTTACATGGCCGAAGGCGCCGTTGAATACGCTAAGGAACTCGGCTGCGCTCATCCTGAAATCGTGCTCCACCTCGACCACGGCGACAGCTTCGAGCTTTGCAAGAGCTGCGTTGACATGGGCTTCTCTTCGGTTATGATCGACGGTTCTTCACTGCCTTACGACGAGAACGTAGCGCTGACTAAGAAAGTTGTAGACTACGCCCACCAGTACGACGTGACCGTTGAGGGCGAGCTCGGAGTGCTTGCAGGCGTTGAGGACGAGGTTGCTTCAGAGGAGTCTCACTATACGAAACCCGAAGAGGTGATCGACTTCACGAGCAAGACCGGCGTTGACTCTCTCGCAATATCTATCGGAACAAGCCACGGTGCTTACAAGTTCAAGCCCGAGCAGTGCACGCGCGACCCGAAGACCGGCCGCCTTGTTCCTCCTCCTTTGGCATTCGACGTTCTCGACGAGATAATGAAGAAGTTGCCCGGATTCCCGATAGTACTCCACGGCTCGTCTTCAGTTCCGCAGGAATATGTCGACATGATCAACCAGTACGGCGGCAAGCTGCCCGACGCAGTGGGCATTCCCGAGGAGCAGCTCCGCAAGGCTGCCAAGAGCGCCGTTTGCAAGATCAACATCGACTCAGACTCACGTCTGGCCTTCACAGCCGCAGTCCGCAAGACGTTGGCCGAGAAGCCGGCAGAGTTCGACCCGCGTAAGTACTGCGGACCGGCACGCGACCTCATGGAGGAAATGTACAAGCACAAGATCATCGACGTGCTCGGTTCAGACAACAAGCTGGCCCAGTAAGTCGGATTTTCGGACTTGGCGTAAGCCTATGATTAATAAAACGGCCGTCCTGACATTCAGGACGGCCGTTTTATTAATCGCATTTCCTTGATTATTTAGATATTTGACTGTCGATAAGCTCATAACGTTGTTCAACCTTTGCGTCGTAGGTCATCTTTGATTCGACGTCGAGTTGCAGCGTGGGCACTGTGTTGTTGGCATCCATGGGCGTCCATTCCGTCAGCCCGAGTCCGTTCGGATTGCCCGTCTTTATGAAGTTGGCGTAGTAGCTTGAAAATACTTCCGACATGGTGAAATCCTCAGGTTGCCAGTCGTACACGCGGTTTGTCGGCAGCGTACCCATGGCGTATTCAATGTCGGCCGAGTGCACGGCTCCAGGTGCGGGCAAATCTTCCTGCCCTCCACCTTTCTTGTCGATAACGCCGCCGGCCAGTCCTGCAGTCTTGCCCTTTATCCTCATCGCAGGGCGCGGATGACAGTAATTGTACCTGTAAACGAGGCATCCGCCCGTCTTTGCGTGCATATATCCCCACTTCCACGTCGAGAAACCGATGAACATGTCCGAGGCCAATTGTATGCCTGCGTCGCCGTTTACGTCGGCATCAGTGTTGAATCCGTACATGCACAGTATGTCGTCGGTCTTGTCGCCGAAAATGTCTTTCAGGTAGCTTCTTACATTATCTATCGTCGCAGCCTTGCCCTGCAGTATGAATGCGGCCGGCATCTCGTAATTGTTTCCACCGACAAGCAGCGGCACTTTGCATTGTCCGCCGGCTGCGTAGATGTCGTCGGGCTGCTTTGTAAGAAAGTATCCGTCGATGTTATAGCCGGGGAGTCCGGCTTCGGCGGCGCGGTTCATCAGCTCTTCCGCCGGAATGGCGCGCATTTCCTTGATTGACTTGCAGCCGAGTTTTTCGGCTTTTTCCATTCCTGCCTGTTCAGCTTCTTTCAGCGTCTTGAGCTTACCGTCCCTTAAAACAGAGCCGCTCGAGCCTATCGCCTGGGCGAAGAGGCCTTTGCATAACGGTGAGGCCATAAGCGCGCTGACCGACATCGAGCCTGCCGATTCGCCCGCGATGGTTATCCTTTCAGGGTCTCCGCCGAAGGCGGCGATGTTCTCCTTCACCCATTTTATTGCCGCGGCCTGGTCCATGAAGCCGTAGTTTCCCGAACCTTTATACGAGGTTTCGGCCGACAGTTCCGGATGTGCGAAGAAGCCAAAGATACCTTCACGGTAGTTCGCCGTTACCGACACGATGCCTTTGCGTGCCATGGCCGTGCCTGCGTATCTCGGTTCGCTGCCGCTTCCGGCAACGAGTCCGCCGCCGTTGAAGTAAATAAGGACAGGCAGTTTCTCGTCCATCGTTTTAGCCGGTGTCCATATATTAAGGTAAAGGCAGTCCTCGCTCATTTCTTTCGTACCGAAGTTCATGTCGCCGAACAACGGCTGTTGCATCGGGTTAGGGCCGTAGTCGTACGCCTTGCGTATGCCCATCCACGGTTTTACCGGCTGCGGAGCTTCCACCGCAGTCCGCCTATGGGCGGTTCGGCGAAAGGTACGCCTTTAAAAACTTTAATGCCTGAAGCTTCAACACCTTCCAATATGCCGTTGGAAGTTTTCACTTGCGGATTTTGGGCGCTTGCCGTTATTGCCGCTATTATCAGCGACAATGACAATAACAATCTGTTCATGATAATATGTTTTTTAAGGTTCTGTCTTTTCGGAAGCATGCTTCATGCGGCCTGCCGGGTGGCGGCAGGCTGTCATGTCCTTATTAGATTGCGCCCGGCATCAATCCTGAGGAAGATGAAAAGCAGGATCGTGAAGCCCCAAAGCGACGATCCACCATAGCTGAAGAAAGGTAGCGGAATGCCTATTACGGGGGTTAATCCGAGCACCATCCCGACGTTTATGAACACGTGGAACAGGAATATGCTCAGCACGCAATAGCCGTAAACGCGCCCAAACTTGAACGGTTGGCGTTCGGCCATCTTGATGAGGCGCAGTATCAAGGCGAGGAACAGCAGCAGTACGCCTGCCGAACCGAGGAAACCTTCTTCCTCTCCGACAGTGCAGAAGATGAAGTCGGTGTCTTGTTCGGGCACGAATTTCAGTTTTGTCTGCGTACCGTTGAGGAATCCTTTTCCCTTAAGTCCGCCCGAACCGATGGCTATTTCGCTCTGGTGTACGTTGTATCCTGCGCCCGACAGGTCTTCGTCCAGGCCGAGCAAGACGTTGATGCGCACTCTTTGGTGTGGTTCGAGGATGTTGTTAAGGACATAATCTGCCGAATAGAAGAACGTTATCGAACCGACGGTGAACAGCAGGATATAGAAATAATGCTTAATCCTTTTGTTAAGGGCGTTGTACAGCAGATAGCCCACAAGCGCCGCGCTGACGGCAAGCTGCACCCATACGATGTCGAAAGGTATTACGAATTCGGCGAAGAGGAACGCCAAGACGGTGGCTCCGAGCGAGTAGCCGAGTATGGTAAGCGCCTGTCTCTTTTCCTTGCAAAAGACGTAGACCATAGCCGACGTGAATATCTGTACGAGCAGCAACACTGCGAACTTGCCCACCGACGTGCCTGTGTCGAGGAGCAATGTATCCTCATACCGTATGCCGACTACGAAGTAAACAATCATCGCCACGCCGGTGAACAGCACGCTGCCAGTCATCCCCTCGCGGTAGAACATCAGGAAGAAGGCTATGTAGACGAGGGCCGACCCCGTCTCTTTCTGCGCTATGATGAATATCATCGGCAGCACGACGACTGCGCATGCGGCGGCGAAGTCTTTCCAGCGGTGAATGTTGAAACCGTAGGTGCTCATCAGTTTGGCTACGGCCAGGGCCGTGGCGAACTTGGCAAACTCGGCCGGTTGCACCCTTAACGGTCCTAGGACGAGCCACGAACGCGAGCCTTTTATCTCGTGGGGATTGAAAATCGTTGCGAATAGCAGGAGCAACAGGATTCCGTAAATTATGTAGGCGAAGGTATCGTAAAACCTGTCGTCAAGCATAAGCAGTACGAAACCGAGGCAAATGGACGTGCCGATCCACACGATTTGCATGCCCGAACGTGTTTCAAGGCTGAGTATGTCGGTATCGCCGTAGGTGTAACTCGCCCCGCACACGCTGAGCCAACCGAACGCCAGGAGCGCTAAGTAAATGCCTATCGTCCACCAGTCGAGGGAACGGAGCACGCTTGGTTGTCTATCTGCTTTCTGTGCCATAAGATATGCGTCTGTGTTGGAAAGCTTCCGCCTTTTTCTCTGATTCGGGCGAGAGTTTGCCGTTAATGTATTGTTCCATCATCAGCGAACCTATCGGCACGCCGTAGTCCGCGCCCCAGCCGCCGTTTTCCACGTAGACGGCGACGGCTATCTTAGGATTGTCCATCGGAGCGAAGCCCATGAATATGGAGTGGTCGTGGCCGTGGTTCTGCGCCGTTCCGGTCTTTCCGCACGCCTCGTATTCGGGGCGGTTGGCGGCCCGGCACGTTCCGCCCGTGACAGCGCGCCGCATTCCTGCCACTATGTATTCGTAGGCCCTGCGGCTTGCCTTGGTTATGTGTTTTTCCCTGAACTTGGCTTCGAGCCGCTCCCCTTGCACTTTTTTTACTACGTGGGGCGTATAGTAATAGCCGCGGTTGGCTATCGTCGCGCCCAAGTTGGCTATCTGGAGCGGCGTGAGCAGTACTTCGCCTTGGCCTATCGCGATGCTGATGACGGTCAGTCCGTTCCACGAGCCCTTATAAGCTTTGTCGTAATATTGCGCGTTCGGAATCAAGCCGCGTTTCTCTCCGGGGAGGTCGACGCCGAGCTTGTAGCCGAATCCCATGCTCACCATGTAGTCGCGCCACGTGTTCATGGCGTCCTGTACGGAGCCGTACTTGGTCCTGTTTCCGAGCATGTAGTAAAGCCCCCAGCAGAAGTAGCCGTTGCACGACGTGCCAATGGCCGGTACCAGGCTGATGGGCGAGGCGTGTCCGTGGCAGCCGACGTGGAGCCCGCGGCAGTAGAAGCCGTGGTGGCAGGGGAACGCCGTGCTCGGCGTTACGATGCCCTCGCTGAGGAAAGTCAGGCCCTGCGTCGTCTTGAATGTCGAACCGGGGGGATAAACTCCCATGATCGAGCGGTTGAGAAGCGGTTTCCATGAGTTTGCCCCGAGCAGCCGTTGCATTTTGCTCCGGTTGCGCCCGGTGGCCGTGCGGGGGTCGTATGTAGGCGAAGACACCATGCACAGCACTTCCCCCGTCGACGGTTCGATGGCCACGATACTCCCGATTTTCCCCTCGAGCACCCTCTCCCCGAGCGCCTGCAGTTTTGCGTCTATGCTCAACGTGAGGTCTTTTCCAGCCACGGGACGGCGGTCGAGCCGGCCGTCCATGTAGCTGCCTTGTATCTGTCCGTGGGCGTCGCGCAGCAGTATTTGCACACCTTTCTCGCCGCGCAGCTGCTTCTCGTAATACTTCTCTACGCCTTGCTTGCCGATGTAGTCGCCGAGTTGGTAGTAGGTGTCGTCCTCGATGTCGGCCCGCGAGACTTCGGCCATGTCGCCAAGCACGTGCGCCGCGTTGGGCGTAGTGTACTGCCTGATGCTTCGCCGCCTAACGTAGAAGCCGGGGAAGCGGTAAATCTTTTCCTGGAAAATGCTGAACTCTTTCTCGGTCAGCTGGCTCATGAACATTTGCTGGGTGAACGGTGAGTAGCCGGGATTCTTGTTGCGGTCTTTTATCTCGGCCATCCTCTTGTCGAAGTATTCCCTCGTTATGCCGAGCGACTCGCAGAAGTCAAGCGTATCAAGGCGCCCTTTCTCCTCGTTCATCACGACCATTATGTCGTATGCGCTTTGGTTGTAGACGAGCAGGCGCCCGTTCCTGTCAGAGATGACTCCGCGCGCCGGATATTCCACTTTCTTGAGCAGGGCGTTGCTGTCGGCGTTTTTCTTGTAGTCGTCGCTCATGATCTGCAGCGTGAAGAGCCGTATTATGTACACCACGACGATGAATATGGCTATTCCGCCGATTACATATTGCCTGTTCTCAAGTCCGTAATCTTTATCCATGTTCCGCCTGTTTGCGTTATGTGAAATGCCGTTCCTATTTCTTCCTGACGTTCTCTATGGCCAGTATCAGTATGACTGTCAGGGCCGTGCTCCCGCCTATGTTCTTCGCCCATTGCAGCCAGTTGAAGAAGTTGAACGACTCGAGCGTGAAGAACATAATGTTGAAAACCAGCACGCACGACAGCGTATAATAGACGTATCTCGCCGTCCCGAGCGACCGCATGGTCGGCGCGAGGTCGTCGGGGCTGTCCCTCAGTATGAACATGTTGAGCAGGTAAGGTTGCAGCAGGCCGAGCATCGTGGCCGACGCGGCGGCCACGCCGGGCGTGTTGGAGAACACGTCGGTGCAGAGTCCTATGAGGAAGCTCCACAGTATGACCGCCCACTGCGGGAATCCACGCCTGAACAGCATGATGAAATATACGTACAGCAGGGGCGTGGCGCATCCGAACAGGTTGACGTGGTTGAGCACCAGCACCTGTACGAGGCACAAGACGACGAACGTGGAGAGATGTCTTATAGCTTCTATCTTCATTGCTTTACGCTCCTAATTCTGCTTGAGTTTCAATGAGTCTTGCGCGCTGCGCATCAGGTCGACGCGCTCTTTCATCGCCGTGTTGTCTATCACGCAGACGTCGCGCAGGTTGCCGAAGTCGGTTGTAAGGCGCACCTGCACGCGGTACGACAGTCCGTCGCGCGAGTTGTACACGTGCAGTATCTGCCCGGCGATTATGCCCGGGGGGAACATCGCCGAGTATCCGCTCGTCTCGACGAGGTCGCCGAGGCGGAAATGCGCGTGGCGCGGGATGTCGTCGACGTAGGCCAGGTCTGACGCTCCGCCCGTCCAGTGCAGGTAGCCGAAGTATCCGCGCTTCCTTATGGTCACGCTTATGTTCGATTTCGAGTTGAGTATGGGTATTACGACGGAGTAATGGTCCGACACCATGTAAACCACGCCGACTATGCCCGTGCCGCAGGCCACGCCCATGTCGGGCTTCACGCCGTCGACCCTCCCCTTGTCGATGGTGATGAAGTTGTCGCGCTTGTCGATCGAGTTGGTTATCACCTTGGCCGGGATCAGCTTGTATTCGTCCAGCACTTGCGCCTGGGTGCGGGCCAGCCATGAAGAGTCGCCCGTCTCGGCGTGTACCCTGTCGGATAGTTTTCTTACCGTCTGTTCGAGGTATAGGTTGCGCACGTTGAGTTGCTGGTTTATCTTTGTCAGGCTGAAGAAACTTTTCACGGCGGCGTCGGCCTCGTACACTTTCCCCGCAACGGCGTTGGCCGACGTGAACCACACGCTGCCTTGGTAGCTGTTGAACTTGAAAAGCAGTACGAAGCTGACCACCTCGAGTATTACAAAGACAAACCAGTGATTGTATCGTGTGATAAAATCAATCAGGTTACGCATCTCGCATTATCTCATGAGGAACGTGAACCGGTCGATGTTCTTTATTGCTATACCCGTGCCCTTGGCCACGCTGTGCAGCGGGTCTTCGGCCACGTGGAATGGTATCTTTATCTTGTCGGTGAGGCGCTTGTCGAGCCCGCGCAGCAGCGCGCCTCCTCCGGTAAGGTATATACCGTTCTTAACGATGTCGGCATAAAGCTCGGGCGGCGTTTTCTCGAGCGCCGACAGCACGGCGTTCTCTATCTTGGCAATGGTGCGGTCGAGGCAGTGAGCTATCTCCTGGTAGCACACCGGCACCTCCATCGGCAGCGCCGTCACCTTGTTGGGGCCGTGCACCACGTAGTCTTCGGGAGCCTGGTCGCCGAGGTCGGTCAGCGCCGAGCCTACGTGTATCTTTATTCTCTCGGCCATGCGCTCGCTCACTTTCACGTTGTGCTGCTTGCCCATGTACTCCTGTATTTCGGCCGTAAGGTCGTCGCCGGCCGTACGGATTGAGTTGTTCGACACGATGCCGCCCAGCGAAATGACGGCAATCTCGGTGCTGCCGCCGCCTATGTCGACCACCATGTTGCCTTCAGGGGCCACCACGTCGAGGCCTATGCCTATCGCCGCGGCCATCGGCTCGAATATCAGGTACACGTCGCGGCCGCCGGCATGCTCGGCCGAATCGCGCACGGCGCGCAGCTCAACTTCGGTCGATCCCGAGGGCACGCCTATCACCATGCGCAGCGAGGGCGAGAAGAACCGCCTGCCCGTGTGCACCATCTTTATAAGTCCGCGCATCATCTGCTCGCACGCCGTAAAGTCGGCTATCACGCCGTCGCGCAGCGGGCGTATCGTGCGGAGGTTGTCGTTAGTCTTCTCATACATCATCTTGGCCTTGTCGCCCACGGCTATCATCTTGTCCGTGCGGCGGTCGAGGGCCACAACCGACGGCTCGTCAACCACAATCTTGTCATCACTGATAATGATTGTGTTGGCCGTGCCGAGATCCATCGCGATCTCTTGGATAAATGAAAAAAATCCCATAATCTTTTAATTCATAATTCACAATTCATAATTCATAATCGGGCTGATGCCAAGACGTCTCTCAATTCATAATTCATAATTCACAATTCATAAATTGGCGGAATGTTTGAATGGCGCACTATGGCGTATGCCCAATTATGAATTGTGAATTATGAATTATGGATTAAGAATTGAACCAGTTGTGTATGGCCGTGTCGTAGTGGCTGCTTACGCCGAAGGCGCGCGTGGCGAACATGCGGCGGTCTTCGATGTCGGTCTCTGCTCCCTTCTTGTTGAGTATGTCGAGCAGCACGCCGTATTCGGCCTTGCTCGGCACGATTACCACGTCGTTGAAGTTTTTCGCCCCGGCACGGATGAGCGATATTCCGCCTATGTCTATCTTTTCTATGATGTCGGCCTCCGACGCTCCGCTTGCAACGGTCTGCTCGAAGGGATAAAGGTCTACGATGACGAGGTCGATCTCGGGTATCTCGTATTGTCCCATCTGTTCACGGTCGCCTTCGTTGTCGCGGCGTCCGAGTATGCCTCCGAATATTTTCGGGTGGAGCGTCTTAACGCGCCCGCCGAGTATTGATGGGTACGACGTTACACTCTCTACCGTCCGGCATTCGTAACCGAGCGATTCAATGAACTTCTGCGTGCCTCCTGTTGACAAGAATTTCACACCTTCAGCGTTGAGCTTTGCAAGCAGCTCGTCAAGCCCGTCTTTGTGGAACACAGAGACAAGGGCAGTCTTGATTTTTTTTGTTCCTGCCATATTTTCGTCAATGTAATGGTTTTTAGAGTGCAAAGATAGTGCAAGTTGAGAGAAATACAAAATAAAAACGAGAGAAACGAGTTTTTATTTTTATTTCCGAGACGCAGACTGTCTTATCTAAAGATAGTGCAAGTTGAGAGAAATACAAAATAAAAACGAGAGAAACGAGTTTTTATTTTTATATGAATGTCCGCATTTTGCCAGATTCATAATACATTCTCTTTTAAGAAGTCGGTTGGTAATGTCATTCCGGGCTTAGACCCGGAATCCAGTGTATGAAGCCTCGTTATCATAAACGGATGTATTCTGGATTCCGGGTCTAAGCCCGGAATGACAGTTACCTACAGACTTATTTTATGAAGATGAAGTTTTTGGCAAAATGCGTACATTCATTATTTTTATTTGCTTGACAGCGATCTTCGATTCCGAGACGCAGAATGTCTTGTTGCTTAAAGGATACTCGCAGATTGCTGCATACATTATGCGGACATACATTATTCACGTCAGTTCGGTATAAGGATAAAGAAAATGAATCCATTCTATGGGATAAGAAGTCGGTGGCATACCGTCATTGCCTTAACGGCGATTTTCAATTCCGGGCTTAGACCCGGAATCCAGAAAACATCCTCGTTCTTGACAATTCGCCCGAATACAGTGGATTCCGGGTCTAAGCCCGAAATGACGGTATGCCACCGACTTCTTAAAAGAATGTGAAGCTATTTTGGGCTGATTGCGGACATACTTTAATTATGCCTCTACGGAGGGCTTTTGCCTGTGTCAGATAAAATCCGTATCAAAAACTATGGTTGCGTAAAAGGCGGCAAACGGCAACATAAAAGGTCGTGTTTTACGCTGCAATAAGCCGCCTTTTGCAAGGTGAGACACGGCCTTTCGCAAGGCCGTGGATAACATATTGATATTCAAATGATTATGAAAGAGCCGAAATTTAGGGTCATGCCGTGCGTCAGCCTACGATGTGTCCGTCGAACAGGCGTATCGTCCTGTGCGCCACCTGCGCGTCGTGCTCGTTGTGGGTCACCATTATTATGGCCGTGCCGTCCTGGTTAAGCTCGGTCAGCAGGCGCATCACCTCGGCGCCGTTCTTCGAGTCAAGATTACCCGTAGGCTCGTCGGCGAGAATCAGTTTCGGGCCGAACACTACGGCGCGGGCTATCGCCGCACGCTGCTGCTGTCCGCCCGAGAGCTGGTGGGGGAAGTGTTTCGCCCTGTGGCTTATGGACATGCGCTTCATCACCTCCTGCACCTTCTGCTTCCTCTCGGCCCTGCCTACGTTCAGGTACGTCAGCGGCAGCTCGATGTTCTCCTCTACGTTGAGCTCGTCGATGAGGTTGAAGCTCTGGAATACGAAGCCAATCCGCCCCTTGCGTATGCCCGTGCGGTCTTTCTCTTTCAGGCTGGCCACGTCGCGGCCGTCGAGCACGTACCGCCCCGACGTAGGATTGTCCAATAGTCCGAGGATGTTGAGCAAGGTAGACTTGCCGCATCCCGACGGCCCCATTATTGCTACGAACTCGCCGTCCTCGACGCTGAACGACACATTGTCTAACGCTATCGTCTCCACCTCTTCCGTGCGGAACGACTTACATAAATTTTCTACTTTAATCATATTATTTAAATTTTTAGTTGACAAGTTCACAGTTACAAGCAGACAAGCAGACTTCTTTTAGCAGACAAGCAGACGAGTGACAAGCAGACAAGCAGACGAGTGACAAGCAGACAAGGGGATTTGCCTTGACGTTTCATAGTTGTATTTTTGCCGTTCCATAGTCGTATTTTGTTGTTCCATATCGTGTGAACCATTAAGTTCCAAAGCGTCAAGGCATATCTCCTTGTCTGCTTGTCACTCGTCTGCTTGTCTGCTAAAAGAAGTCTGCTTGTCTGCTTAAAAAACATCTTACTCTTGCTTTATGTTCTTAACAGGGTTCTCGCTTGCCGCCATGCGGCTCTGCACGGCCACTGCGGCGTAGCTTATGGCGAGCACTATCGCGCCGGCGAGTATGATGTACGGCCACCATACGATGCGGTAACTGTATTGCGTTATCCAGCCGTTGATGAAGTATGCCGTGATCGGTGCTGCTATGACGAAGGCTATGCCGACGTAGGCGAGGAACGTGCGGATGAGCCTCCGTCGCACCTGTCCGCCCGTGGAGCCGAACACCTTGCGCACGGCTATCTCCCTTGCGCGCTGCTGTATGAAGTAGGTCGACATGGCCACGAGGCCAAGCAGGGATATTACTATTGCGATGAACGCGAAGAGCGACACAATCTTAGACGAGCGCAGCTCGTTCTCGAATATTTCTTCAGTCTGCTTGTCGATATAAGGCGTCCATTTCTCGTAAACGTCTTCACGGAAAACTTCCCTGTGAATGTCTTTTATTTTCTTGTATGCCTCAACCTTGTCGCCTTCCACTTGTATTACGATTTCCCACGGATATTTTATTTTTTTGCATATCTGTATTATGACGGGCTGCATGTTGTTGGTGATGTTTTTTATTTTGATGTCGTTGATGATGCCTCCGAACTGCGCGTTCTCAGCGAAATATTCATATCTCACTCTTTTGTACCTGTCGTTCATGTGGGTGTCGGTGGGTTTCATCTTGAGGACATTCATGGCCATGTCGTTAAGGTAGACGATGCTGTCTCCTTGTACGTGGCGGTCGTATTTCAGGGTTATGCCGAATATGTCCATGAACTCTTTCGTGCTGCTGATGAGCTGGAACGGTTGCGACTGCTTTTCTCCCTTGAACGTTATGGTGTGGTTGTTGCCGCCGTTGGCAGGCGTGCCGTTGGCCGATGCCACGTTTTTAACGAACGGCAGGGCGCGTAGTTTGTTGATGAACATATCCAACTTTGGTTCTTCCCAACTTCCGAGGATCCAAATGTCGATAATGTTGTCCTTGTTGAAACCGAGCGGAGCGTCTGTAAGATGCTTCATCTGGAGCGACATTATCAGGGCGCAGGCCAGCATGACGATGGTTATTACGTTTTGCACGGTTATGAAAACGCGCGAGAAAACCATCTTTGTCTGCTTCCTGAACGTGCCGCGCACCACCTCGATGGGTTTTACTTTTGACAGTGTTACGGCAGGAATCACGCCGGCGGCGGCGCTCACCAATGCTACGAAAGCAATTATGCCGGCTATGACCGAGGGCTGCAGAAGCAGCGCAAGATTGAGCTTAGTGTCGAGCAGGCGGCCTGCATGCGGGGCAAGGACGTAAACCAACGCCGCCGCCAATGCCAACGAGACGGCGCACATAACCAACGACTCCATGAACATGTTGGCGGCCACTCCGGCCTTGCGGCAGCCGAACAGGCGGCGCGTGGCCATCTCCCTTGCGCGGTAACCGCTTTGCGCCACGGTGAGGTTTACATAGTTCATAATGGAGAAAAGCAGGATTACGATGCCCACGGCGAAGAGTATTTTCACCAACGTGGGGTTGCCAAGGTCGAGGTTGTTGCTCACCCATTGGTTCGAGAAATACAGTTTGTCAAGGCGTGTAAGGTTTATCCTCCAGTCTTTCATGATGTCCTTGAACATCTCTCTTACGCTGTTTTCCTGTTTGCTGAAGTCGCATCCCTCACGCACCTCGACGAACGACGACGTTGCCGTAAAGTTTATGTAATGTGGAAAATATTCGTCCATGGCGTAAGGGTTATCCTGGAACGAGAAGTCGATCAGCATGTCGACGTTCTTATCTATAATGGTGTTGTCGAAGTCGGCCACCACGCCTGTCACGCGGAAACGGTAGTCGCCAATAGTCGCAATGTCGCGGCCGACAACGTCGGTCGTACCGAAATAGCGCATGGCGAAACTCTCCGTAATCACGACGTTGTTCTTTTCCTTAAGGCATGTAGCGCGGTTGCCGCGCAACAACGGGAAGTCGAACATGTCGAAAAACGTGGAGTCGGTCATCAGTATGTGCGCAGTTATAAAGAATTCTTGCTTTTTCAGCTTTATTTCTCCTGCCGAAACGCCGCACGTCCTTACAACTTCAGGATACCGTTTCCTTATGTACCGCAGCACTCCGTGCGGACAATACGCCATTGGTTGGCCTCCTCGTGTTGAAACAATGCCCAAGTTATATATGCGGTCGGCCTTGCTGTGCTGCCGGTCTACGCTGGTTTCCTGCCACGTATATAGGCCGATTAGGATGACGAACGCCAAGCTGACGGCCAGTCCGAATACGTTCACCGCCGTATAGGCTTTGTTCCGTGAAAGGAACGTGAAGTAGCTTTTCAAATTGAAGTTTGCCATGGTTTGTTTGGTTTTACGGTTGTGGGATTATTGGGTTATACGGTTTTATGGTTATTGGGTTGTTGGGGTTTACGGTTATGGGGTTACTGTTGTTTGTTCTTACATCCAACCGCAACCGGGGCGTTAGGTAACTGTCATTCCGGGTCTAAGCCCGGAATGACAGTTACCTAACGCCCCGATTACGGTTGGATGAATGCTTGTGGTAATTGTATTCCTGCCAATCATGCCATGATTACGGGGTGTCAGTTGCTTATGTTTGCTGTTAATTATTTCCATGTTCGTATTTACTTGATTATCAACATATTACCAATGCCATTCCAAAAGGTGGCCTTTCGGTTTGTAAAAGGCGGTCTTTCAGGCTGTAAAAGGATGCCTTTTGCAGCACCGTTTGCCGTCTTTTAGCAGACAAGCGGATTTCTTTTAACAGACAAGCAGACGAGTGACGAGCAGACAAGGATATTTCCTTTGCCGTTTCATCGTTGTATGTTTGTCGTTCCATAGTCGTATTTTGTCGTTCCATATCGTGTGAACCATTAAGTTTCAAAGCGTCAAGGCATGTCTCCTTGTCTGCTCGTCACTCGTCTGCTTGTCTGCTAAAAGAAGTATTCTTGTCTGCTTTAAAAAACATCTTACTCTTGCTTAATATTCTTGACTGGATTCTCGCTTGCGGCCACGCGGCTCTGCACGGCCACTGCTGCGTAGCTTATGGCGAGCACTATTGCGCCGGCGAGTATGATGTACGGCCACCATACGATGCGGTAACTGTATTGCGTTATCCAGCCGTTGATGAAGTAGGCCGTAACCGGAGCTGCTATGACGAAGGCTATGCCGACGTAGGCGAGGAACGTGCGGATGAGCCTACGGCGCACCTGTCCGCCCGTGGAGCCGAACACCTTGCGCACGGCTATCTCCCTTGCGCGCTGCTGTATGAAGTAGGTCGACATCGCCACGAGCCCCAGCAGGGATATTACTATCGCAATGAACGCGAAGAGCGACACTATCTTAGACGAGCGCAGCTCTTGCCTGAAGTTGTATTCTATCTGCTTGTCTACGAAAACAGGCTCGCCCTCGTTTACCTCCTCGCGCATCGTATGCCTGTAAACTTCTTTTATTTTCATGTAAGCCTCAATCGGATCGCCGTCTACGAGAATTGAGATTTCCAACGGATATTTTATTTCCTTGCATAAAACAATTATCAGTGCTCTTTGCTTTTCAAGTATGCTTCGGGCACGGAAGTCGCTTATGACGCCGCCGTATCTGGTGTTTTTAATGAAAACCGCCTGCATAAGCCCGTCTAACCTGTCGCTCATGTGTGTGTCGTCCGGCCTCATGCGGAGGTGTTGCAGGGCCATGCCGTTAAGGAAAACAAGACTGTCTCCCTTTATGTTGAGGTCGTTTTTTACAGTAATGCCGTAGACTTTCAACAGTTCCAGAGTGCCGGTCAGAATGTTGAAATTGCTTTCCTCTTTGTCTCCTTCGAATGTTACGGTCGGCCATCCACCGCCGTTGGCGGGTGTTCCGACCGACGGGGCGGCGCACTTTACGAACGGCAAGGTGCGTAATTCGTCGATGAATTGTTTCACCCTGTTTTCGTCTTTATTTTGACTTACATTCAGGCAGATGATGTTTTCGGTGTTGAAACCAAGCGGCGCATTGACGAGGTGTTTCATCTGGAGCGACATTACTAGGGCGCAGGCCAGCATAACGATGGTTATTACATTCTGAACGATTATGAAAACGCGTGACAAAACCATCTTGGTCTGTTTCCTGAACGTGCCGCGCACTACCTCTATCGGCTTCACTTTTGACATTATTACGGCCGGAAGCACGCCGGCGACGGCACTCACCAAAACCGCGAAAGCCACTATGAGGACTATCACGGATGGCTGCAGCAGCAGCGCAAGGTTGAGCCTTGTGTCGAGCAGCCGGCCTGCATGCGGGGCAAGGGCGTAAACCAACGCCGCGGCCAACGCTAACGAGACGGCGCACATAACCAACGATTCCATGAACATGTTGGCGG
>CALUIJ010000061.1 GCA_944320675.1 uncultured Prevotella sp.
CGAGATGGATATAGACCAAGACATGGTGAACCGCCAGGTTGACTATGCGATAGAACACGGAGTGAACTATTTCGACACGTCGCCCGCCTACTGCCAGGGCAAGTCGGAGCGCGCCACGGGCATCGCCCTGAGCCGCCATAAGCGCTCTGAATACTTCATAGCCACGAAGATGTCTAACTTCGCGCCCGAAACATGGACGCGCGAAGCGTCGATAGAGATGTTCGAGAACTCGCTAAAGGAGCTTCAGGTAGACTACGTCGACTATCTTCTGCTCCATGCGATAGGCCAGGGCCAGGACGCGCTCGGCATGTTCAACGGCCGTTATATGGACAACGGCATACTCGACTGGCTTGTCGAGCAGAAGCGCAAGGGACGCATACGCAACCTCGGATTCTCGTACCACGGAGACGTGAAGATCTACGACATGCTGCTGCGCTGGCACGACGAAGGCCGCTACCACTGGGATTTTGTGCAGATAGAGCTTAACTATCTCGACTGGAACTACGCCGACGAGATAAACAAGCGCAACACCGACGCCGTCTACCTGTACGGCGAACTGACGAAGCGGGGCATACCGGCGGTTATCATGGAGCCGCTGCTGGGCGGAAGGTTGGCCAACGTGCCCGACAACATCGTGGCCAAGATGAAGCAGCGCGAGCCCGAGCAGAGCGTGGCCTCGTGGGCCTTCCGCTTCGCCGGAACGCCCGACGGAGTGCTCACCGTGCTGTCGGGCATGACGTATATGGAGCACCTGCGCGAGAACCTTTGCACCTATTCGCCGCTCAAGCCGCTGACCGAAGAGGAGCAGAAGTTCCTAATGGAGATAGCCGACGACATCTACAACCTTAAGACAATACCCTGCAACGACTGCAAATACTGCATGCCCTGTCCTTACGGAATAGACATCCCCGGCGTGCTCCTGCACTATAACAGGTGCATAAAGGAGGGCAACATGCCTGTGGTAGGGCAGACAAGCGGTCAAGCGGACAAGCAAACAAGCGGGCAAAAGGAGTACCGCCGTGCGCGCAGGGCCTTCCTGATAGGCTACGACCGCAGCGTGCCACGCCTGCGCCAGGCCGACCATTGCATTGGTTGCGGCCAGTGCGTAGACCACTGTCCGCAGGGCATCGACATCCCAAAGGAAATGCAACGCATTGACAAGTTCGTCGAAACACTGAAACAAGACATTTAAGCCAGTGGCAAGCAGACATGTGACAAGCAGACAAGCAGACAAGTAACCAGTGACGAGCAGACAAGTAGTCAGTGACAAGCAGACAAGTAACCAGTGACGAGCAGACTAGTAGCCAGTGACAAGCAGACAAGTAACCAGTGACGAGCAGACAAGTAATTAGCAGAATAATAATCAGCGAGGAAAGCAAATCTCCTTGTTTGCTCGTCTCTTGTCCCTTGTCTGCTGACGGATCGTCCCTTGTCTGCTGGTGGCTTGTCCCTTGTCTGCTGACTGCTTGTCTGCTAAAAAATAAATATGGAACAGTTAAAAGAAATTTTGCATTCTGGCTCATGTCGGGGCGTAGCCCGCTCCCATCAAGGGAAAATACGGCGGTTTGAACGCCGCGGCGTGGCCGACCTTTTCAGCCTTGTCACCGACGATCCGCAGTTTTTACGGGGCGCTTCGGTGGCCGACAAGGTCATAGGCCGAGGGGCCGCACTGCTGCTCGTAAAGGGCGGCGCACGAGAGGTTTACGCCGAAGTGGTCAGCTCCGGCGCGCTCGAAGTGCTCCGACGGGCAGGCGTCGAGGTGTCTTTCGGCCGTGAAGTCCCTAACATTATCAACCGCACGGGTACGGACATCTGCCCCGTGGAGAAGCTGACGGCCGGCACGTCGTCGCCCGACGAGGCTTACGTGCTGATAAAAGGGTTCTTGAAAGATAAGAATTTATAGAATTAAAATAAGTTAGGGATTTTACAGCCGTTACCACTGTGGCAGGGAACAAGATGCAAGGCATACGGCTTTAACTTCTTAGCGAGTGGAACGAGCGATAACTTCTTTAACTCCTTTAACTTCTGAAGAGCTAATATTTAATAAAACATAACAATAATGAAAACTACGACATCATCGGCGGTTTACTCCCTGAGTTACCGCGACGGCAAGGCTTACATGACGGCCGCGCTGTTTATCGTGGGCAACATCGTGCTGCCCCAGTTGTGCCATCTTGTGCCGCAGGGCGGACTCGTGTGGCTTCCCATTTATTTCTTCACTCTCGTAGCGGCCTATAAGTTCGGCCTTACCGCAGGCCTGCTTACGGCCGTCGTTTCGCCGTTGGCCAACAGCATGCTCTTCGGCATGCCTGCCGCAGCCACGCTTCCGATAATCCTCATCAAGTCGGTACTGCTCGCCGTGGCAGCCTCGTTCTTTGCTTCAAAGGCGCGCGGCGTGGCCCTTTGGGCCGTGGCCTTGTCGGTAGTGGCGTACCAGGCGGTAGGAATGTTGGCCGAATGGGGCATAAGCGGCTCTTTGGCCGACGCCATGCAAGACATACGTTTGGGCTGGCCCGGAATATTGGTCCAGGTTTTCGGCGGCTACGCTCTCATGAAATATGTGAAGAAGATGAAATGATTCGGCGTTTTGCCGACGTTTGACGACATATAGGAGTCCGTCTTTGGCAATCCGCCAAAGGCGGACTTCTTCTTTTATTATTATCCTAAATCGGTTGTTAGACAGGCGGAAAAATGGAGACACTGCGCTTTAATCCAAATCGGTCATTAGACCGCTAATCACGCATCCACACTTGATTGCCGGCTCTTCATCCGTATTCCGCACTGCCGCCGCCGTATTGTTTCCCGTTTTATCTCGATGTAGCCCGCTACATCTTCGACGAAACCGGAAAACAATACGCCTGACGGCAGCATGAAATACGGATGAAGCCTAATGACCGATTTGGGTTTAATGGACCGATTAGGGATTATAAATCCTTGTATCCGGGGATGTCGGTTAAAAACGTGTACGCATTGTTCCCATAGTCCATACGGCAGCAATAATGCTGCAGGCCGTTGCTGACAATGAGGTAATCGACGTGCAACAGCATGTTGTAAGCAGATATTTGGTCGAACACCCGTTGGGTCAAGGCTATCGTCGGCGCCTTGTATTCGATTATCATTACCGGTCGCGCTGTCTTGTCGTAAAGCACGCTGTCGCAGCGGAGCTTCTTGTCGCCGGCACGAAGCTCAACCTCGTTGGCGAGCAAGGCCGGCGGATAACCCTTGTGGCCGACAAGGAAGTTGACGAAATGTTGGCGCACCCATTCCTCGGGCGTCAGGCTGACGTATTTCCGCCGCAGAGTGTCGAGAATGTATGGCTTGTCGCCGCGGCGCGTGATTTTTATTTCGTATTGTGGTAGGTTTAATCGATACATTTTATTAAATTTGCATTCTGATAGCGTGGTTCGCGACTACAAAGTTAATCAATTTTGCCGTAACGGCATTGTCGGTTGCGCATTTTGTCGTGCAAGCACGCATGAAACCGTCTGATTATGGCAGAAAAGAAGACCGCGACTTACGAGAGCATCATGCGCGACTTGCGCGAAGGCAAGTATGCGCCAGTGTACGTCCTGATGGGCGAGGAGTCATATTATATTGACAGAATATCGTCGTTTATCGAAAACAACGCCCTCGCTCCCGAAGAGCGCGACTTTAACCAGTCGGTCGTGTTCGGCTCTGACGTACAGGCCAACCAGATAGCCGATATGGCGCGCCGCTACCCCATGATGGCCGAGCGGCAGGTGGTGATAGTGAAGGAGGCGCAGAACATAAAAAACTGGGACAAGCTTGAGCGGTATGTTGAAAAGCCAGTGCCGACCACGGTGCTCGTCATCTGCCATAAGAACGGCTCGATAGACGGCCGCAAGAAGATACTGGCCAAGGCAGCGGCCGTGGGCGTGGTGTTTGAGAGCAAGAAGAAACGCGACTACGAACTGCCGGCCTTCATCGAAAGCTACCTGAAGATGAACGGCCGGGCGACCATCGACAACAAGGCCGCGCAGATGATGGCCGACCATATCGGGGCCGACCTGAGCCGGCTTACGGGCGAACTTGACAAGCTTATCCTATCGTTCGCCGACAACGACCGGCGGATAACGCCCGACATTGTGGAAAAGAGGATAGGGGTGAGCAAGGACTTCAACGCCTACGAACTGCGCAGCGCAATCGTAAACCGCGACGTACTTAAGGCCAACAGGATATTGTATTACTTCAACAGCAACCCGAAGGCCGGCAACGCATACATGCTGGTGCCTATGTTGTTCTCTTATTTTCAGAATCTCTTGATTGCTTATTACGCCCCGCAACCACGGACGGAAGACAGTGTGGCGCGCTGGCTCGACCTTAGGGGAGGGTGGGCCGCAAGAGACTACGTCACCGGGATGAGGAACTATACAGGCGTGAAGGTTATGCAGATAATCACGAAAATCAGGGAAACCGATGCCAAAAGTAAGGGGCTTGACAACCCGAATACGCCGATAGGGGAGCTTTTACGCGAGCTTATCTTCTTTATTTTACACTGAAAAACTGTATTTTTTGACCTTGTTTTTTCTATTTTCCTGTTTTTCCCGAACATAAAAAATAGGGGTGAATCCGTTAAGAATCAGGTAGTTTTGTGTTTTTTGACGCTCTGAGAACAACGCTTTTCAGAGCGTCATTGCCACCGTTCCGAATTTTCAGAAAAATCGGAAAAACAAGCTTGAAAATGCTTGAAAAATTTACAGTTAGCATTCTTTTACATTTAAAACAGTTAACTTTAGAGTTGTAAATGTTGAGTATCTGCACATTAATTTACAAACATAAATCTAATATTTGACTATTATAAGCAATGAAAACGACCGTTATATGTAGATTTGTATATCAAAATATTTAAATTAATAAACCGCAAGGAATATTCATGCATACGACTGAATATCCCATAATTATCTGATTATCAGTTGTAATTGCATGATTAACAAACGATTTTCCGCCGTATATGCTTGTTTTAGTGGTATTTATCTGCATAAACGTCATTTTGCTGTTATTATGCTTGTAGGTAATAGTTTTATAATGAAAGTTTTGGCTTAAAATAATAAATAATAAGTTCAGCATGATTTTAGGATTTGATATTTTGATTTGTATTTGTAAATTTGTAAAAATAAAGCGTCATGTTTTGAATTTAAAATTATAAATTCATAAATTAAAAATTTATTTTTCAAAATATCCTTTAGATTTGTTGCTTATGTGGAAAAAAACATTTACCTTTGTAAAGTCTTAGAAAAAACGGCTAAAAACAGCTTAAACACACTATTATGACAGAAATGAAAGACAGGATAAGGCTGATAATGGAGGCTCAACACATGAGCCAACAGACCTTTGCCAACTTTATAGGAATAAACGCTGCGTCGCTCAGCAGCATATTCAACAACCGTACAAAACCGACTCTCAACACCGTTGAGGCGATAAAGAGCAAGATTCCTAATTTGAATACGGACTGGTTGATGTTCGGCCATGGCTCAATGTTTGTAAACGAAGGGAATGCGACGGACGGTCAACCCGACGACTTGGGTGTGGGTCATGCCGGTACGTCCTCTCCTGCCGACGGGGGGGTGCCCGACTTGTTTTCCGGCAGTGTGGAGTCCGGCGTGCAACACGCCACCCAGCACCGCCATGACAATATTGCCGCGCCCGAAGTTAGGTATGTGGAGCGGCCGCAGCGCCAGATTACCGAAATCAGAGTGTATTTCGATGATTTGACATTTGAGAGTTTCGTGCCTAAAAAATAAGGTGCTTGCCCCGGGCGGTCTTTCACTTGCATGTGTAAGGCCGCTTTTTTAATGTTTAATCGGTTTTTCCTTGGAAACAGTGTCCTTATTTTGTAATTTTGCAAAATGAAGCATACATTGCTTATATACAAACAAAGAAAAACCTGTTTTGAATGAAAAAATACGTTTCCGACTTAAAAGTCGTTTCGGTGGAACATATTAATGACAAGTATGTTCTTATCAAGCTGACGCAAGACGGTGCGCTTCCGGAGATACTTCCGGGGCAGTTCGTCGAGGTGAGGGTCGACGGTTCGCCCACTACTTTCCTGCGCCGTCCCATCTCGGTTAATTTCGTTGATTATGAAGCCAACCAGCTGTGGTTGCTCGTTGCAGCCGTAGGCGACGGCACGCGCCGTTTGTCTCGTTTGCAGGCAGGCGACGTGCTGAACTGCATGTTTCCGTTGGGTAACAGCTTTACGATGCCTGCCGGTGAGGGCGAAAAGGTGCTTTTGGTTGGTGGTGGAGTTGGTGTCGCCCCTCTGCTCTATTTCGGCAAGGTGCTCAATGATGTAGGTTGCCGCCCTGTATTCCTGCTTGGGGCGCGCTCTAAGAAAGATTTACTCATGCTTGGCGAGTTTGAGAAATATGGCCGCGTGTGTGTAACGACCGAGGACGGGACGGCCGGTGAGCGCGGTTTCGTTACCAACCATTCCATATTGGGCGAGGTGCGTTTCGACCGTATATCAACATGCGGCCCAAAACCGATGATGGTCGCGGTTGCAAAATATGCCAAGGCGAATGGCATTGAGTGTGAGGTTTCGCTTGAGAATAAGATGGCCTGCGGCGTTGGCGCATGCCTTTGTTGCGTTGAAAAGACGACTGAGGGCAACGTGTGCGTATGCAAAGATGGGCCGGTAATCAATATAAACAAACTGACATGGCAGATTTAAGTGTTAATATAAAAGGTTTGCGGCTTAAGAATCCCGTGATGACCGCATCCGGAACGTTCGGCTACGGCCCTGAATATGCTGATTTCGTACCGCTTGAAGGGATAGGCGGAATAATCGTCAAGGGTACGACCCTGAATCCGCGTCAGGGCAATGATTATCCCCGTATGGTCGAGACGGCTTCGGGAATGCTCAACTGCGTGGGGCTGCAAAATAAGGGCGTAGACTATTTCTGTGAGCACATTTATTCTGAAATAAAGGACATCGACACAAACTTCATTGTCAACGTGAGCGGTTCTTCGCCCGAGGATTATGCCGAATGTGCCGCACGTATCGGCGAGCTTGACAACATTCCGGCAATAGAACTGAACATATCATGCCCTAATGTTAGGGACGGAGGCATGGCGTTCGGCGTAACATGCGCAGGCGCTGCGAGCGTGGTTAAGGCCGTAAGGGCGAGATACGGCAAGACGCTTATCGTAAAGCTGTCGCCCAATGTGACCGATATTGCCGAGATTGCCCGTGCCGTCGAGGCCGAGGGGGCCGACAGCGTGTCGCTCATCAACACTCTTATGGGCATGGCGATAGACATTGAGCGGCGTTGTCCAATGCTGAGCATTGGAACTGGAGGACTTAGCGGCCCCGCCGTAAAGCCTGTGGCGTTGCGCATGGTTTGGCAGGTAGCTAAGGCTGTAAAGATACCTGTTATCGGTTTGGGAGGCATTTGCAACGCTCATGACGCAATAGAGTTCTTCATGGCCGGAGCCACGGCCATAGAGATAGGTACGGCCAATTTCATCGACCCTAAGGTTACGGTAAAGGTGCGCGACGGCATCAACGAGTGGCTCGACAGCCACGGATGTAAGTCGGTAAGCGAGATAACCGGCGTTTTGTAAATAACATAATCTTTATCTACTAATCTGTCATTAAAATGAAGAAACTTTCATCTATCGCCTTTTGTGCCTTGTTATGCATGCCCGTAATGGCGCAAAGGCAGTTGGCGTTCCCCGGCGCAGAGGGGTTCGGCAAGTACACGACGGGAGGCCGCGGGGGAAAAGTCTATTACGTAACGCGCAACGACGACTGCACTGACAACGACCTTGTCGAGGGCACTTTCCGCTGGGCGTTGCGCTCGGGCGACGATTCTCCGCGTACAATCCTTTTCAAAACGTGTGGCACGATATACCTTACGTCAGAACTGAAGTTCGCCCATCCTAACGTAACTATCGACGGTTCGACGGCTCCCGGAGGCGGAGTATGCATAGCAGGATATAAGTTCGCCGTGTCGAAACCTAACGTCATAATCCGTTATATGCGCTTCCGTGCCGGCGACGTGCCCGACGAGAGCAACCCTGCCATAGACGTAGAGAATACCAAAAACGTTATAATCGACCATTGCTCGATAACATGGTCGATGGAGGAATGCATGACAATGTACGACTGCGACTCGACAACCGTACAGTGGTCGATAATAGGCGAAGGGCTGTACGCATCGAAAAACGCCAAGGGGGCGCGTGCTTACGCAACCCAATGGGGAGGCGAGCACAGCACGATGCACCACTGCCTGATAACCAACAGCAACAGCCGTTCGCCGCGTTTCAACGGCGTTCGCAACGCCAGCAAGAATCCCGGCGACCACGACCAGTATGTAGACAGCGAGTTTTTCAACAACGTCGTGTTCAACTGGGGTAAGCCTAATTCGCTTTACGGCGGAGAATGCAACAAGGCGATAAACAACGGCGACAATTACAACCGTGTCTACATGGTGAACAACTATTTCCGTCCCGGGCCTGCTACGGCGGCAAACCTAAAGGAGAAAAGGTTCTTTTTCGAGGCTTCCACGAAAGAAGGGCAAGGCCAATGGCTTGTGAAAGGCAACAAGTTTGAGACCGGCAACAAGTTCGTAGACGCGTCAATACCATGTTGGAGCGACGCAACCTTGCGTAAGGTCAATGCCGACAACTGGTACGGATTCACGTCAGGTAGTGCCGACCGGGCCGTAAACATGGTGCTCGGCAACGATGAGGCAAACTTTAAGAAGCATGCCTTGATGTCGCAAGAAGTGTCGAGCGGAATGCGTTTGCAGAGAGCCGACGATGCTTACCGCGCCGTTACGAGCGGTGCCGGAGCGTCCCTTCCGAGGTACGACGAGGTTGACCGCCGTCTGCTTGACGAGGCGGCGGGCCGTATCGACCCGCAATTCGCAGGGCATACGGACGGAAAGGTAAGCCGTGGTTTGGGCATAATAAATACTCCATACGACGTAAAACTGTCGAGATGCGACGAGTTCAACGTTGATGGCAAGGCCGTAACCTGTTATCCTTATCTCGGAATGAACGAGGGAGAGAAGCTTATTCTCGACTCGGACGGCGACGGACTGCCCGACAAATACGAGCAGGAAAAGGGCCTGAACCCCAACAACGCCGCCGACGGAAGCACTATAACACCGTCAGGTTATTCAAATCTTGAACTGTTCTTGCACGGCATTGCCGACGGTTCCATAAAGAAAGCCGACTATGAGACGGAACCTATGAGATAGTTTCTTGTGGCCTGATTAAAAATAAAACCGCCGCCATTGATAATCCGATAAGTATCAATGGCGGCGGTTGTTTTATTCGTAATACCGTTTTATTTTACCCCTTCAACCGTATATCCGGCTTTCCTCAGCTGTGCCAACACTCCGCGTTCGCCCGGCAGGTGGCCTGCTCCTACGGCGAACAAGGTGCTCTTCTGCTTCATTATTTCAGGCATCTGCTTCATCCAGTTGTCGTTGCGTGCGTAGATAAGCGTTTCCTTTTCCTCCGGCGTACCGTCGCATGTGTTGTTCAGCTTGGCGTCCATGGCCTTCTCAATGCCGGCCAGGTCTTGTGCGAAAAATGCCTTTACAACGTTCTCTGTCTGCTCTTCGTTAAACTCAAGGTTGTCTGCCAGGCAGAGCAAAAGTTGCTTTTGGCGCTCCATCGACATGCTTTTATACAATGTCTCAATTTGGAAGTCCACTGTTTCAAAAGCTCCTATGGGTTTGCCTTTTGCTGTGGCTTCCTGTTGGAAGTATCCGTCGAAACTCCTGTTGGGGTCGAATTCGGTGTGCCCTTTCAGGTACATAAGTACTTCGAGTTGTGTTTGTAGTGCCTGTGGGGTGAAGTTTCCGAGTTGTTGTGCCACCATTGGGTTGGATATGTCCATGCCTATTAGGCTTTTCAACATAGCGTTGATGCGTGCCATTTCTTCCGCAGTGTACAGTTTTTCGATAGTCTGCCCTTCGGGAAGCATCAT